>JAUMXK010000025.1 GCA_030535295.1 Eubacteriales bacterium | reverse complement strand
GCGGTGCCCTGTATCTGCAATCCGCTATAGCAGGGGTGATATTGAACAGAGGCTTAATTTTGTGAAGCAGCCTTGGGTTGATGGTGTTGAGAGTTTGGTCCTACGCAATGGAAATCTGTGAATCGTGTCAGATCTTGACGGAAGCAGCACTAAGCAGACACTTTCATGTGCCGTGGGGGTGCCGAATTTGAGCTGTTGAGCCATGAAGCGTTTGGGAAATTATTGTCGACGGGATATGTGTGGATTTTCAAATTCAGTCAAATGGACGCTGCCAGGATGGAGAGAAAAATGGCTTATACTGCACTTTATCGTAAATTAAGACCTCAAAATTTTGAAGAAGTTGTAGGACAGGATGCGATTGTCAAAACTTTAAAAAATCAGGTGCAATCGGGGCGACTTAGCCATGCTTATTTGTTTACCGGAACCAGAGGAACCGGAAAAACCTCAACAGCTAAGATTTTTGCCAGAGCGGTCAATTGCCTGGAGCCCAAAGAAGGCAATCCGTGCAATCAATGTGAAAATTGCAGACGAGAATTGGAAGGAAATGACCTAAATATCATGGAAATTGATGCTGCCAGCAACAATGGTGTGGATAATATCCGTGAACTTAGAGAAGATGTTCGCTATCAACCGGCCAATGCCAAATTTAAAATATATATCGTGGATGAAGTCCACATGCTTTCTACCGGAGCTTTTAATGCGCTACTCAAAACATTGGAAGAGCCTCCGGCACATGTTATTTTTATTTTAGCTACTACCGACCCTCATAAGATTCCGGATACGATTTTATCCCGTTGTCAACGTTATGATTTTCGTAGAATCAGTAGTCCTGCTATTCAAGAGGTAATGACCGGATATTTGAATGGGCAGGGGATAGAATATGAAGACAAGGCCTTGCGCTTGATTGCCAAGCTTGCGGATGGGGCACTTAGAGATGCTCATTCGATTTTGGATCGTTGTATGGCTTTTTATTTGGGAGAAAAACTTACTTTGGAAAAAGTCTTACAGCTTCTCGGAGCAGTGGATAGCACAGTCTATGAGGAGATTACGGCAGCTTTGATTAAGAGAGACATCGCTACTTTGCTTGAAAAGACCGATGAAATGATAATGCAGGGTAGAGATTTACAACAAATGTTGCTGGGTCAAATTGCTTTTTTGCGTGATTTGATGATTGTAAAAACTATGCCTGAGCCGGAGAGAATTGTAGACTTATCTGCGGAAACTTTGCTAGCTTTGCAGGCGATTTCATCTTTGTGTGATGAAAGCTTTTTGATGTATGCCATAAAAGAACTTTCCAAACTGGAAGCGGAAATGAAATATGAAAGCAATAAGAGAGTTTTGCTGGAGCTGACATGGATAAAACTTTGCCATCCGGAGCTGGATAAGGGTACGGAGAATATTTTGCAAAGACTGGACAATCTGGAAAAGAAGATGGCCGAAACTCCTGTCCGTGTGGTTGAGAAGGGTGGAGTCAAGGCAGTTCAGGAAAAGCCGCAACCGAAGCTTCCACCTGTGGATGTCATGGCATTTCCGGAGGATATCAAGCTTGTTATTAAAGAATGGAAAACACAAAAATTTGATATCAATGGATTAATTGATGTGGTACTTCTGGGAGCAACTCCGTTCTATACGGAAAAAGAAGAGGCATTGACGATTGTGACGGAAAATGAGGCCGGTGCAGACTATTTGCAAATGGGAGATTATCTGAAACGGTTGGAAGATTTTTTGGCGGAAAAATATCAAAAGAATTTTCGGGTGCAGGTCATTTCTGCTGCACAATACCAGGAAAGACACAAGCGCTCTTTCGGAGAAATCAAAGATGCGGTTGAATTTTTGAGGAAAAATATCAATTTTGATATCGAAGTTGTAGAATAAGATGAAAAAGGAGCTGCCGGGCAGCTCCTTTTTAAATGGATGGACTTCATATTAGGTTTTCTCTAAGCCATGCATTGAAATCCAAACTTTAATTGGTATGCTTTTCTACTTTAAATCCGTTGTTTTCCAATTCTTGAAGGAGTTCGGTATTGGCGACCGAATCAAGACGGATGATGATTTCACTTTCGTTCGGATTATCGGTTGGGAAATTGATAATATGGACAATATTATATTGGCGTTCACTCAAAAGTTTGGAGATATTGGCAAGTGTGCCGGGCTCATCTTTTCCGATAAGAATAATACGGGAGCCCTTGCCACGAGAGCCGAGAATATCTAAGAAAGAGGCAATAATATCATTTCTGGTAATAATTCCCTTAATCATGGTTTGACTGTCCACCACGGGAACCATATTGATGTCATTCTCATTCATTAAAAGAGCAACCTGCTCAATGGACATATCTTCGCCGCAAGTGACAACATTTTTTTCCATGATATCGGCTACTTTAGTTTTTTCCAAAATATAGTTCAGTTCATAAATACTGAGAGAAGTGGCTTTGGAGGGGGATACCTCGTTTAAAAGGGCCTCTGTCACCATTCCGACCAGTTTGCCATTGTCTACAACCGGAAGTTGGCGAACATGTTGCTCACGAAGCAACCTAAAAGCCAGGGATATAGAAGCTTCCGGAAAAACAGAAACAATATTTCGGCTCATTTTCGATGAAACGTACATAAAATACCTCCTAAATATTTTTTTGCGATATATGACATGATGTTAAGCGAAGTGGGTATGTTTCACTTTCCATTGTTTTAATTTGATATCCAGCCAAAAGCCATAGATTCCAAAGGTAATTACCGTGAAAAACAACCACTTAATCCAATTTCCAAACAATTGAGCGGCAGTACCGTCAAATACCAGCCTTTTGCCATTGATTACGGTATGTCTGGCCTCCCAGGAGTAAATCAAACATATAGCCCAAGGAGTAGCAAGGCCGAAAGTAAATACAGTCACTATAATGCCGAGAATACGCCATGCAATGAGCTGTAATAAGCCACCATCAAAATAGGATTGCATAAAGAACCTCCATAATTTTAGTATAAATCCAAAATAAACATATAATATATATGTAGTATATCATAATTTTAAAAAACTTGGTAGAGAAAGAATAAAATTAATTTGAAAAGAAAATAAAAACGAATCGCAGAAAATGCTTGCCAAATGGAGCACAATCTGATATTATATTACTCACGGGCGGTTAACTCAGCTGGTAGAGTGTCACCTTGACATGGTGGAAGTCGCAGGTTCGAGTCCTGTACCACCCATTTTTAGCTAGGATATTAGATTCCTAGCTTTTTTCATATATAGGATTAAGAGAGAGGGTGTTAATATGGAAGAAACGAAAAAGTACAGTACATGGCAGTTAATACGTATTTTTTGGCCTTATCTCAATAAGCATAAGGCAGTTATGTTTTTTGACCTCTTTTGCGCTGGGATGTCTACTTTGGCAGAGCTGGTTTTACCGGTATTGCTGCGCAAACTGACCAATCAGGCGATAAATGATATGGCAAGTCTTACCATTTCCTTTGTACTTAATTTATCCGCCATATATTTTGTATTGCGTATTATCAGTTTGTTGGCCAATTATTATATGATAAAGTGGGGACATATCATGGGTGCCATGATTGAAACCGATATGCGCAGTGATGTCTTTCATCACCTGCAAAAGCTTTCCAACAATTATTACAACAATACCAAGGTCGGCAAAATCATGGCCAGAATCACTTCGGACCTCTTTGACATTACCGAGTTTGCTCACCACTGTCCGGAAGAGTATTTTATCGGCCTGATTCAAATAGTCGTTTCTTTTGTCATTTTGCTGGGGATAAATATTCCCCTGACATTGGTTTTGTTTACCATGATACCGATTATGATTTGGGCCTCTACGAAGTATCGCCTGAAAATGAAAGAGGGTTTTCGGGATTTGAAAAAACAAATCGGCGAGTTAAATTCCGATATTGAAGACAGCTTACTGGGGATTCGAGTGGTCAAGGCTTTTACCAACGAAGAAAAAGAAATTGCCAAATTTGAAAAAGGCAACCAAAGGTTTTTAGAAATTAAGAAAGATTTATATGGGCACATGGCAGGTTTTTTCTCGATTACACGAGGATTCAACGGCCTGATGTATGTGACAGTTATGCTACTTGGCGGAGTTTTTATGATGCAAGGCACTCTCCTTGCAGGAGATATGTTGGCGTATGTTATGTATGTCAATGTCCTTTTGGTTACCGTTCGCCGGATTGTGGAATTCTCCGAACAATTTCAAAAGGGAATTACCGGTATCGAAAGATTTGCGGAAATCATGGATAAAGATATTGAGATTTTTGATGAACCGGGTGCAATAGAGGTAAAGAATGTGCAGGGAGAAATTGAATTTTCCAAAGTATCTTTTCGCTATGAAAAAGGCAATGAAGATGTGTTGACCGATTTGAATCTGAAAATTAAAAAAGGGGAAAATCTTGCTTTGGTTGGGCCTTCAGGAGCGGGAAAAACGACGATTTGCAATTTGATTCCAAGATTTTATGAAGTCAGTTCCGGTAAAATTTTGCTGGATGGACAAAATATCAATCAAATTACCTTGAAATCACTAAGACAAAGTATCGGTATTGTTCAGCAGGATGTCTATTTATTTTCCGGCACGATATATGAAAATATTGTCTACGGGAAACTAAATGCTACAAGAGAGGAAGTGGTAGAAGCTTCACGCCTGGCAGGCATTTATGATTTTATCATGGGCTTGCCGCAGGGCTTTGATACCTATGTCGGTGAAAGAGGAGTCAAGCTTTCGGGAGGACAAAAACAAAGAATTTCCATTGCCAGAGTGTTTCTGAAAAACCCTCCGATTTTGATTTTGGATGAGGCGACATCCGCACTGGACAATGAAAGCGAAAGAATTATTCAGGAATCTTTGGAAAGATTGTCAAAAGGCAGGACAACCCTGACCATTGCTCACAGATTGACCACTATCAAAAAAGCGGACCGTATTTTGGTACTGACAGAGAATGGAATTGCCGAAGAAGGAAATCACGAAGATTTGATGGCGAAAAAACAGTTATACTATCAGCTTTATACCAAAAAGGAATGGGAAGGATAAAAAGAGCCGGTCTTGTATTTGTAAAGTGGCTTGGACAAAGGGATAAAAGCAAAGGACTTTTTCGGAAAAAGTAGTTTACTTGTACCGAGAAATTCGCTATAATGAAAAGATAAGGTATAAAGTAGGTAGGGTTAATAATCGACAGGGTGTTTTAAGGAAGGTGTTTGAAGTGCAAGAGATAGAAGTAGGTTTAGATCATTATTTGCCGCTTAGGGATATTGTTTTTCGAAATTTAAGAACTGCTATTTTAAGAGGAGATTTTCAACCCGGGGAACGATTGATGGAAAACCAATTAGCAGATAGAATGGGTGTAAGCAGAACACCGATTCGGGAAGCTATCCGGAAATTGGAGCTTGAGGGCCTGGTTGTGATGGTTCCACGCAAGGGTGCTGAAGTAGCCGATATCACGGAAAAGGACATTAATGACGTTTTGGAGGTCAGAGCAACTTTGGAAGGACTGGCAATTAAACTTGCTTGTGCCAATATGGATGCGGAAGATATTGAAAAATTGGCGAATGCCAATCAGGCATTTATCGATGCTGTGAATGAGAAGAAATTGGAAGAAATCGTAGTCCGGGATATTGCTTTTCATGATATCATTTTTGAAGCATCCGGTAATGAAAAATTAATTCAAATTATTAACAATCTGCGAGAACAAATTTATCGTTATCGTATTGAGTATATTTATAATATTGCTGACCATAACCAATTGGTCAGTGAGCATCTGCAAATTGTAGATGCCCTGAGAAAAAAGGCATCCAAGCATGCAGTAGACTTGGCGATTGCTCATATTCAAACCCAGAAAAAATCAGTGATTGAATATACCAAGAAAAATCTCAAAAGAGCAAATAAAGCCAAAGAAGAGTAGTTATTGTTTGAGCTTGTCCAAATGTTGAAGAACTTTTGACTGACCAATGGGATTGCACTTTTCGGCAGCATGTCGTAAGCGTTGTAATCCCGTTTGGTTGGAAGTTTCGGCATATAGGTCTGCAAGTAAAATATAGTATTTGCTGGTATCGGAATCCAGGCGAATGATTTCTTCCAAAGCCAAAACAGCTTCTTGGATACATTGGTTTTCCTTCATAAGAAGGGCGTAATCAAAAAGGAAATTGAGAAAGGCATCATAATTTTCCTCGGCCTGTGTAATGAAAGCTTGATTGGCAACACCGAACTGAAGGCGGATATCGGTATTGCTCATATTGCGGAGGTTCATCATGGGTAGCTCCGCACTTGCTGTAATTTGTTTCACCAATTTCCGGTATTTCACAAGTAAAGCATCGCTTAGATCGAGGTCAGGAAAAGAAAGCGTAGAAATATCCGGACGATAGATTAGCTCGTCGGGAATTTCTTTTTTTCTAGTATTCAAAGCTTCCTGCTCCTTATTCCAAAAGGCTTCCTTTTGCGCAAGGTAGCTTTTTTGATTCTTACGGGAATGGTAAAGCCAAAGAAATAAAAATGTCAGAAACAATATAAAAAAAGAAGGGATTTTAAATTCAGCCATGGGATTGCCTTTCTTTTGAAGTAAATGATGAATGCAACTTATTTTGCAAGAATATTTTCTTTCCCTGATATACAAGGTAGTCTAAAACGATAGAGGGAAAGATAAATTAGCTAAAATATATATCGGTAACAGTATACCATAAAATTTAGAAAAAGAAGCTGAAATTTAAAAATAAAGTATAAATTAAGAAAGGAATATCATGTATAATCGAAAAGTACAAAAAGGAATTGCAATCGGTGTAGCACTTGTTATGCTTCTAACTTTACTATTATCGATTTTTGCGCCATATTTTTAGAAAAGTAGAGGGTTTTTTATGAAAATCATTCATACCGCAGATTGGCATTTGGGAAAACTGCTGGCCGGAACTTATCTGCATGAGGATCAGGCTTATATTCTGGAGAGTTTTATTTCTCTGCTGGAAAAAGAAAAACCGGATGTCATACTGATGGCAGGCGATATTTATGACCGTTCTTATCCTCCGGTAGAGGCAGTATCGCTTCTAAATCGAGTGTTTGAAAGAATCCTTTTGGATTTGAAGATTCCGATGATTGTGATTACGGGCAATCACGACAACCCTGAGAGATTGGATTTTGGGAGCAGCCTGATGGAAAAATCCGGTCTTTATTTGCGAGCGAAATTGGAGAAAGAAATCAAGCCGATTTGTATCGAAAAAGAGAATGCCATTTGGGAGTTTTATCCGATTCCATACGCAGATACGGCCTATATTCGTGGACTGTATCAAATGCCGGAAATAAAGACGGCAGAAAGAGCGATGCAAGAGGTGCTCAGGCCGATTGCCGAAAAAATAAAAGCCGAAAAGCAGATGAATGGCAAGAAAAAATACTATGTTGCCTTGGCGCATACTTTTTTTATTTCCGGGAAGGAAGGCGAAGGCGCAGATAAAGAATATCCGATAGAGTCCGATTCGGAGAGACCTCTTTCCATTGGAGGCGTGGATTATATCTCGGCTGAAATCATGGATGTCTTTGATTATGTGGCTTTGGGTCACTTGCATCAGCCACAGAAAATCGGCAGGGAAAGTATGCGTTATTCCGGTTCGCTTTTGAAATACTCTTTCTCAGAGGCCAATCATCACAAGACGGTTGTAGTTTTGGACTGGGAAGATGAATTGAAAATTCGTTTGGAAGAATTACCGATAAAAAGAGATTTGCGGATTTTGAAAGGCAAGTTGGCAGAGCTTTTGGAAAACGGAAGACAGGATGAAAATCGTGAAGATTATGTCTTGGCAAGACTAACCGATGAACAAATCCAAATTGAGCCGATTCGAGATTTAAGAGCGATTTATCCCAATATTTTGGGCTTGGAATACGAAAGAAAAGAAGAAAGTGCCGGGCGAGCCATATTGCAAATGGGAAAAGACTTAAATAAAAAAGATACTTTGGACTTATTTGCAGAGTTTTATGAAACGGCAACAGGAAAAACCCCGGATTTAACCGGCCTGAAGGAGAGAGTGCTGAGCGGAGGAAAAGAAATCAATGAAGCCAATTAAATTGTCTATGACTGCCTTTGGGCCATTTGCACATACGGAAGTGATAGACTTTACAGAAATAGAAAAAGAAAGGATTTTTTTGATTTGTGGGCCAACCGGTGCAGGTAAGACCACTATTTTTGATGCGATTTCCTATGCTCTGTTTGGAGATGCCAGCGGTGAAGAAAGAAAAGCGGAAGGTATGCGCAGTGATTTTGCTCCGGATGATGTTTTGACAGAGGTTGAACTGACCTTTTCCGTAAAAAACAGGATTTACCGGATTTTTCGACAACCAAGACAAATGAAACCGAAGAAAAACGGAACCGGCTTTACCGAAGTGGCAGGAAAAGCGGAATTGGAGTATACGGATGAACAGGGAAATTTTTGGAGCTTTACCAAGAATACGGAGATTGTCGAAAAGGTCAAGGAATTTGTCGGTCTTGGCTCGGAACAGTTCAAGCAGATTATTATGCTGCCTCAGGGGGAGTTTCGTAAGCTGCTGACAGCAGATAGCAAAGAAAGAGAAATGATACTTCGAGATATTTTTGATGCCAAAAAATATCAACAATTCCAAGTGCGATTAAAAATGGAATGTGAGGAATTGGAACACAAAATAAAAGAATATAGAAATATCCGAAGACAATGGGTGTTGCAATTGCAAACCGAAGAGGATGACGGTGAGCTGCACAATCTTTTAAATCAAGAGGAAATAGACCACAAAGAATTGTCGAAAGCGGTGGAAAGTCAAAATAAAAAAGATATGTCTACAGCCGACGAACATAGACGAAATGCAGAGCATTATGCACAGGAAATGAATCTGGCCAAGCAAGTTTTATTTGCAAAAACCAAAGAAAATCAGAAGTTGCAAGAATTGCGGCAACTGCAAGCAGAAATAGAAAATCTGAAAGCAAGAGAAAATGAGATAAAAGAAAAGGAAGCACTTATAGGTAAAATAGGGAAGGCGATTTCATTGAAGGGTTATGCAGAGCATTGTGTCAAGCTGGAAAAGCAATTTCAGCAAATAGAGCAAGAGCTGCAATTGCTAACAGAAAAAAGCCAAAGGGCGCAGCAGCAAAAAGAAACGCTGGAAAACCAATATCAACATATCAAGTCAGAAGAATATCAAATCCGATGCGCGGAAATGGAAAAAGAGATTTTGGAATTGCAGCAACAAATTCCCCTGATTTCCTCTTTGCTCGATTTGAGAGCAAAGTACGCCATTCTCAGGGAAAGCTGTAAAGAGAAAGAAAAATATTTGCAGGACTTGACAGAGCGTAAAAAAAATGTGCAAAATCTATTGAAAAGCTACCGCCAAGAGATTGTGGAAAATATAGAAGAAAAGAAAAACCACATAGAAAAGAAGGTGGAAAAATATCAAAAGGTGAGAATAATTTACCGAAAGTACTCTCTTGCTTTGCAACAGGCACTATCCTTTGATGAGCAGGAGCGGGAAATTCATTTCCTGGAGGAGGAAGTTCGCAAGGAGTATCAAAGAGTGATAGAGCTTGTGCGGCAGAATCATGTTGTGGCTATTTGCCGGGAGCTGCAAGAAGGGGATGTATGTCCGGTCTGTCAACAAGTATATCATGGAAATACAGGCCTTTCTCCGGAAATGTCGGAAGTGCCGGATATCCATGCGGTGGAGATGGAGCAAGAACGAATTCAGGAGCGAAAACAACAGTTTCTTGCTCAAAAAGCGGAAAGTCTTGCCATAGAAAAAGCACTACTGGAACAGCTTTTCATGGAAAGCGGTTTTTCGGAAAGGAAACAAGTGGAAGATTTTCTTTCTATAGAAGAAAAGCAATATACAGCAGACACCGAGGAACTTCGCTTTTTGTTGGAGCAAATTAGTAAGCAAAAGAAAATACAGCAGTCCATTAAAAAAATGGAAAAAGAAGAAGAAGAGCTTTTGGCGATGGAAGAAGCGGCAGTTTCGGATTTTGCAAAAGAACAAGCGCAAATGAATCTATTGGCCGGCGAAGGTAAGGCACTGAAACAAAATGTTTTGCCCAAATACGAAGAACAGATTCATGAAAATATGATTTTTGACTTAAAAATTCAATTGGAAAAGAAAGTGGAGGCAAGACAAAAGCAAAAGCAGTCGGAAGAAGAACTGGAAAAAAGCTTTCAGAGAGTGATTCGCTTGGCCGCCGAAACAGAAACAGCTCAAAAAAGTATGCAGCTGCAAAAAAATAATTTACAGATACAATGGAAAGAAGAAGAAAAGGAGTTTCAGGACAAACTGGAACAGACCGGTTTTTCGGATAGACGGAGTTGGGAAGAAGCGTTACAAAAAGAGCAACAGCTTTCAGAATATGAAAAAAGCTGCAGGGAATACCGTGAAAATCAACTCAGAGTATGGAATCAGGAAAAGCTTCTGCAAAAGGAAGTGACCATAGAGAAAGAGCATGATTTAAAGGAAATTCAGGAGAATATCGAGAATCTGGAAAAAGCAGGGGCCGTCCATATAGAAAAGGCTGTTTTATTGGTGCGCAGAGCAGAGGAGAATCGCCGAATCATCAAGGAACTGGAGGAAATGGAAGCGGAAAGAGAGCTCTTAAAATCAAAGTATTTTGAGATAGCTCATTTTGCCAAGGTGGCCAATGGAGATAATTTGAAAAAATTGACTTTTGAGCGTTATGTATTGGCGGCTTTTCTGGAAGATGTCTTGGCAATGGCCAATGTACGTCTGGAAAAAATGACAGGGCGCTATCAACTAAGACGCAAAGAAGAAGTGACACATCGAGGCAGACAAAGTGGGCTGGAAATCGAAGTGCTCGATGCCTATACGGGCAAGACCAGAAGTGTCAATACCCTGTCGGGTGGCGAAAGCTTTAAGGCGGCTCTGGCAATGGCACTGGGGCTTTCCGAGGTGGTTTCTTCGTATGCCGGAGGAATTGAGCTGGATATGCTCTTTATTGATGAAGGTTTCGGGACGCTTGATCCGGAGTCCCTTGATATGGCGATTGACTGTATCATGGATTTGCAGGCAAAAGGAAAAATAATCGGTATTATTTCTCATGTGGCGGAATTAAAGGAAAGAATCCCTGCCAAATTGGAAGTGATTCAAACCAACCGTGGGAGCTACACGAGATATTGTTTGGGTGAAATGCAGCAGAAGTAAGAAAGGGAAGAAAATGAAAAGTAGTTGTAAAAAATTGGTAGCATTTGATTTGGATGGAACATTGCTAAATGATAGCCGTGGAATCTCAGAAGAAAATAGAGAAGCGCTAAAAGCCTTAGCAGACAATGGCTACGAGATTGTGTTGGCTTCCGGGAGACCGGAGATTTTGATGCGGGCACATTACTTGACCTTACCCTTTGTACGCTATGTCATTTCCTCCAACGGCGGTATGATTCGTGATGTCATAGAAGGCAAAGAAGTCTATAGTATTCCGATTCCGAGCCATGCAGTGGAAAAAGTGGTAGAGATTTGCGATAAGAGAGAGGTTGGCTGTGATTTTTATTCTTTTTACGGAATGGAGCACTTACCGACAAAGGATTTGGACAAGGAAATAACCGATGAGATTTTTCTAGCCTTCAAGACAAAAATCCTAAAAGACCGGGAAATGATGAAATTTCCTTGCGAAAAGATGTTTTTGACGGAGGAACATCCCGAACGATTGAAGGAACTATGGGAGGAACTGGAAAAAGAGGTACCGGAAATCGAGATTACCCAGTCCTCATTTCAGGCGCTGGATTTGATGGCAAAGGGCTGTCATAAAGGGGCTGCCCTAAAGAAAATAGCGGAATATTTAGAAGTGGACAGAGAGTGTGTCTTTGCCTTTGGAGATCATTTGAATGACAAGGAGATGCTGCAATATGCAGGAACTTCCTTGGTTTGCAGTAATGCAGTCGACTTTTTGAAGGACAAAGTCAGTCATGTTTTACCGGAAACAAATGATGAAAACGGCATTGCCAAAGGAATTTATCGCTATATTTTAAAAATAGAAGAGAAAATATAATATCCGTGTAAATTTTGCTTTGAGTTAGACACGGACTGTGGTATACTTATAAAGTAAAGTTCAGATATTCAGTAAGTTGGGAGGTCTATATGATATTAAAGGGAATTGGAGCGAGTGACGGTTATTCAATTGCTAAGGCATATAAGTTTTCGCAAGTTGAAACGGTAATTGACAAAAAGAGTATCGAAAATATCGAATCCGAGTTGATAAGATTAGAAGATGCAATAGAAAAAAGTAGAATTCAACTCACTGAAATTATGGAGAAAACCAGAATAAATCTGGATGAAGAACATGCAGCGATTTTTGATGCCCACATTCAAATCCTGACCGACCCGGAACTTTTGGGTGGAGCAAAAGAAAAGATCCAATCCGAAAATGTAAATGCCGACTTTGCTTTCTCGGAAGTTGCAAATACTTTTATCATGATGTTTGAAGCAATGGAAGATGACTATTTCAGAGAAAGAGCGGCTGATATGAAAGATGTCAGCAAGCGTGTGATTTTGAATATTCAGGGCATTACAATTCAAGACCCTTCCCAAATCAAAGAAGAAGTGATTGTGGTAGCCAAAGACTTAACACCAAGTGACACTGCACTTTTGGATAAAAGATTCGTTAAGGGATTTGTGACGGATATCGGAGGCAGAACCAGCCATAGTGCAATCATGGCCAGAACATTGGAAATTCCGGCTGTTGTGGGTACGAAAGACGGCTTTACCCAAATTGAGGATGGAGAGCTTTTGATTTTAGACGGTATTGACGGCAAGGTCATCTGCAAGGCAGATGAAACTACATTGGCAGAATATCGTGAAAAACAGGAAGCATTTCTGAAACAAAAGGAAATGCTCAAGGTGTTCAAAGAAAAAGCAACTGTGACGGCAGACGGAAAACATGTTGACCTTGCGGCGAATATCGGTTCACCGGAAGATGCAAGCGGAGCGGTAGAAAACGGAGCGGAAGCAGTCGGACTGTATCGTACGGAGTTTTTATATATGAACAACACGCACTTCCCGACAGAAGAAGAGCAATTTGAAGCCTATCGTTCTGTTTTGGAAAGAATGGGTGAGAAACCGGTAGTGGTCAGAACTCTTGATATTGGCGGAGACAAAGAGCTTAGTTATTATGATTTGCCGCATGAAATGAACCCTTTCTTAGGCAATCGTGCCATCAGACTTTGCCTTGATAATTTAGAGATTTTTAAAACTCAGCTTAGAGCCTTGCTTCGAGCTGCAAAATATGGTAATTTAAAGATAATGTTTCCAATGATTGCCACCTTGGATGAATTTCGTCAGGCAAAGCAATTTTTAATGGAAGTCAAAGAGGAACTGGAAAAGGAAAATGTGGAAGTCGGAGCGTTTGAACTGGGGATTATGATTGAGATTCCGGCAGCGGCTGTTTTAGCAAGAGCTTTTGCCAAGGAAGTAGATTTCTTCTCCATCGGAACCAATGATTTGATTCAATATAGCTTTGCAGCTGACCGCATGAATGAGAAAGTTTCCTACTTATATCAACCGTTTCATCCGGCACTGCTGCATTTGATTAAGGGTGTTATTGATGCCTCTCATGCAGAGGGCAAATGGACAGGCATGTGCGGAGAAATGGCAGGTGAATTATTTGCAGCCCCACTCTTATTGGGATTGGGACTGGATGAATTTAGCATGAGTGCTTCTTCTATCCTCAAGATTCGACACTTTATGTCCGGTGTCAGTCAGGCGGAATGCCAAGAATTGGCAGAAAAAGCGTTGCTTTGCGGAACGGAGCAAGAGGTCATCGATTTGGTTCAAGCTTTCGTTTCACAAAAATAAAATTGTATAGCGTAAATTTGTTTCATTTTAGCTGATAGCAAAGGAGAATAAAATGGTATCACAAACAGTTAAAGTAAATAATAAAACAGGTCTTCATGCTCGTCCGGCAGCATTATTTTCTAAATTGGCCAATACATTTCCATGTGAAGTGTCGGTGGAAAAAGACGGAAAAACCATTAATGCAAAATCTATTTTGGGAGTTTTATCATTGGCAATTGTGATGGAAAGTGAAATTACCATCATTACTGACGGTGAAAATGAAGAAGTTGCCTTAGCAAAAATGGTGGAATTCGTAAAGAACTTAGATGAATAATTAGCTTACGTAAAAAGCCATTCCTACCAAGATAGGAGTGGCTTTTTCGAATCTGGTAAAGAAAGAGATACAATGATTAAAAATTTGGGAAGACTATTTTTTACATTTTTCAAAATCGGATTATTTACCTTTGGAGGCGGATATGCCATGCTTCCTATGCTGCAAAGAGAAATTGTGGAGAAAAATGAATGGGCAACCGAGGAAGACTTGGCTTCCTATTTTGCTATCGGCCAAACAACCCCCGGAATTATTGCGGTCAATACAGCGACTTTTATCGGGTTTCGCAAGTTTGGTGTATTAGGTGCGGTGATTGCTACGGCAGGTCTGGTTTTGCCGGGGGCAATGATTATTGTCCTGCTGGTCAATGTGATTGAAAATTTCAGCAAAATTCCTCAGGTTCGGCATGCTATGACAGGAATCAAAATCGGAGTCACCGTGTTGATTTTGGAAGCATTGTTTAAATTAAAAAGAAGTGCCCTGCAAGATAAGGCGGCTTATCTTATCTTTTTATCTGTGGCCGGGGCACGTTTGCTTTTGCCGCAGATTTCACCTGCCATACTGGTTTTATTTGCAGGATTTTTAGGGATTGTCCTTTTCCGAGCAGGAGGACAGACATTATGATTTATTGGAAACTTTTTTATGAGTTTTTCAAAATGGGGCTATTTGCTGTTGGAGGCGGATTGGCCACCTTACCGTTTTTGGAGGACATTTCCGTTCGTACCGGCTGGTTTACCACTGAGGATATTACCAATATGATTGCGATTTCCCAATCAACTCCCGGCCCTATCGGGGTGAATATGGCTGCCTATACAGGATACCTCACAGCAGGGACTATGGGCTCCCTTTTAGCAACTATGGGGCTAATTATGCCGTCTTTGTTGATTATTATGCTGATTGCCGGTATTTTGGAGAGGTTTCGAGAAAGTAAATTGGTAAAAGCGATTTTTTATGGTCTCAAACCGGCTTCGCTTGGTCTAATTTTTTCCGCCTGGCTTTCGGTTGTCAAAATCAGTTATTGGCAAAGCGGAGAAAAAAATGGAGAAATGGTATTTTTTTGGCAGGGCCTTATTTTGGCAGGAATTCTTTTGCTCCTTTCCGGAAAATGGAAAGTACATCCTATCTTGTTGGTTTTGCTGTCGGCGATAGTGGGAATCCTCTTGCAGGTGTAGATTCTTTGGGGATAGAGCTGAAAACGGTGATATGTTGGGCTGACAATCAATGGAAGGACTGAAAGAGGAAAATAGATGAAGGAAGTCGTAGCTATTTTTCAGATGATTTCTTTGCTGCTGCAAATGGTGCAATCCTTAGGCTATCAGCAAATAGAAACAAAAATATACAACTACAATCAAAAAATATATGTGCTGGAAGCGGATACCAAGTCCGGAGCAGATGTCAGCAGTATGTTGGCAGGAGAATCTGTGTTTGGGTTTGCACATTTAAATGTTATGGCCAAGGAAAAAAATGCGTTGGCTGCTGTAAACGGTATGTTTTTTGATGATTTAGGAAGTCCGGCCGGACTGCTTTGCGAAGCAGGTGAGTGGATTCGAATCAGTGATATCGGTACACCATCTCTGGTTATTGCCGATGGAGAAGCAACCATTCAAGATATCCAAGTGACCGCTTCATGGCATTCAAAGGAAAAAAACGGGCCGATTTACGCATACAATAATGGTGCGTATCATGGAATCGCCAATGTCTTTACCGCATTTTACGGATTGAGCAATCGAGTGTTCCGGCCACAGGTGACATATCATATTGTGGGAAACAAGGTGAAAAAGAGAGAAATGTCAGAAGTGCCTATATCTATCGGTGAAGGGTATTTATTGACATATTTATTACCGGAGGGCGGTAAGCTGGCGGATTATCATTGGGAGAATTTGCCAAACGGCATCCCTCATTATCAAGTAGGTGACACGGTGGAAATCAAAGTAGAAGCCAGAGATGAAAATGGAAGTATTATTCAGCCGAATTGTGTATACCAAACCGGCGGTTGGCTGGTAAAGGAGGGACAAAGCCGAGCAAGTGATTATGAGGAATTTATCGGTTATACAACCTCTCTTCAGCCGAGAACTGCAGTTGCCATCAACTCGCAAGGAAAGCTGTGCTTTCTTGTAGTGGACGGAAGACAAAAAGGCATTGCGGAGGGATTGACCGGAAAATGGCTGGCAGACTTTTTGGCGGAAAAGAAAATGAAATCGGCTGCATATTTGGATGGCGGGGCATCCAGTATGCTATATTTGGGAGGTCGTCTAATCAATCAACCGGCCTTTCCGGATGTGCTCAATGGGAAAGAAATCGCACATGCAATTTTGATAAAAAGAAAATTGATGGAATAGGGGTTTTACGATGGAACAAGTTATGGGACTTGTGTCAAAAGCAAGTATTATTTTATCTTTTGTTTTTATTTCATTATTAATTAGTGAGCAATTCGGTGTGGTAAAAAAGAAGAGTTTGTTTTATCACCAGCTTTTGCAGGGGATTATTTTCAGTATTTTTATATTTATTGATATGAAAACACCATATATTACTGTAAATAATATCAGTTATGATGCCAGGGAAGTTTTGCTCAATTTGGCGGCGGCTGTATATGGACCGATTGCGGCAACCATTACATTCGTGTTTACCTTTGTGGTTCGATTGAGTAGAGCAACGCCGGGAACGACAGTTGCAGTTATCGGCATCGTTTTGGTTTATCTTTTAGAACTTGGCTTTATCTATGTTTTGAAAAATAAAAAGAAGGAGTTTGATTCCTACTCTTTATTTTTGATGTCCTTTTTGACCAATGTTATCAGTAGTGCCTGTGTTCTGATTATGGCAGTCGATGAATGGCGCTCTTCTTTGAACTCGGCAATTACTTTTGTGGTCTTTTATCCTTTCTTTACCTTAATTGCCTTTACCGTAATGAGATATATCAAAAATCGTGCAGTGCTTTTGACTGAATTATCCGAAAGGGATAAGATTCTTCATCAGAAAAATAACGAATTGCAGTATGTCAACGAGGAGTTGAAGAGAAATGAACTTCACTTTCGTACCATGTTTTATCATTCCAGTGAAGCGGTCTTTTTGATTGAAAAAGATGAAATTTCCGATATCAATCTGGCAGCCAGAGAATTGCTGGGATACAGCAATAAAGAAGATGTTGTAGGGAAGGCACTGTATCTTCTGATGCCGGAAATGCAATCGGAACATCAAAAATCCAGAGATTATGTAGAAGAGGTTTTTCAGAACTTGGAAAGCGGAAAAGCCTTGAAAAAAGAAATCATGCTTCTGACCAAAGGAGAAGTGGAGCTTTTATTGGAAGCGGTTTTCATTGAAATTGAACTCTCGGATAAGAAGTATATTTATATGTCTGCCAGAGATATCCGTGAAAGAAAAGAGCAGGAAGTGGAGATTCTATATCAGGCACAGCATGATGCCCTGACCAAAATGGCCAATCGTCAGTATTTTAACGAGGTTCTGAAAAAAGTAATATCGGATGAACGTAATTATCCGATTGGCTTTGTCATGGCAGATATCAATGGGCTCAAACTCACCAATGATGTGTTTGGTCATTCCAAAGGGGATGAGCTGATAATTGCCATTTCCAATGCACTGAGTCAAAGCTGCCGGAGTCATGATTTAGTGGCTCGCATCGGTGGTGACGAGTTTTGCATGATCTTACCGAATGCCAATGAAAAAGCGGTTTGTGCTGTTATGCAAAGAATAGACAAGAATTTAGCGCAAAATAAAATGGACGGAATGACGCTGTCTTTGTCCATGGGCTTTGCGGTTAAAGAATCGAAAGAGCAGGATGCAGATGCCGTACTGGCTTTGGCAGATGAAAGAATGTATCAAAGCAAAAAGAATGAGAGACAAAACAATGCGAAAATATTCATTGAGGATATGCTAAATAAGCTTTATGAGATGGCTCCAAATGAGAAAAGCACAGAAGAGGCTTTGATTTCCATACTGACTAAGCTGGAGATAGAGCAGGCTCATTTTAAAGAAATAGAGGCGATAATACGCTATATCAATATCGGGAAATTGATTACCCACCAGGATGACTGGAAGATTCCGGGACATAATCTGCGAAACTTGCATTTCCCGCAAAAGCTAATAGAGTCCAGCTATATTGTTTTACGGAATATCGGAGAAATCGAAGGGCTGAAAGTAGCGGAAAATTTCTTCAATATCAATGAACATTGGGATGGAAACGGCTTTGCACTTGGCACTTCCGGTGAGGAGATTCCATATTCCGTAAGGCTTTTCCGCTTGATTTTTGATGCTTATTATATGAAAAATGTAAGAAATATTCCGCCGGAAGAACTGCAAACGGCGATGGAGCAGCAATCCGGTAAGAAATATGATCCTCAACTAATCGAGCAATATCTTGCGAAAATCATTAAATTAATATAAAATTTTGTAAAAAAAAATGTAATAATCGGAATTAACTTGACAAATAAAAAAAGTAGTGATAATATTAGTTGATACGTCACTATGGGGCTTTTTACGCTTTTTTATCGGCCGAAAAGGTGATGGAAATGCAGACAAAAGCAAGAAAATAGTGGTTTTGCAATAAGAAATATATTTTTTATTGCTTTTGTAGAGTTTCAAAAAAATGAAGCTCTCTTTATAATGTTAATAAGTCAATAATAGCCAAGGGGTGAAGCGACAAGATGGAAAAAAGAAGAATTAAGCCGATGCACATTGGTAATGGATTGCGAATGACTTATTCCAGACAAAAAGAAGTTCTGGATATGCCCAATCTGATTGAAGTGCAGAAAAATTCCTACGAATGGTTCTTGAAAGAAGGACTAAAAGAAGCGTTTCAAGACATTTCTCCGGTCGAAGACTATACCAATAGTCTATCTTTGGAATTTCTGGATATCAATTTGAGTGATCAGCCAAAGTATACCGTCGAAGAATGTAAGGAAAGAGATGCTACTTATGCCGCACCATTAAAAGTTATCGCAAGATTGTACAACAAAGAAAAAGATGAATTTAATGAACATGAAATTTACATGGGTGAATTACCTAGAATGACGGAAACAGGCACCTTTGTAATCAATGGTGCAGAAAGAGTTGTAGTTTCGCAATTAGTTCGTTCTCCCGGAATTTATTATGCTATCAAGCATGATAAAATCGGTAAGGAGTTATATTCGTGTACGGTGATTCCAAATCGTGGTGCATGGTTGGAATATGAAACAGATTCCAATGATGTATTCTATGTTCGTGTAGACAGAACCAGAAAAATCCCGATTACCGTTTTAATTCGTGCACTTGGTGTCGGAAAAGATTCCGAAATTAAAGATTTGTTCGGTGAAGAACCTAAAATCTTAGCCAGCTTGGAAAAAGATAATTCTCGTTCCTACGAAGAAGGCTTAATTGAAGTATATAAAAGAATCAGACCGGGAGAGCCGCCAACAGTGGAAAGTGCGGAATCTCTTATTAATGCTGTCTTTTTTGATGCCAGACGTTATGATTTGGCCAAAGTGGGACGCTATAAATTCAACAAAAAGTTGGCCTTTGAAAACAGAATCACCGGCTGTGTTTTAGCGGAAGATGTGATTGATATACAAACCGGTGAAGTCATTGCAGAAGCAGGCAGTGTCATCAGTCGTGAACTTGCCAGAGAAATGCAGGACCTTGCGATTCATGCAGTCAATGTGACGGTGGAGAACCGTGTTGTCAAAGTGTTAAGCAACTTATTTGTGGATATCAGTAAATATATCGATGTCAATAAAAAAGAATTGGGTATTTATGAAAGAGTCTATTATCCTGTTTTGATGGATTTGATGGAACAATTTTCGGGTGAAGAATTAATTACTCAAATCAGAAAAAATATTGCAAACCTGATTCCAAAGCATATCACCAAAGAAGATATTTTTGCTTCCATCAACTACAATATGCATTTGGAATATCATATCGGAAACAAAGACGATATTGACCATTTGGGGAACCGTCGTATTCGTGCGGTGGGTGAATTGTTGCAAAACCAATTCCGTATTGGTTTGTCCCGTATGGAAAGAGTAATCAGAGAGAGAATGACGGTACAAGATACAGAGTCCGTATCGGCACAATCTTTGATTAATATTCGTCCGGTATCGGCAGCGATTAAAGAATTCTTCGGAAGTTCGCAATTATCGCAATTTATGGATCAAACCAATCCGCTTGGAGAATTAACACATAAAAGACGTTTGTCAGCACTCGGTCCGGGTGGTTTATCCAGAGACAGAGCAGGCTTTGAAGTCCGTGACGTTCACTATTCTCACTATGGTAGAATGTGTCCGATTGAAACTCCGGAAGGTCCGAATATCGGTTTGATCAACTCGCTTGCTACCTATGCCAGAATTAACGAATATGGTTTCATTGAATCTCCATATCGTATCATCAAAAAAGAAGATGGCAAGCCACCGATTGTTACCGAGGAAGTTCAGTATTTTACAGCAGATGAAGAAGATAATTATCGTATTGCACAGGCCAATGAACCATTGACGGAAAATGGTGAATTTAAGAATAAATATGTAACCGGTCGTTTCGGAGAATTGATTACGGAAATGGATGCTACAAAGGTTGATTTGATGGACGTTTCTCCAAAACAAGTCTTTTCTGTGGCAACTTCCATGATTCCTTTCCTGGAGAATGACGATGCGAACCGTGCCCTCATGGGCTCGAACATGCAACGTCAAGCAGTACCTCTGCTTTCGACCGATTCACCAATTGTCGGAACCGGTATTGAGCATAAGGCGGCTGTTGACTCCGGTATCGTTGTTCTTGCGAAAGAGGACGGTGTGATTGAAAAGGTTTCGGCTACGGATATTGTAATAAAGACCGCAGGTGGCAAGAAAGTAAGTCATCGTCTGCAAAAATTCGTGCGTTCCAACCAAGGTACTTGCATGAATCAAAGACCGATTGTTAAAAAAGGCCAAACCGTGACCAAGGGCGAAGTCATCGCAGACGGCTCTTCGACACAAGGCGGAGAAATTGCATTAGGAAAGAACCCTCTGATTGGCTTTATGTCTTGGGAAGGTTATAACTACGAAGATGCGATTTTATTAAATGAAAATTTAGTTCGAGATGATGTATACACCTCGATTCACATTGAAGAACATGAGTCCGAAGCACGTGACACCAAACTCGGACCGGAAGAAATCACTCGTGATATTCCGGGAGTTGGTGAAGAAGCGCTGAAAGACTTAGATGAAAGAGGAATTATTCGTATCGGTGCGGAAGTTCGCTCCGGCGATATCTTAGTCGGTAAAGTAACTCCAAAAGGAGAAACCGAGCTGACAGCCGAAGAAAGACTGCTTCGTGCTATCTTTGGTGAAAAAGCCAGAGAAGTTAGAGATACTTCCTTAAAAGTACCACATGGACAAGAAGGTACCATTGTTGATGTTCATATCTTCACCAGAGAAAATGGAGATGATTTATCTCCCGGTGTAAACCAAGCGGTACGTGTCTATATTGCACAAAAACGTAAGATTTCCGTCGGTGATAAAATGGCAGGACGTCACGGAAATAAAGGTGTTGTTTCCAGAGTATTGCCGCAGGAAGATATGCCGTTCTTGCCAAACGGTCGTCCGTTGGATATTGTATTGAATCCGATGGGTGTACCTTCTCGTATGAATATTGGGCAGGTTTTGGAGGTCCACTTGGGACTTGCAGCCAAGGCTTTGGGTTTTAAAATTGCTACACCGGTATTTGACGGTGCCAATGAAAATGACATCATGGATACTCTGGATATGGCAAATGATTATGTAAACTTAAGCTTTGAAGAATTTGAAAACAACTGGAAAGAACAACTTGATGAAGAAGTTTTCCAATATTTATCCGATAACAGAGCACATAGAGATGAATGGAAGGGCGTAAATATTCCACGTTCCGGCAAGCTTCCATTGAGAGACGGAAGAACCGGCGAATACTTCGATGCGGAAGTAACGGTTGGCTATATGCACTACTTGAAACTTCACCACTTGGTTGATGATAAGATTCACGCTCGTTCCACCGGTCCATACTCCTTAGTTACCCAACAGCCTCTGGGCGGTAAAGCACAGTTCGGCGGACAACGTTTCGGTGAAATGGAAGTTTGGGCGTTGGAGGCTTATGGTGCGGCTTATACCTTGCAAGAAATCTTGACAATGAAGTCGGATGATGTTGTCGGTCGTGTCAAGACCTATGAAGCGATTATTAAGGGCGAAAATATCCCTGAGCCTGGTATTCCGGAATCCTTTAAGGTATTGCTCAAAGAGCTTCAATCGTTGGCACTTGATGTTAATGTCCTGACAGGTGACACAGTAGTTGAATTGAGAGAAGATGACTTCGATGACAGTGTAGATTTTGAGCTGGGTGATTATCGTTTGGATAATTTGGATGATGAAAGTGAAAGCTTTGATTACAGTGAAGTGGAAGAAATTGATGCAAATGAAGCATTAGATGATGATTATGATGATATTAATCTCGAAGACAGCTTTATTATCGGTGACGAAGACGATTTTGATAATTAAGCCAACGGAAGGAGTCAAATAATATGCCGAAAGAACAACAAACGGTAAACTTTGATGCGATAAAGATTGGACTGGCATCTCCTGACAGAATCCTTGAATGGTCAAGAGGAGAGGTAACAAAGCCGGAAACCATCAATTATCGTACTCTCAAACCTGAAGTGGATGGTTTATTTTGTGAGCGTATTTTCGGTCCTAGTAAGGACTGGGAATGCCATTGTGGGAAGTACAAGAAAAATCGTCATAAGGGTGTAATTTGTGATAAATGTGGTGTTGAGGTAACCAAGGCAAAGGTACGTCGTGAGAGAATGGGACATATCAAGCTTGCGGCACCGGTGTCTCACATTTGGTATTTTAAAGGCATTCCAAGCCGTATGGGATTGATTTTGGATATCTCTCCGAAAAAATTGGAAAAAGTGCTGTATTTTGCTTCTTATATTGTTTTGGATCCGGGTGAAACCAGTCTTCGCTATAAGCAAGTTTTATCCGACAAAGATTATCATGAAGCTTTGGATAATTATGGAGATACTTTCCGTGTCGGTCTTGGTGCGGAAGCAATTCAAGAAATCCTGACAGCGATTGATTTAGAAAAAGAAAGTAAGGAATTAAAGCAGGCGTTAAAAGACACCAAAGGACAAAAGAAAGCCAGAATTATCAAAAGACTGGAAGTAATTGAAGCCTTCCGTAGCTCGGATAACCGTCCTGAGTGGATGATTTTAACCCATATTCCGGTAATTCCGCCGGATTTACGTCCAATGGTTCAATTGGACGGTGGCAGATTTGCTACTTCCGACTTGAATGATTTGTATCGTCGAGTAATCAACCGCAACAATCGTTTGAGCCGTTTAATGGAAATTAAGGCTCCGGAAATCATTATCCGTAATGAAAAAAGAATGCTGCAAGAAGCAGTGGATGCTTTAATTGATAACGGTCGTCGTGGCCGACCGGTGACGGGACCGGGTAACAGACCGCTCAAATCCTTATCCGATATGCTTAAGGGTAAGCAAGGTCGTTTCCGTCAAAACCTCTTGGGTAAACGTGTTGACTACTCCGGCCGTTCGGTTATCGTTGTTGGACCGGAACTGAAGATTTATCAATGCGGTTTGCCGAAGAAAATGGCAATTGAATTATTTAAGCCGTTTATCATGAAACGTTTGGTGGAAGATAAGATGGCACACAACATCAAATCTGCGAAGAAGAAAGTTGACAAACTGGATCCTTATGTATTTGATGTGTTAGAAGAGGTTATCAGTGAGCATCCGGTCATGCTCAACCGTGCTCCTACACTGCATAGACTTGGTATTCAAGCCTTTGAACCGGTACTGGTGGAAGGAAAAGCGATTCGCTTACACCCGCTCGTTTGTACTGCGTTTAATGCGGACTTTGACGGTGACCAAATGGCGGTGCATTTACCTTTATCCGAGGAAGCACAAGCAGAATGTCGTTTCTTGCTTCTTTCTCCAAACAACTTATTAAAACCTTCCGATGGTGGACCTGTCTGCGTACCTTCTCAGGACGTTGTACTGGGTATTTACTATCTGACCTTGGAAAAAGAAGGCGCATTGGGTGAAGGCAACTATTATGCCGATGAAAACGAAGCGCTCCTTGCCTATGACAATAAGGCAATTTCTCTGCATTCCAAGATTCATGTCAGAAGAACCATGGTTGTCGATGGAGAAGAAATCTCCAAGATTGTCACCACTACACCGGGAAGAATTATTTTCAATGAAATCATTCCTCAAGATTTAGGTTTTGTGGAAAGAGAAGATGCAGATAAGCTATTGGATTTCGAGATTGACTACTTAGTCGGTAAAAAGCAATTACAGAAGATGTTACATCGCTGTATTGATATTCATGGCTCGACTAAGACATCCGAAGTACTTGATAATATTAAGCATTTAGGCTTTAAATTCTCTACTCGTGGTGCGATTACTGTTGCCCTTTCGGATATGGAAGTACCGGAAGATAAATTTGATATCTTAAAAGGTGCTGAAGCAACGGTAGAAGCGATTACTAAAGACTATCGTCGTGGTAAGATGAATGAAGAAGAACGTTATCGTATGACCATTGAAACCTGGAAAGATGCCGATACCAAGATTACACAAGCATTGCTTGCAAACTTAGGTCGTTACAACAATATCTTTATGATGGCTGATTCCGGTGCCCGTGGTTCCAGCAACCAAATTAAGCAATTGGTCGGTATGCGTGGTCTGATGGCCGATACGCAAGGTCGTACCATTGAATTGCCGATTAAATCGAACTTCCGTGAAGGTCTTGATGTACTTGAATACTTCATTTCCGCCCATGGTGCGAGAAAAGGTCTTGCCGATATCGCACTTAGAACAGCGGATTCCGGTTACTTAACCAGACGTTTGGTAGACGTTTCTCAAGATTTGATTATCAGAGAATTAGACTGCTGCGAAGGTCAAGAAGAAGTGGCCGGCCTTAAGGTTAAAGCTTTCATGGATGATAAGGAAGTGATTGAATCCTTAGAGGAGAGAATCACAGGTCGTTGGTCGGTGGATGATATCGTTCATCCGGAAACCGGCAAATTATTGGTTTCTGCGGATACTATGATTAATCCAAGACAAGCACGTAAGATTATTACTGCGGGAATTACCGAAGTAAAACTGAGAACGGCACTGACCTGCCGCTCCAAAGTTGGTGTTTGTGCCAAGTGTTATGGTGCGGACATGGCAACAGGCAGACCGGTACAAGTGGGTGAAGCAGTCGGTATTATTGCGGCACAGTCTATCGGTGAGCCGGGTACACAGCTTACCATGCGTAACTTCCACAGTGGCGGTATTGCGACCGCTGATGATATTACTCAAGGTTTGCCTCGTGTTGAAGAATTATTTGAAGCACGGAAACCGAAGGGACTTGCGATATTATCTGAGTTTGCAGGTAAGGTCACAGTTAGCGACAGCAAGAAGAAACGCGAAGTAATTGTTACGGATGAAGAAACCGGCAGCAGCAAGGCATACCTTATTCCTTATGGCTCCCGTATCAAGGTTCATGATGGTGACGTGATTGAAGCCGGTGATGAATTAACCGAAGGTAGCGTAAATCCACATGATATCTTAAAGATTAAAAACAGTGCAGCAGTAGAAGATTATATGCTGCAAGAAGTACAGAGAGTTTACCGTCAACAAGGTGTAGAAATCAACGATAAGCATATTGAAGTAATTGTACGTCAAATGCTGAAGAAGATTAAGATTGAGGACAACGGTGATACCGATTTACTTCCGGGTGTATTGGCTGACCGCCTAGAGTTTGAAAATGTCAACCAACAAATGAGAGAACAAGGCTTAGAAGAAGCAACCGGTACTCAAGTATTACTGGGTATTACCAAGGCTTCTCTTGCCACCAAGTCGTTCTTATCGGCTGCATCCTTCCAAGAAACTACCAAAGTTCTTACGGAAGCGGCTATTTTCGGTAAGGTCGATCCGCTTATCGGTCTGAAAGAAAATGTTATCTTGGGTAAACTGATTCCGGCAGGTACCGGTATGAGTATTTACCGTAACGTAGAAATCAGCAGTTCTGATGAACAGGAAGAAGAGGTTTATTCGGTAGAAGAACCTGTAAGTGAATAAGAATGAAAAAGTGAGGCAGCTTAGGCTGCCTCGCTTTTTTACGTAAAAGAGGTGCATTATTGACTTATCACAATAACAAGTATATAATTTAACAAAGACTGAATATTTTCTCATATGAAAAGGAGGATAGAATGGAAAGGAAATATGTTGTAAAATACTCAATTATAGCAATCGTTATGGTGTTTGCCATTTTAATTGCAGGTGTGAATGTGGTAGTTGGCTATCAGAGCAAGGAAAAGATTATAGAAAAGATTCTTTCGGAAAGGAAGGATGTAGAAATGGAATATTTTCTTTGCCTGGAAGTGGAAGAGACAAAGTCCATCCTTTTGCTTGGAAAAATAAAAGATTCAGAGGAATATACTTATGGATACGGATATGGTTTTTTGCTGCCCAAAATATATCGTTTTTATGATACAGAGGATGTTAGCCGGCTTTATCTCGTAAATCACAAGAGTACAAGACTGTTAGGAAATGCAGAAGCAATGATTATTGAAAAGGATGAAGAATTATTTTTACAAACAGCAGAAGGTGAGCTGATTCCATTTGAAAAAATCGAAATAGAGAAATAGAATGAGTGGAAAAATGCAAGATATTAGTAAAATAGATATCCGGAAAGGAGAGAATGGTTAAATGCTGGATTTTAATTGGATTTTTGTGTTAATCTCTGTTTTTCTATACTTTCCTTTTTTTCTATATTGGAGGAAACACAAGAAAAATCAAAGGGAAATTGGAATATATACTTTATTTTATGTTTATCTTATCTTGGTAATCAAATATACACAATTTCCGATTCTTTACGGCAATATCTTTGTAGAAACATATGAAGGATTAGGAATTATAAATTATAATCTTATTCCTCTGATAACTCTAAAAAGGAATGCTTTCTATGAAAGCGGACTAAATGTTCTATTGTTTTTACCATTTGGTTTTCTTTATTTTATAATAACGAAATTTCAAGTGAAACAGACGATTCTGGCAGGAGTTCTAACCAGTGTAGGGATAGAATTGTTACAGCTTATGATAGGGATGATTACTAAGGTTAATTTCCGGGTTCCGGATGTTAATGATATTATTTTTAATGGGTTGGGCACTATAGTAGGAATTGGTCTTTCTTTGGTATGGAATTCTATAGCCAAGAAGGTATTTTCTAATTGGAAAACTTGATACAAAAAGAAAAGATTTAGCAAAGCCAAATCATATAAGATATGGAGTCCATTTTTTAAAAGGAGGATGAGTAAATGTCGGAAAAACGGGAGAACGTGATTCGATTCTGGTTTGATATGTGGTTACAACAAAAAGATTTGGGAATAGAGGATATTTTCACGGAAGATGTGATTTATATTGAGAGTTGGTGTCCCAAATATGAAAATCGAGATACGGTCAAGCATTGGTTTGAAGAATGGAATACAAGGGGAAAAGTTATTTGTTGGGATATTAGGCAGTTTTTTCATCACGGAAACCAAACAGTGGTGGAATGGTGTTTTAAAAATGAAATGAAGGGTGGTAAAGCAGAGGATTTCGATGGAATATCGTTGATTGGTTCTCTGTCAAGATTTAGTACAAAATAAAATGGGAGATTTCTCAAATTAACTCACCTTTTTCTGAAATCCTTCTTTAGAAAGATCAAAATAAAGAGCTTCAAACTCATTGGGCGACATATAATTGTTATGACTGTGGATTCGAACCGTATTATAAAATGTTTCAATGTATTCAAAAACAAGGCGATAAGCTTGATTGTAATTTAAGATTCGAAACCGATTGAGCCATTCCCGCTTAATCAGTGCATGAAAAGACTCAATACAGGCATTATGATAAGGGTTTCCGGTATTGCTATAACTTAATTGATATTGTTTTGTAGCTTCTAAGTATGCATTAGAAACATACTGACTTCCACGGTCACTATGAAGAATCAGAGGGAGATCGGAGGACCGTCTTTGTTTTGCTTTGTAGATGGTATCAATCACACAGGAGACTTCCATGTTGTTGGAAAGAGTCCAGGCAATGATTTTTCGAGCATATAAATCCATAATGCTAGTAAGATAAACAAATCCTTCCTGTGTCCAGATGTAAGTGATATCGGTACACCAAACCGCATTGGGGCGTTCTGGATTAAACTGAGAATCAAGGATATTATGTAATTGGTTGCTAAAGTCAGAGTTTCTGGTAGTTATTGTCCAAGGTTTCACCCACTGAGCACGAATACCTATTTCCTTCATATACTTACCAACGGTACGTTCCGAAACGGATTCGCCGGATTGTCTGAGTAGATGAGTGATTTTGGGTGCACCATAGTTCTGATTGGATTTATGATAAATGGTCTTGATTTTTTCCTTCAGAACGCGTTTTTTCTGTTCGGAAGCAGAAGGCTTGTGCAGAAGAAAGGCACGATAGCCGGAGCGAGAAACGCCTAAGATTTTCAGCATTCCGGAGACAGAGATACGGCGCTTTTTTGTTTTAGAAATCTCCGCCTTGGCAGCTACTTCGATATAAATAGCAGTGGTTAGTCTTTTCCCAGAATGCCGATGGCTTTTTTTAACACATCAAGAGCGTCCTGCGTATCCCGCAACTCACGCTTTAATCTGGCGATTTCTTTGTGTTCCTCCGAAGCAAAGTTTCCTGAGCCTCTTACGGGGATATCCCCATCGTTATTCTTGTAAAGAGCTAACCATCTGGCAAGGGAAGTGATACTGATTCCAAGGTTTTTAGCACACTCAACTTGGGTCAAATCAGGATGTTCTTTGACATACTGAACGGCATCCAGTTTAAATTGTTTGTCGTGTTGTTTTTTTCGTGACATAAATGAGTACCTCCTGTTTTTAATCTATTATACATTATTTTAGGAGAAATCTCATTTTAATTTGTACTATTTATATTCTACCATCACTTAGAAAGTTGTGCTACGGATTGCATAAAGGAGAAGGATAATGGCTATCGCATTAAAGAAAGTAACGAGAGAAGATTTAGAAACATTATGGAAAATGCAAGTAGAGGCATTTACAGAGTTTTTAGATAAATACCAAGATTTTGATAGGAGTCCGGCAACGGAAAGTTTAGAAAAAATAATAGCTAAATTTGAACAGCCTTGGACAACTTATTATTATATTGTTGAGAATGATATAGTTGTGGGTGCAGTACGAATAGTTAATAAAAATGATGGAAGTAGAAAAAGAATTTCGCCAATTTGGATTATGGGTGAATTTCGGAATAAAGGATATGCTCAACAAGCAATCATAGAGCTTGAAAATATATATGGTTCTGACCATTGGTGCCTTGATACCATTTTGCAAGAAAAAGCAAATCTACATCTATATGAGAAAATGGGGTATGTTCAAACGGGACAGGTTGAGCATGTAAACGAAAAAATGGATATAGTATTCTATGAAAAGACTGTGGGAAAGTTGAGTTAATTAGCCGGCAAACGCCGGTTTATAAGGAGAAATAACCTATGATATATACCGTAGCAACCAAAAAAGCGTTGAAATTGATGTTTGAGGCTCACAAAGAGCAAGTGGATAAAAGCGGTCTGCCTTATGTGTTTCATCCCTATCATTTGGCGGAACAAATGCAAGAGGAAAATGCGGTGATTGTCGCTCTACTACATGACTTGGTGGAAGATACCGACTACCGCCTTGAGGATTTAAAGGCGATGGGGTTTTCCGGAGAAGTATGTGATGCCATTGAACTGATGACACATCAAAAAGGTGTCGGCTACTTTGATTATATTCATAGAATCAAGCAAAACCCGTTGGCTAGGATGGTCAAACTGGCAGATTTAAAGCACAACAGCGACCTGACAAGACTGGATTCCGTAAAGGATAAAGATAAGGAAAGGCTGGCAAAATACCAAAAAGCAATAGAAATACTAGAAGGAAATGAAACATGAGCAGCTTAAAAAAAGTTATCCTCCAATACGCTCCCGATTATAATAACGGCAGAGCGGAAGTAGTGCTTGATGGCGAGGATTTTGTTCTGGGGCATAGCCTTGGCGGTGCAGCGGCGCAATTGGTGGAGGAAAGACTATCTACCACAAGTTCGGCAATGTAATCTTATTTAAGCGGGACTACAACCGCATTTTTAAGAAATGGAAATGGTCGAAAAACCATGTCATGGCTGGGTATTGTGAATGGCTGGGGGTGACCGGTAATGAAGACAAGAGAGAGGAGAACTAAGATTGAAAATAAGAAGTAGAGGACATCCATTAACTTAGAAGCATGACAAATAA
>JAUMXK010000116.1 GCA_030535295.1 Eubacteriales bacterium | reverse complement strand
TTCTGCAAAAATGGAGATGATGAGAATAACAGATTGGTCATCATACCTTATGTCCATATCACAAGTAATTTCTATTGGGGGGTTGCTTATTTTTGGATTTACAACATCTTGGGTTTTTGGTAGAGAATACTCTGATAAAACCATGATAGACTTATTGGTGATTCCAATAAAGAGAGATACGATTGTATTATCCAAGTTTGCAGTTATCGCTTTATGGAGTTATTTTATATCAATTATTGCACTTGTATTAGGATTGTTAACTGGCAAATTGATAGGACTTTCCGGTTGGAACTCAATAGCCGTTTTCAATGGCATATTTACTTTTGGTTATTGTACTACCCTCACTATCTTACTCTCTACTCCGGTTGCATTTTTTGCTTGCTTAGGTCGTGGATATTTATCGCCATTGGCATTTATCATTTTCACAGTTCTTTTTTCACAGCTCGGTTCAGCTCTTAATTTGGGTGAATATATTCCATGGTCTATTCCTGCACTCGCAAGTGGTATTACAGGAAAAGTGGTATTTAATTTAAGGAGCATAATTAGTTTATTTGGGGTAAGTGTTTTAGGATTGATTTCAACAATAGCTTGGTTGAGATATGCTGATTATAATTAAAAGGAAGTGGCGAAGATGATACTAACAGAATGGCTGTTATGCCTTATCTGTAAGAATAAAACTAAGGGCAGATACCGAATTAAAAAATTTTCCTCTCTATTGTACTAAGTGCAAATTAGAAACCTTGGTCAATATAAAAGAATTGAAAACTACAATAATCAAAGAGCCGGACGCAAAGACGCAGAGCCGATAATATAAGTTGATAAATCTTATGTTGTCGGCTTTTTGCTTGAAAAAAAAGTATTATAAAAATTATAAACGAAAACTATAATCTATTTATTTGTAGAGGTTAAATGACTTAAAATAGCAGAATTTAAAATTCAAAAATCATTTCTTTTTATAATAGTGTGATTCAGTGGAATAGATTTTTTAATAATAGAAAAAGACAGAAAATCATTTCCGTTGTCCGAAACTGGAAAAAGTGATAAAATAATAATAAATTGACAGATTATGGTGGAAACATACGGATTCATTTTTGGAATAACAATGAAAAACAGAACGGAGGATAGAAAGGAAAGGGTAAATACCTATGAGAGAATTCAGCACTACTTCTACATGCTATGACGGTAACTTGGCACTGGCTTTGGCACCGGCATTGACACCGATTGGAATTGAAAAAAATCCGCTTTTTTTTAGTGGAGAAGTAGCAAAACCGGCGATGATTTCCAGAGGTCTGCTGGTTTTAGCAGATATTGTATCGACCCGTTATTTTCAGTATCAGCCGGTGCCGTTTCGGGATCCGGTCTTATCTGCTCAGGGGGACCGCTTGCGAGCGGAGTGTTTTTCTGCTTGTAATGGAGTCTATGCCAGAATGGACCTATTGCAAGAGGGGCTGGATGGAAAAATTGCTTTTGGCAGCACCAATGTAGATATTGGCTTGGAACTGAGAAAATCACTGATGCAAATCCGGCAGGAAGATAAGCTTCATTTAAAGATTGGAGAAGATGGATTGCGCACTCTTCATACAGTAAAAGAAACGGATTCAGAGGTAATTCGGATGCTGCACCAAAGGCCGGTGGAAATGCCGGACAGATGGATTCGGGCCTTGGGAAACTGCGCCGCCATTCATCAGAATATGAGAAAGCTTTTTAGCGTTCAGGGAGTGTTGGCCAAAAGCTTTCTGGCTGCCTTACCGGCGGTATCCGGCAAAGAGCAGTCCGGTTGGCTGACGTATTCAAGGACAGGGATTCAGTTAATGCCCAGAGCCGGGAAAGATAGTGTCTATATTAGCGGTTTACATCGCCTAAGTTCGCTTAAACGGGTGATGAGTGATGTGCAGGTGATTGATTTTTATGCTCCCAAGGATGGAGAAAAAGGGCCGATGATGGTGGAGGTAAAATTGCCGGGAGCTAAGTTGGTACTTAGCTTGACCGCTCAAAGTTATCAGGGCTATTCCGGCGAAGGGGCACTACTGGAAGAACTGGCTAAGCCGGAGATTTTGGAAAATATGGAAAATGTGGCTTCTGTTTTAGAATTTGAATCAAAAATCAATCCGGAAAATCTAAAAAAAAGGCTGAACATATCGAAATTGGAAGTGGAAGTAGCTCTAGGTATTTTGGCGGTTTCCGGAAAGCTGGGCTATGATGTGGGGGAAGAGGCATATTTTCACAGGGAACTCCCGGAGGAGCCGGAGCGAGTCCTAAAGAATAACCCAAGACTGGTGGGGGCAAAGAAGCTGCTGGAAAATATCACAGAGATTGGAGAAAACACTTGGCTGGTAAGGTCAAGGGATGTTGATTATAGAGTGACTTATGACGGCAAAATGGATTTGTCTGAGGCCAAATGCACCTGTGCCTGGTATTTAAAGCATCAAAACAATCGTGGGCCATGCAAGCATATTTTGGCGGTTAAATTAAAGGGGTTACTCTGAGAAAGCTAATTTGGGAAGTAAGAGATTATACATTCAGTCGGCTTTAAGCCTACCATCGGATGAAAAAATCAGACAGGAAAAGCCCCCTTACTGGAGATAAAGGATTTTTTCAGGAAAATAATCATTGTCAAAGACGGGCTTCCGCTTCGGAGAGATGAAAATGGCATTTTGACAATCGATGTATTTGATTTTTTGTTAAACCAAGAGATACCGGATTGAGAGATATTAAAATTTTATAACAATGAAGTTTTAAAGAGGAAATGCCGGTGCAGTAAGCAGTAAAAAAGCATGAATGGGACGACATAAGGTTGATGAGCATCCAAGGAGATTTGGAAGATGAAAATGAAAATATTAAAATGGGTCGTGATATTGTTTTGCGTTGTTTTTATTTTGGGTGGGCTTTATGCATATAGAAATATAAATTATGATTATTCTGGAGAGAAATTTTTAAAAAATAGATCTGTGAAGTTAGGGATTGAAGTAAAACAATTTCAAGTAGGTGATGGGAGCATAATAAACTATGCAGAAGGCCCGGACAATGGTCCGAATGTTGTTTTGCTACATGGTCAAATGGTAGATTGGAAGGATTATCGCACTGTTTTACCGGAATTAACCCAAAACTTTCATGTTTTTGCTCTTGATTATTATGGACATGGCAAATCAAGCAAAAATTCTGACTTATATAATATTGAACGGATAGGCTCTGATATTGCTTTATTTATAGAAGAAAAGGTTGGTGCAAGCACCATAATTTCAGGGCATTCCTCCGGAGCATTAATTGCTGCGTATATTGCCGCTAAATTTCCAGAAAATCTGAAAGCGGTAATCCTTGAGGATGGGCCTTTTTTTGCAACAGAAAAGGGACGTGCAGAAAGAACATTCTCTTATCAACAGTTTCAAAATATCCACAATTATTTAACCGAAAAACCGAACATAACTTATTTTGAATATGATTTAAAAAATAATCCAATGAGAATAATGTTTAATAAAGATGGAAATGATAACTGGAGCAAAATTGTAGCGGAACCAGCAAGGAAATTGTTTGAAAAAGATAGAACCAAAATACCGGTTATCTGGTATTATCCGCCAGAATTAGGGGTTAATACATTACTGCAATTATCAGCCAACTTACAAGATAAAACAGGAGATTATGACTTAAGGTTTGGCGATGCCTTTTATGACTTTAGTTTTTTTAAGGATATAGACCAGGAAACAATTTTAAAACAAATTAGTATTCCGGCCTGTATTTTTCATGTTGCTCCGCCAAAAGATACCGCCCCTTCTTATTATACTGCTGAAGGGCTTCTTATTTCAGCAATGGATGAAAAAGACGCAAAGAGGGTAAATGAACTGATTCCGGAGAGTATTTTAGTGGATGGATTTCAATCTATGCACGATATTCATGCTGACCAGCCAAAAGAATATGTGAAAAAAATAATTGAGTTTTTAAAGGGGTTAGAGAAGAAAAATGAAGGATGAAATTTTAAATAGAGTGTTTGCTGCCGCTCTGGAATTTGGGGAGAATTTTCACAGACCAATCATGGAAATTGTGGAAGAGCTTTGAGATGTCGAAAAGACCATAGGTGGAAAATAAGGAGCTTCCTGTATACTTTAAATAGGTCAGAAAGTTGACACAAAAAAATACC
>JAUMXK010000024.1 GCA_030535295.1 Eubacteriales bacterium | reverse complement strand
GTTTTTTTCGCTATGCAAATCATCTTGATGATATGCCTCACGTATATAGAAATCTTAATTCACTATGCAAATCATCTTGCAGTACTGATTATAAAGCCTATCCGGCTGTTCAGCAAGATAAATTTTTGTTAACAAATCCTACTCCTTTCCTACATTGCCGACTTTTATCATTTTGTAATCGTTTTTTAACTTGACTATCTCTATGGCTATGATATACTATCGGCGAATAGAAATTAGTTGTCTCACCGCCAATTTTTCCAAAATTGCGGAAAGGATAGCTTCAGAATAAAGGATGACAAAAAAGGAGGGGAAAATGAAAACAGTATCCGTATCCCTGAATTCCATTGATAAGGTCAAGTCTTTTGTCAATATGGTGGGAAAATACTCTGCTGATTTTGATTTAATTTCCGGTAGATATGTTATTGATGCCAAGTCCATCATGGGTATTTTCAGTTTAGACTTATCAAAGCCGATTACATTAAAAATACACGACAGCAATAATATTGAAGAAATTCTTGAAGATTTAGCACCTTTCTTAGTGGAAGAATAAAGGAAAACATTGTTCTTAGTAAATAAGGACAATGTCTTTTTTTTGTTGTTTTTCCGTCAAAACCTTAGTATAATATAGGAATAAATGAAATTGTTGCCAACACAAAAGAGGTGCTTATGAGTAAACATTTAGTAATAATATCCATTGATGCATTAAACGCAAAGGACAGGGCTATTTTCAAACATTTGCCTGTGTTTCAGGACTTTTTAAATCATGGTGCATACTTTCCGAAAGTATCTCCGATTTATCCCAGCCTGACTTATCCATGCCATACCAGTATTATTACCGGTGCCTATCCAAAGGACCACGGCATTTATAACAACGAAATCCCCGAGCCGGAAAAAGCACCAAAGCATGATTGGTATTGGTATGAAAAGGATATTCAAGTACCGACCTTATTTGATGTGGCTTACGCAGCCGGATTGACTTCCGCAGCCGTACTTTATCCTGTCATGGCCGGCAGCAAAAGCATCACCTACAACTTCCCCGAAATTTGGTCGAATCGTGGGGAAAGTCAGCTTTCTCTCTTTTGGAAACATGGCTCTCGATCTCTCCTTTTGGATGCTCTTCGTCATGCTTCCAAAGCCAAGGGAAAAGAACAGCCTTATTTGGATAATTTTTCATCCGCCTTATTTAAAGATATTTTGCGTAAGAAAAAACCGAATTTGTCTGCACTCCACCTGACAGAACTGGACTCTGCCAGACATTATCACGGTGTTTTCAGTCCGGAGGCCAAGACTGCTCTGCTTTCCGCTGCCAATCGAGTCGAAGAAATCATTTGGCTGACGAAGGAAATGGGTATTTACGAGGAAACCACTTTTGCCGTTTTGGGCGACCATGGGTTCCAAGATTATCATACCGCTATTTCCTTCAATCGGCTACTCAAAGATTTGGGCTTTTTAGAAACCGATGAAAAGGGTAAAATCACAAAATGGAAAGTCTATGGTGCCAATGCGGACGGCTCTTTGCATATTTATCTACATGATAAAGAAGATGTCAAACTACAAAGTCAAGTGGAAATTCTACTGGATGCTTTGTTGGACTTGCCGGATAAACCATTCAAAACCTGCTACACCAGAGCCGAAGCCAAACTTCGCTTCCAACTGGACGGCCCGTTTTCCTATGTTCTGGAAGCCGGTGACGGCTATTCGTTCGTGCAGGAAATTTTGAATCACTACTTGACTCCGATTTCCGAAATTCCCGGCTCTTATAAAGCTACTCACGGATTTCTGCCAACGCAACCGAATCTGAAAACAACCTTAATGATAAAGGGGCCGGAAATCAAAGCCGGTGTTCATCTGGATGAAATTTCCCTGACAGACGAAGCACCTATTTTTGCTAAGATACTAGGAATTCCGTGGCAGCAGGATCGAGTGATTGATATTTTCAAATCATCCCACTAAGGACCTTTACAAAAACATGGCCTAGTCAATATAGCCATGCACAATCTTTTTCCTTGTCCGAGGGAAGATTCTATGATTTACAGGATGTAAAAAGGAGGCCGAACAAGTAAGTTTGTTCGCCCTCCTTTTTTACTGTTATTTCCTTATTATTTTGGAAGGAATTTTTCACTGATTTTGTGGTTTTCCTTCTCTGCTGCTCTTCCTCCGAAACATTATGCAACACTTATTCCAGATTCAACTTATTCTTGCAAAGATGCACTACCATAAACCATTCGATAATACTAATACCTGTTACCAAAAGAAATGATGGTAGGCTTGCTATCCCCATTACGGTGTCTATATTCTGTAGATAGTCCAACGGTAAATTAGACCATGAAATCATTAAAATAACCGATATAATGGTAGCGATAACTTGTTTGATAAAGTATATAACACCATAAGCAATAATCGAAAAAATGATTTTGTTGCGATTTGCCAATTGTCCCAAACTCATAGCCAGATAAAACTCCAAGATACTGTTGATAATTCCTATGAAAATGCTCAATATCCACATGATTTGTATCCAAAGCGGAACATCCATTTCATGGTAAAGTCTGACAAATTGATTGAGTATATAGAGGAACTCATTCTTGTTGGTATAGCTGAAGAATATTGCTACAATAGTAGCCATCGGCACCAGCATGACGCAAAATCCCACAAATAATTTAGAAAAAATAATTTGCCAAGTTTTAACCGGCAAAGTAAACGTAAGATAGCCTTCTCCGGTAAACATGTTTTGATAAAAACGCATGATGACGATACCAAAGGTGATAAAAGACATTGCAATTAAGGTCAGTACCAACATCGGCAATGCCATCGATGCTACAAGTTGCAGCCATTGATTTTCATGGTCAATGAAATCGGAAACAATTCTTTGTACTACAATTGCCGACACCAATCCTGCCCAAATTAATAATAAATATTTCCCCAAATACTTAAATTCATGTTTGATTAATTTTAGTACCATCTCATGACCTCCTTAAACATCTCATCCACTGATTTTCCTTCTCTTTCTCTGATATTCTCTACCGAGTCATACAAGAAAATAGAGCCGTTCTTTATCATGATAACATCATCCAAAATATTCTCGACATCATGAATCAGATGTGTCGAAATAATGACTGTCGCATTGCGGTTATACTGACTGATGATGGTTTGAAGGATATAATCCCTGGCTACCGGATCCACACCGCCAATCGGTTCGTCCAGCACATAAACCTCTGCTTCTCTACTCATTACCAAGGCAAGCTGTACCTTTTCCTGTGTACCTTTGGAAAGAGTTTTCAGTTTTTGCTGAATCGGAATGTTCAATCTTTTCAGTAAATCATCTGCCTTGGCCACATTGAAATCTGTATAAAAATCTTCAAACAAATCAATCAATTGCTCCACGGTCATGTGTGAATTCAGATATGACTTATCCGGCAAATAAGAAATTCTGGCCTTTGAATATGGCCCCGGAATATGACCATCCAATAAAATCTGACCCTCACTTGGTTGAATCAGTCCATTCAACATTTTAATCAAAGTCGTTTTACCCGAACCGTTCGGCCCCAGCAAACCGATGATACGACCGCTCCCCAATGTCAAATTGACATTTTGCAAAGCAGTCAACGTACCATATCTTTTTCCTAAATTAATCATTTCTATTCTCATAACATCCTCCTTACGTCTATGCTTGCTCAATCATTGCTTCCTTTAGAATCTCCACAATTTCCTCTTCACTCAATCCCAAAGAACGCATATCTTCCAAAAACTTCGCCCCCAACTGCTTGGCTAACTCCCGACCCTTATCTCTTATCTTGTTCTTATCTTCCGTCACATATCTTCCCACCGTGCGGTCCGTATAGAGCATTCCCTCGGCTTCCAATTGGGCAAAAGCTTTCTGCATAGTATTGGGATTAACTCTGGCAATTTCCGCCAACTCTCGTACCGTTGGCATCTTATCACCCGGCTGGTATTTCCCTGCAATGATTTCTCTCGTTATTCTTTCCACCAATTGAATATAAATTGGCCGATTCGAATCCATTTGCCACATAGCATCCTCCTTCTTCCTATTCGTGAACTCGTATCCTTGTTCCGTTGTCTTATTGTCTTGTTGTATTATTACTATAATACAGGCGGGCGAGAATGTCAATAGATTTTTGAATTTTTTTCACTTTTAGCACTCTCAGCCTGACGGTGAAGTGCCGAAAACAAAAAACGCTTTGTCAGCAAATCCAAAAGTCCGACCAGCACGATACAAATGAGAGCCCATGCAAAAACACCGGCTGTATTTAAATTTGATTTTTCAATTTGCAATGCCGTACCGATTCCAAAACGCGGCTGACAAAGCACCTCTGCTCCAATCCCCACTTTAAAGCCCAGACCCAAAGCAGACGACAAGCCGGATAATACATAAGGTTTCACCGATGGTAAATATATCTCCCGTAATACACGAAGCGGACGAATCCGGTAGACTGCGGCCATTTGTAAAAGCTTACCGTCCGTTTCTTCAATCCCTGTTTTCCAGCTCCAGTACAGCACCGGAAAGGAAATCAAAAACACCACCAAAATCGGTGCAAAATCTGACTTCAGCCAAATAATCGCCAAAAGAATCATTGCCATCGTAGGAATGGCTTTCATCAAACCGATAAAACTCGAAAAGACATAGGCAAAACTTGACGAGAGTCCGGCTAAAACGCCAAAAATCGCCGATAAAAGCACCGTGATAAAAAAACCAAGCAAAAAGCGTAACATCGTTATCCCAACAATCTTGATAAAATCCGGCGACAACACAATCGCCTGCATTTCACGTAATGTAGCCGTCGGTGCAGGCACCAGTATCGGCTGATTTAAAAAATAAGAAATCAGGCTCCAGCTAAAAAGCAGGAGCCCAATTCCCATCAGAAATAAAAAAATATTCTTATTTTTGATAATAAAAGTTTTCATCCGGCATCTTTCCTCCGATATGCTCAGGGCCAAATTCTTTCAAAGTCATATAATAAGTTTCCAGTGCCGCCTTGGCATCTGCCGTCTGCTTATACTGCAAATTACAATTTGGAATTGCCTTGGCAATCACACCGGCCTTCAGATTCGGATTGATTTCCTCCATATAATCCCCCGCTGCTTTCGGATTCTCCTTGGCAAATTCAATGCTGGCATTCAATCTCTCCAAAAAGCTTTCCACCAGAACAGGATACTTCTCAATAATCTCCTTCTTAATCATAACCGCTGTTTGCGGATAACTCTCCCCGCCGGTCACTGTCTTCCATTCCTCCTGAATATCATAAAGTACCTTTGATTCAGGCTTTTTGGTCATGACCTGTGTCAGCATCGGCTCCGGCAGCAAGGCAATATTCGCCTTTCCGGAAATAAAGAGCGGAGCAAGCTCGGACGCACCCGACACATATTCCAAAGTCACATCCGTATCCGGATTCAAGCCATTCTTTTGCATTAAATAACGTAACGTCAAATCCGGAGTCAAGCCTCTGCCGATTAAAGCAATTGTCTTGCCCTTTAAATCCTGCCAGCTCTTTACCGAATCATCACTTGTCGCCAAATAAAGAATTCCCCAAACAGTAGAGCCGGCATATTGGTACGCTGCTCCCTTGTTGTAAACCTTAATTGCCAAGTTGGAAGGCACCACTGCAAAATCCGCTTCTCCGGAAATCAATTTCGGTGCAATCGTATCGGTTGCAGTTATCGACTCATAGCTCATCTTTGCTCCGCCAATCTCTGCACTTTCCTTCATCATTTGCAGCATACCGATAGTCGGTACTCCCACAGGAGCAATCATCTTAAACTCCCTGTCACCATATTCTTCGGCTGCCACAGGCTCTTCGGGCTTCGCCTCTTCCCCCACTTCCTCTTTTTTCTCTTCCTGTTTTTCTTCGCCCTTAACTTCTGTCTTTTCCTCCTGCTTTTCTACTTGCTTATCTTCCTTGTTGTAGCCGTCCTGTGTTGCTGTCTTTCCGCCACAGGCAGTCAGCAATACAAGAAGTGTCAGCATAAGAGCAACGGTTTTCAAAAAATGATTTTTCATAATATCTCCTTGAATGTAAGAATGTATTCCTTACATTGATTCTACGTCTAATATGAATTGAGTTTCGATTTCTTTCTTCAATTCCTTAAAATCCTCCAGTAACCTCTCTGAAGGAGCCTGTTTAACCCTATATTCCTTTTTTATTTTGGTAGGTACCGCCGATAAAATCAAAATGCGGTGTCCTAGCAGCAACGCCTCTTCAATACTGTGCGTCACAAATAATATACTGTTTCTATTCACCTCCCACAATGCGATTAATTCCTTAATCATCTTAAATCTAAGTTCCACATCCAGAGATTGAAACGGCTCATCCATCAGAAGTAATTCATGCTCAGCATAAAACGCTCTGGCAATGGATACTCTCTGTTTCATTCCACCGCTCAACTGCTCCGGAAAATAATCACAAAAATCTATCAATCCAAGTTTTTCCAGAATCTCTCTTGCTCTACTCTCTTCTTTTTCCGTTTTAGGAAACATCACATTTTCCAAAACGGTCTTCCAAGGTAAAAGCCTATCCTCCTGAAAAACATAAGATACCCTGTTTGATACTTGGCAGCTTCCTTCATCCTGTTTCTCCAAACCCGCCATGATATTCAGCAAAGTCGTCTTACCGCTGCCGGATGGCCCCAACAGGCAAACAATCTCTCCCTCTTCTATTTGCAGTGTAATCCCATCCAAAACTCGCAATTCCTGATAACTCTTTTTTAAAGCTTCCACTCCGGCAATCATCTATTTCTCTCTTCCTGTCATGTGACCTTGCTATTGCAACAACATCAAATAAAACACCAAGAAATTGTAATAATATAAATACTTGGCAATCAAAGACTGATGAATCAGCAGCATCAACTCCTGCTTTTCGCCCACGCTGAACCAATAATTCATAAACAACATTGCCACCCAAATAATCACCAGAGAAAGGACACCGCCAACCAAAGCTCCCGCTGTCTTATTCACTTCCTTAATTACCGGTAATTTGTCGGCACTTGATAAAATAAAGCCCAAGATCGCAAATACAATCAAAGCCACTACAAAGCTAATCACCAAAGAGATAATTTGCAAAGCAATTCCTGCCAAATCCGTAACGATTTGCATTTGGATATTCTCCAAAACCGGACCACTCTCGATTCTTTTGGAGAGTATCTTCAAAATCTGAGGGCTGATTGGTGTTAGCTCTCCAGCTGCTGCTCCCGGGTTGACCAAATTGCCTGTAATTCCGGTCAAATCCAAATTCTTTGAAATAATTTCCACCAATTTATCAAAAAGCGGTGTTTGATTTTTCAAAATCGGGAGCATAATCGGTTGTAAAAAAAAGGCTACCACTACTGCAATAACTGTAGAAAACAAAGAAACAACCATTTTCGCCAAGCCCTTGATTGCACCGATTCCAATACCTACCCCCAAAATAATCACCACTATGACATCCGCCATGTTAAACATCTTTCTATCCTCACTTCCAACTCAGCTTTTTTTTCGGTCTCCGGCTCCATCTAGCAAGAGCGTTTCCAATGCCAAACAGCTGAGTTTCTAATAAATTTGTTTCATTTTCCATACCATATAGCTCATTGGTTGAATTACTAAGTAATTCTCGTCATCAATCTCATGAAATTGTTCTACCACCTCATGGAAAGGATATTCCCAAATCTTTTTATCCCCTTTGTACTTGGTGACGAATTCCTGATTGATAACATAATAATGCTTCTTGCCGGCACTGATTAAAACAGGCGGTTCGGCAAAAGAAAGCTCACTCTCCTTTTCACCGTTTTGACGATATCGCTGCAGCAAATAGCGATTTTCATTCCTTTCTTTGGTATCAATATAAAGAAGCAAACCATCTTCCATAAAAATCGTTTGCAATAAATCCCCTTTGATTTCCAAATTCACCGGTTGTTCATAAATCTCCTTGGAATTGCTCATAGGATAAATATGTGCTGCCTTGGTACCAATCAGCCACAAGAATTTTTTTCCGAAATAATGAATCTCCGGAATCAGTTCTGCTTCATACTTGTCTGCACGAACAATAAATTCATCCAAATTCTCATGATAATCGGCAAAGCCGAACATCGTCACCTTGGATTCCAAACTGCCGTTTAAGGCATCGGCATGCGAAGTAGTAAGATAAATGCCATCCTCGGATAAGCCTGCCGCAATCGGATATCCATCCTGTACCAAGACCGAGCCCCGCTCAATCAGAGGCACTCCGTCCTTGGTATAAAGCTTGATTCGATTCTCCAAATCCGACTCCAATACCAAAACCAAAAATCCCTCGGAATTTACCCAGGCACTGATGATAGGCAAATTTTCTCTGACATTTGCCAAAAAACCGGATTTATGAAAAAGATAGGCATCATGTCCCAGAATATCGGCAACCACAAAATAATCTCCTGCCCTTTTCAAAGCCGGAGATAACATTTGAAACGGTTTTGTCCATTCACTGTGACCGTCTAAACTTTTCTTTTCTAATCCCTCACGACTGCAAAAATACATGGAATCCTCATGTGCAATCATTTCCAAATATTGATTGCGATGCAATTCCTTGCGAACCTCCGATGTGAATTCCACTTTTCCGCCATTGAACAAATAATAATTCGGACGGACATAAAATATATACCCTAATAGCAGCAGGAGCAACACTCCTGCTGCTATCACACTTAGTATTTTTTTCACTTAGTTTCTCCTATATTAATTTTCCTTTTTCTCCAGAATATTTTCATATAACTCCAAATATTCTTCCGCACTGGCATCCCATGAAAATCTTGTTTTCATGCCTCTTTCCATAATCTCATTCCAGAGCTTTTTATCCTGGTAACAGTCAATGGCACGACGAATGGCCTCAATAAAGTCATTGGAAAAATAATTATTGAAACGAAAGCCGGTTGCTTCTTTCGGATTTTCTTCATAACCGATAATGGTATCGCTCAATCCTCCGGTATTTCTGACAATCGGCACTGCGCCATAACGCAGACTATACATTTGCGACAAACCGCAAGGTTCAAAGAGCGACGGCATCAGGAACATATCTACCGAGCCATAAATCTGGCGGGCAATGCTTGGATTAAACTCCGTAATTACCGCTACTTGGTTCGGATATTGTTTGGCGATTTCCTTCAATGCCACTTCATAATAGGTTTCACCGGAGCCGAGCACTACAAATTGCACACCTTCTTCCGCCAACTTTTTAATTGCCGCCAAAATCAAATCGATTCCTTTTTGCTCCGCTAAGCGGGTAACAACACCCAAAAGCGGTTGCTTGGTCTTGCTTAAGCCAAGTTTGGTGCGAAGTGCCTGCTTTTGCTTTTCCCTCTCTTTTTTATAATTTTTCATCGTAAAGCGATGCTCCAGGGATTCATCCGATTCCGGATTATATTTATCATAATAAATACCGTTGACAATGCCATAAATCTTCTTGGAATACTTGCGCAGTAAACCATCCAGACCATAGCCGAATTCCGGTGTCTGAATTTCCTTGGAATATTTCTTACTGACCGTAGTGATTGCGTTGGAGTACACAATACCTGATTTCATAAAGCAGACCTTGCCATAATACTCGACTGCTTCGCTGTTGAAATATTTCCAGGAAAGATTCAATTTCTCCAAAACATCTCTTTCAAACACACCTTGATACTGCAAGTTGTGAATGGTAAACACCATTTTCATCTCCCGATAAAAATCCAGTACCGCATAATCCTGCTTCAAGAAAATGCCAATCAAAGCAGTCTGCCAGTCATTGGCATGGATGATATCCGGCTTAATCCCAAGTAAAATAAGCATTTCGATAACCGCCTTACAGAAGAAACCAAAGCGTACACTGTCATCTTCATAGCCATATAAATTCTCTCTTTCAAAGAAAGGAGAATTGCCGATAAAATAAGTTTTTACACCATCCAGCTCATGCTCATAAATGGCGGCAATCATTGGACGGTTGGTAACTTCTACAATAAACTCATTTAGTTTCTTCAACTCAAATTTTTCTTCAATCCCTTTGTATTTTGGCATTACACGAATCATATTTACACCCTTTTTCTGAAAAGCCACCGGTAATGCCTCGGCAACATCCGCTAAGCCGCCGGATGCACGATAAGGACCACTTTCAGAAGTAACAAATAAAATTGTTAAGTCCAATTTTTGCGCCATGATATTCTCCTCTCTTTCTTTTAAAAATGTTCTTTTATCCACTCTGTTAAATCCTGTTTCGTATTTTTTTCAGGATGTTTGAGCACCAACTCCAACAGCTGGTTTAAACATTCGCCCACTGCCTTTCCTTCCCGGATACCGCATTGCATCACATCACTTCCGTCAACTTCAAGGTCGGAAATACGTAGCGGCATTGCCTTTGCTCTTTGCATATATACTTTAGCCAGAGCTTTGTCCGTTGCCTGATCTATTGCAGCGATTTCCAGTAATACCTCCGCAACTTCCTCTCCAAGTTTGGAGAGCAGCTTGCGAAAAAAATAGTCATCATATTCTATGGTAAGTGCGGCATTTTCTATCACTGTCTTGACAACCTGAATCGTATGATTATCAAAGGTCATTCGTTTCAAAATCTTTTTTCCTTTGGCCGCTGCCTCCTCTCCTCTTCCCATCTGCAAAAACAAATAGGACAAACGGCTATATCCCTCTGCCGGTAAGGAACTTAGGTTTCGGTAAAAGGCATCTTCCCGATTCTCCGGCAATGCTACTTCCGATAAGAAAAATGGCCACAAACCATATCGAACAAAATTCGCCAAAAATTGGGGATAATCACTTGCCAAAGTTTTCACAAATTCAATGCGAATTCGTTCCCAGCTTACCGCTTGAATCAGATCTTTTTTTTCTACAATCGCCTTCTCCGTCGAGGCCTCAATCTCAAAATTGAGTACCGCCGCAAAACGTACCGCACGCATCATTCGAAGTGCATCTTCTTCAAATCGTTCACCGGCTTCTCCGACACAGCGAATCAATCTCTTTTTTAAATCTTCCTGTCCTTCAAAATAGTCCATCAAGCCGGTTTGAGGTGAGTATGCCATCGCATTGACCGTGAAATCCCGTCTTGCCACATCTTCTTTCAAAGATTTTGTAAAGCTGACTTCTTTCGGTCTTCGATGATCTTCGTACTGTCCATCTACCCGAAACGTCGTCACCTCGACCGCCTCACGTAAATGCAGCACCGTTACGGTACCGTGCTTGATGCCGGTATCCACAGTCCTTTGGAAAATTTCTTTGATTCTCATCGGAGTGGCCGAAGTAGTGATATCCCAGTCTTTCGGTATTTTTCCCATGATGCTGTCTCGGACACACCCCCCAACGATATAAGCTTCCTCTCCATAAGAGGTCAGCCGATTGAGCACTTCTTCCACCGCCTGCGGAATGATTATCTTATTCAAAATTATTGCCTTTCTATCTCATTTCTTCCATCAATTCTCTTGCCACAAAAATACCGCTGGCTGCCGCCTGAGAAAGTGAATGTGTCACACCGGAAGTATCTCCCAAGACATAAAGTCCTTTTACATTGGTTTCCAGATGACTGTCCACCGCTACATTAGAATTGTAAAATTTCACTTCCACTCCATAGAGCAAAGTATCTTCATTGGCTGTTCCCGGGGCAATTTTGTCCAGTGCATAAATCATATCAATAATGGCATCCAGTTGTCTTTTCGGTATTACCAGACTCAAATCTCCCGGTGTTGCATCCAGTGTCGGCCTGGTAAAGCATTGTTTCATTCGGTGCTCATTACTCCTTCTTCCACGTTCCAAATCTCCAAAACGTTGTAAAAGCACACCTCCACCCAACATATTGCTTAGTCTGGCAATGGATGCACCATATTCATTGCTGTTTTTAAACGGTTTGGTAAACTTATTGGCTACCAACAATGCAAAATTGGTATTCTCCGTATGCTTGGACGGATCGGAATAACTGTGTCCATTGACCGTTAGGATATCTCCATAATTTTCCACCACCACTTCACCATGCGGATTCATACAAAACGTTCGCACCTGATCATTGTATTTGGCAGTTTTATACACAATTTTGCTTTCATATACATCATCGGTAATTTCTTTGAATATAAGAGCCGGTAATTCCACCCTTACTCCGATATCCACCCGATTGCTTTCTGTCGGGATTTCAAATTTTTCGCATATTTTATTGAGCCAGCGCGAACCCACCCGTCCGGTCGCTACAATTACCTTTTTGCCATAATAATTTTGCTTTTCCGTCACGACCTCAAAGCCTTCTTCTCTTTGATTGATATCCAGTGCCGGTGTTTCAAACAAAATCTCCACCTTTTCTTTCATCGCTCGGTACATATTTTGTGCAATAACCAGATTTCGATCCGTTCCCAAGTGCCGTACCTGTGCATCCAAAAGATGGAGGTCATAGCGCAAGGCCTTTGCTTTGAGATTGCCGTTGGATGTCGAATAGAGCTTCGCTCCTTCTCCGCCCATACTCATGTTGATGGCATCCACTTCCCACATCAGCTCCATTGCTTTGCCGACACCGATATAATTATGCAAATCACCGCCAAAGCTGGTTGTGATATTGTATTTGCCATCCGAAAAACTGCCGGCTCCAAAAAAGCCCTCCATGATATTATAGCGTTTGCCGAGCTCCTTGTCGCCTCTTGCTTTGGCCTCTTTGCTTGCGATTCTGCCTTCCAGGGACAATCCTTTTTCCAACATCAATACTTTCAGCGGCTTTTCCGCCCGAGCAAACTCATAAGCTGCAAAAGCACCGGCCGCACCGGCTCCGATTATGATGACATCGTACATTTGATACCCCCTTTTTGCAATCTGGTATTTTGTTTCGAGATTCTCCTAAAAAGCAATCCCAACAATTCTTTTTCCATACAGTCTTAGTATATCGGAAATCCATAAAAAAATCAATATTTACCGCTAATTGACTCCGATTTCTTTTAGACTTTCTTTTAGACTTTCTTTTGTACTTCTCTATTTTTATTCATTCCATAGTCGATTGCCTTTCTCCCCTTTTCAGAAGCAGCTCTTTTCTCCATGTAACTCATTGAAAAAGCAGCAAGATTACCGAACAAGCAATGAGTTTAATCACTCACTATGCTGAGCGGATAGTCCAAAATGAAACGAAGTAAGAAAAAACTTTCATCTAATAGAAAAGTCTTGCAGGAAAAGTCAGAAAGTCTTATAGAAAAAATCGAGGCAGGCTTTCTTTCCTACCTCGATATCTTATTTTCGCATCCACTAAGCTCTTTGCGCCATATAGAGATTGTAATAATCCCCTTTTTTATCCATCAATTCTTGATGTGAGCCCATCTCCGATATTTTCTTATTCTTGACAAAGAAAATTCGACTGGCCTGCTTGATGGTCGACAAACGGTGCGCTACAATAAAGGATGTTCTGCCCTTTAATAATGTCGCAATCCCTTGCTGAATCAAACGCTCAGTATGCGTATCTATGCTGGCTGTCGCTTCATCCAAAATCAAAATCGCCGGTTTCGCAATTAAAGTTCTGGCAAAAGCAATTAGTTGTTTTTGACCAATGGAAAGCTTAGAGCCCTTATCATTAATCACTGTTTCATAGCCATCTTCCAGACTCATAATAAAATCGTGGATTTGAACGGCTTTGGCTGCTTCCTCGATTTCTTCCTGTGTCGCATCCAGTTTTCCATAGCGAATATTATCCGCAATCGTACCGGTAAAGAGAATCGTCTCTTGCGTCATAATGCCCATTTGTGAACGCAAGCTGGCAAGCGTGACTTCTCGAATATCTTGTCCGTCAATCCGAATCTGCCCCCCGATGATTTCATAAAATCTGGCCAGCGCATTGATGATGGTCGTCTTTCCTTCTCCGGTCGGACCGACCAATGCAATGGTTTCACCCTTTTCCACGTCAAAAGAAACATGATCCAGCACTACTTTTTCACCATCATAGGAGAATACAACATCATCAAAACTGATATTCCCGTCTATCTTCGGCATTTGCTTTGTATTCTCATCTTCTGCCGCTTCCGGCTCGGTATCCAGTATTTCAAAAATTCTCTCTGCCGCTGCCAAATTGGAAACCAGCTGATTGTAAAACTGGCTGAGATTGATAATCGGCATCCAAAACATACTGATAAAACTGGTAAATGCAATCAGCATACCAACCGATACCTCTCCTTTTTGTACCAAAGGAATGCCCAGATAAAATACCAAATAAGTACCAACACCTGAGGCAATCATTACAATCGGCCAAAACAGGTCATTTAAAATAACCGCTTTAAAAAAACTGTCCTTCACTTCAAAAAGCAAATCTCCGAAATTTCTGGAAGTTTGTTTTTCCGCAGTAAAGCTTTGCACTACCGTAATTCCGGAAAAGTCCTCATGGGTAAAGGCATTCATATTGGAGCTCTTTTGGCGATGAATTTGCCAACGTTTGTGAGCTACAATTTCTACATAATTCATGCCAATCATCAACAGTGGGAGCATGGCAATTCCTGCCAGCGCCAGCTTGATATTAAGCACCATCATAATGCCCAAAACCGCAATAATATTGACCAATTCTGGTACCAAAGTGACTACGGCATTATTCAAAACTTCCTTCAAAGAATTGACATCGCCAATCACTCTGGCCAAGATTTTTCCGGTTGGTCTTTTATCAAAAAAGGAAAAACCCAGACTTTGAATATGTGTATACAATTCTTGGCGAATTTCCAAAAGCACTTGGTTGGAAATCCGTCCCATCATCAGAATTCTAGCTCTGACACATACAGCCATCAGCAGATTCAGTGCAACACCGATTCCCAGAATGAGGAAAATCCCCTGATAATCTGACTTTTCAATATAGTTGTCTACAACTACCTTGACAAGAAGGGGATTGACAATTGTCACTCCGGTAGTAATCGCCATCATCAAAATAACCGCTAAAACCTGTTTCTTGTATTTCAGCATATAGCGAAACAATCTCCGAATGGTGACGATATTTGAAACTTTCGATACCGCTTCGTCTTGTTTGTAACCGCTTACTGTTTCCATATCTTCACCCCCCTACGCCAAAAATTCCATTTGTTCTTGATATGTTTCATAATAATGTCCCTTTAAGGCCAGCAGCTCTTCATGCTTTCCTCTTTCTACAATTCTGCCTTGAGCAATCACTAGGATTTCATCTGCATTTTTAACTGCCGAAATCCGATGTGCGACAATGATTTTTGTCATTTCCGCATATTGACTGATACTCTTTTGGATGCTGCTTTCCGTTTCCATATCCAGTGCTGATGTAGAGTCATCCAGCACCAAAATCGGACTCTTTCTGGCAAACGCTCTGGCGATACTGATTCTTTGCTTTTGTCCGCCGGATAAACCGATACCCTTTTCTCCGATAACGGTTTCATAAGATTTATCCATTCCAACAATAAAATCATGTGCCATCGCATCGTGTGCGTACTGCTCAATCTCCTGCCGCTCCAGTTCTTTGTCCTGACCGAAACTGATATTTTCGGCAATGGTCTCCGAAAATAGAAACACATTTTGCAGAACAAAGGAAAACTGCTTGCGCAGGAAGAAAAGGTCATACTCCTGAATCGGCTTTTCATCCAGATAAATGGTTCCCCTAGTAACATCGTAAAAACGGGCCAAGAGTTTAGTAATCAAGCTCTTTCCGGAGCCTGTGCTACCCATAATCGCCAATGTCTGGCCTGCCTTCACTTCAAAATTAATATCTTCCAACAAAGTAGTATCATCCAAATCCAAACCGACATTTTCAAAGCGAAGATTGCCTTGCACCTTCCCTTCCTTTATGCCGTTGATGTTATTTTCGATTTTGGACTCAAAACGGAAAATATTTTCAATTTTGTTTGCAGAAGAGCCTGCCTGTGCCATCAATGTTGCAATCCAGCCGGTCATACGCATTGGCCACATCGCCATACCGGCATAGCTGGAAAACTCCACCAATCTTCCGATACTAAGATTCCCTTGAATTACATACGAGCCGCCAATGACAATTAGGAAAATCGGTAATACGCTCATAATGAATTCAATGGGCGGATAAAATCTGCCCAATACCTTTGCCTGATTATAATTCAGCCTATAGTATTCCTGATTGTTTTTCAAAAATTTATCGACTTCATATTGTTCTCTGGCAAAGGACTTGACCATGCGGATACCGGCAATATCTTCCCCCGCAGTCGTATTCATGGTCGCTGTCTGTTCACTGATTTCTTCGTAAAGCTTTTCATTTGTCTTATTCAGCTTTAAGGTCAAGTATGCCAAAAGCGGTAAAACCGGTAAAATAATTACCGTCAAAAAAACATTGATACGCAACATTAAAACCAGAGCAAAGACCATGGTTAAGACCATTTCCACCGACAAAAACAAACCGAAGGAAGTGCCCATCCATACATTGTCTACATCCTCTTTTACTCTTGACATCAGCTCTCCGGTATTTTTTTCATCAAAAAAATCATAGGAAAGCCCCTGAATATGGTCAAACAGTTTTTGTCTGAGAGAAACCGCCAAATTCAGTCCTCCCAAATCGAAAAACAATTCCTTCAGATAGCCGATAACCGCTCGTAAAAGCGTAACAACCAAAATCAGCAATCCCAATGTCTGAAACTTCTCTACCTCACCGGCTTTGATTACCCTATCAATAATCTGTTGGATAATCACAGGATTGTAAAACCCAAGTGCCGTCGAAATAATTAAGGCAATAATTCCGGGTATATAAAAATACCATAATTTTGCTACTTCTTTAAAAACTCTTCTCATATTTCCTCCATACTAACCAAGCACAGAAAATATTTCGGAAATAATCACTTTAGCTGATTAAATCCATTTTCTGATTTCTGCGGCCAAATCCGCTAATTCTTCCTCACTTACTTGCTTTGTCTGCCACGGCAAAGCAAATCCGTCATTTTCATACCTTGGAATCAAGTGCAAATGAAAATGTTTCACTGTCTGCCCCGCAGCTTCTCCATTATTTTGTAAAATATTCATACCGTCACAGTTGGTGGCTTTTTTGACAGCTTTGCTTACTTCCGAGGCAAGTGCAAACAGTTTTGCCGCCGTTTCCGCATCCATTTGATAAATATCATCAAAATGCTCCTTGGTCAAAATCAAAGCATGTCCCTTACCGCTCGGAAAGCGATCCATAATCACTCTAAAGTCACCATTTTCAAATATCGTTGCCGATTTTAATTCTCCTTTTGCTATTTTACAAAATAAACAATCCTTCATCACATTTTATCCTCCCTTTCTAAATGCCATTTACATTTTTATCTGATTGTTTTTATCAAAAAAGTTCATCCAGACGGTACAATATATTTAATTCCCCCTTTGCAGTCAATTGTCCCGTCATAAACGCCTTTTGAAAACTGATTTTTTGCTCCAAGATCTTACGCAGTACGGCTTCTTCCGTCGTTATGGTCAGAGTGCAGTCCTCTCTGCCGAGATAGGCCCGGATACCGGATGGCTTAATCAAAACCACCATGCTCTCACTTGGTTTGTCCGACAGCATCACTTGAAAATGATACTCCTCATCCGCCTTTCCCCGATAGCTCTCACTCATCATCTCCACCAAACTTTGCTTGCTGATTCTGGCCTTCTGCTCCAACTTATCCTTCAATTTATTGGATAGAGCCATTACATTTTCCTGCTCCTTGCGCATTCTTTCCTGTTGTTCTTTTGCCTCCTGCGAAAGCCCCTGCGGTATGTCCTGCACAGTGCTTTTCTTTTCCGATACATGATTCGTTCCTACAAAGGAATGAGGCAACTGATATTCTTGATTGAGGTAATAGCGGAAAAATTGCTCCGCTTTTTTCTCCACCGCCTGTATCGCCAAAGAATCACTTTGAAAGGCAATGGCATCGGCAAACACTCCACAAATCTCCAGATCCGCCCAGCCTCCCAAAATCTGCCAAGAGGTTTTTAAGTGCTGACAAGCTTCTCTTTCGTATCCTGTACGGCTCAGTACCAGAGAAAGCAGCGGAATTTCCGCAAACATTCTCTCTCTATTTTTTTGATAACAGCTATCCAAAAGCCTTTGCAAAGGATATCCAATTCCATACCATTCTACTGTAGTTGCCAGTACCAAACCGGCCGACTGCACAATATCCTCTATGATGTCCTCCTCCGAAATATCCAGAGTCCATAGCCTTGCAGACAGTCCCAGTTCTTCAAAAACTTCTATCAGCTTATCACAAGCTACTTTGGCCGGATTGTCCGCTTGTGTTTGACCGGCAAACACCACACAAATTCGCTTGCTCGATTTTCTATTGTTCCTTTGTGACATCACAACCTCCCTTTCATTGACTGTTTCCATTTTCTTCGAATCATAAATGCTGTCACTACAACACCCGTGAAAAATCCTCCCAAATGTGCCATCATATCCACCTGGACATTCAAAACGCCGGCGATGGAGCCAATCATAAAATATAAGAATACGGCATAAGAATCCAAACCTCGAATTCCCTTTTTATTTGCATAAGTCAACGCCAAAAGCCCACCCATCAAAGCATAAACTCCACCGCTGGAGCCAAAAGAGAATACGCCATAATTTTGCCGCAGCAAGTGATAAGACACACTGGCTACATTTCCCATCAGGGCTCCAAACAGGAAAACAAACAGCACATTCCAGCCGGAAAGGCGCTCTTCCAGTCTCATTCCGAATATCATGATACCGGCACAATTCATCAGCAAGTGGCTGAAACCGACATGCAAAAAAACGGCAGTCAGCAAACGATACCACTCTCCATTCAATAACAGGATGGAGTTTAACCCTAGAGAAAACATGGCATTCTCTTCCACTGCCTGTGGTAGCAATGTCATAATCAGACTAATGACCGCCATAAGGGCAATCAGCCCGGCAGAACCCCAAGGCAGACCGCCTTTTTTCGCCAAAACCTTTTCTTTTAAGTCAAGTTCCCGCTGAAAATCCAAGTGACATAACTTCCGAAAATCTCCCTCCAAATTGAGAAAGGAGTTTGGCTGACCATCGGGAATGAGCAGTCTTTTCTCCCGACAATCATATTGCCAATAAACATCAATGATTCTCCTATCCAAATCTGCTGCCGGATAAGAAGACTGTGATGGTATTTCTTCTATTATATATAGGTGTAAAACCATCACCCTGTCCACTCTCAAATCCTGCTCCAATAAACGCTCGATTACCTTTCTTTGCCCCATCTGCCAAGGATGCTCCTTTTCCCGGAGCAGATTGACCACATAGAGGCTACTTTTCTTAACCTGATAATATACCGCCATCTCCCCGTCATTTCGATTGTCATTTGCCAGGATACTGTTTGGCTGGCTTTCCATTCCATGATATCTCAGAACGGCATCCAGCTCTGCCAACACCTTTTCTCGCTCCAAATGACCATTCGAGGTCGCAGCAGTAGCAGCCTTATGTTCTTCCTTGTGTTCTTCCTTATGTTCTATCATCTTTCCTCCATTATTTCCTTCAGAGGGATTAGCATTTATCTAAATTCTTCAATCTTTCCAGTATATTCGCACTCAAGATACCAATCAACAAACCGGTAAGAGCTCCGGCAATCATCAAAATCGGCAAATAATACAAAAGCCCCGTAGTTTGTACCACCCAAATCGCTATCAGCAATTGACCGACGTTATGACAAATACCACCTATCACGCTGACTCCCGTGATGGAAAACGCCTTCTGCTTTCTGGCCAAGTTCATCGCCACCATGCTCAAAACAGCTCCTGCAAGGCTATATAGCATTGTTGCCAAGCTCCCGAATGTAATGCCGACCAAGACAATGCGCATCAAAGAAATCGTCAAGGCAGGTATCAATCCCCACAAATAAAGGGGAATCATAATGACCAAATTGGCAAGTCCCAATTTAACACCGGGAATAGCAATCGGCAGCGGCAATAAGAACTCCACATAACTAAATATCATGGCAAGGGCAAGGAACATGCTCATTCTACTGAACTGTTTTTTACTTTGCAAGTGCATCAACCTCCCCCTCATCTGCCCGAATTTCTATGACCAAGCGGTGCGGCAAGCAAACAATCACTTCCTTTGTCTGCGAAATCGGTCTATGATTGACACAAATCTTATCACGGCAATCCGCCGATTCTACCCAAACCTTGCCCTCACGAATCACAATTTGATTCTCTCCCCAAGCATTTTCTATGCTAATTTCTTTATTTTCATTTAGTAAATAATTTCCGTAAACTTTACCGTCTTGTTTTATCAATACATAAGCCGCCGCTTGAGATGGAAACAAGCGAAAAACCGAAAAAAGAAGGATTGCCGCAATCAAGGCAAAAATTAATATCAAAATGTCCCATCTCTTGATTTTCATATCTTCTCCCATACATAGCAAAAAGCTCCCATTTCCCCAGTTTCATTGAACTTTTCCAATGTCATATATTTTCACACATCTATGCAAAAATACCTGTTCTGTGGTAAATTAGGAGCTAAAGCTTACTAAAGTTGAAATCTTTCCAGTAAGATTTTTTTCATTTGATTCAGGGCCTCAGCACGATGACTGATTTGATTTTTTATTTTCGGCTCCAATTGAGCAGAGGTGCAATTGTATTTCGGCACATAAAAAATCGGATCGTATCCAAAGCCATTTCTTCCCATCTGTCTATCCGCAATATAGCCTTCCATTACGCCTTTGGTCAGTTCCACTTCACCATTGGGGAAACTGGCTGCAATGACGCAAACAAAGCGGGCACTTCTTTCTTTCCCTTTCGCATCTTTCAAGCAGTCCAAAATCAGCTTGTTCTTCACCAAATACGAAGTATCTCTTCCGCCAAACCGTGCCGAGTAAATCCCCGGTGCACCGTTTAAATAATCCACTTCCAGACCGGAATCGTCCGCCAGGACGGTAGCACCGGTCAATTTCATGATGGTACTGGCCTTTTTTATCGCATTTTGCTCGAAAGTATAACCATCTTCTTCTACATCAATAAAGATTCCGGCTGCTTCCATCGAAATAACATTCAGTCCGCTTCCTGCAAGGATGGCATTAATTTCTTCGACCTTTTTATTATTTCTTGTTGCAAATATAATTGAGTCCGCCATGTCTATTCCTTTCCTTGAAGAAATTTTTCCAAAGCGACAATGGCCTCCGCTTCATCCGCACCTTCTACAAATAATTCCAAACGATCTCCGGCAACTGCTCCAACCGACATCATTCCCATAATACTCTTTGCATTTACCTTTAAATTCTTCAGTTGCATATAAATTTTACTTGAAAATTGATTGGCAATCTGCACAAATAACGCTACTTGTCTTGCCTCCAAATCAATTGCTATTTCTACGGTTCTATTCGTCATCTTGTAGCCTCCCTTCTTTTATCTTCTCTGCTATCTCTATGATTTTCTGTAATCTATGATTTACTCCGGAGCGTCCAATCGGCACCTGAAGTAACTTTCCCAAATCCTTTAAGCTTGCCTCAATATTTTGTTTCCTGAGGATTGCCAATTCTTTCAAATCTGCATTTAAATAATCCAGCCCTACGGTTTCTTCAATATACGCAATGGCCTCACAATGCTGTCCTGCCGCCGCACTTGTTTTTTTCAGGTTGGCGGTTTCAAAATTGACTCTACGATTCACATTGTTCTTCACTTCTTTTAAAATACGTATATTCTCAAGTTCCATTAAGGCAATGTGCGCTGACATCACATTTAACAGTCGGGCAATTTGTTCCCCTTCTTTTAAATATACCACAGGGATGTGTTTTCGTCTAATCATTTTTGCATCAATTTCAAATTCTTGCAATAAGGCAATAATTTGATTGCCAAGCCCTTCATTTTTGGTAATAAATTCTAAATGATAGGTCTTTTCCGGATTGCTGATAGAGCCAACTGCTAAAAATATCCCTCTTAAAAAAGCTCTTTTACAACACTGCCTTCGAATAAGCTCCATATAACCCGCCGGATAGCGGCAGGCATTTAAAACCAGCTGTTTTTGCTGAAAAATATAAATATCATATATCCCTTTGGCAACTTGTTTCTTCGGTTTTGACAACTGAGAATTGCCACTTTCTTCGTCTGTCATCGCAGTTTCTGTCAGCTCATCTTTCCTCCGACGAAGACGTAGTCTGACCTCCGGACGAAAGCGAAATAACCGCTCCAGCAGCTCCTCGATACGTACCGCCGTGGCCAGCTGCTCCGTTCGAATTCGGATTCTTTCTTCTGTCACATCCCCACCGATATTAATCAGTGCCGCCAACTCCGCCAAATCACAATGACGACTTATCTTACCGATACCGGTCAATTCCTTTTTTACTTGTGCTGAAAACGACATCTCAAATCTCCAATATAAATTTTGCCAACATCTTCGGATTGTGCCGGATATAAAGACCATCCATTATGACCATTTTCCCTTTTACCACCTTGTATTCGCCGCACTGACTCAAATCATCGGCAACGGGATAAGAGCCATCCGCCTCATAAAAGCGTAAACACTCCTGCGATAATTCACTCTCATCCAACGCAATAAAATCTATCGCTTTTTTACCTAGGATTCTCTCAATGGCATCAATATGGTCGGATAATTTGAAATAGTCCGTTTCTCCGGGCTGTGTCATCAAATTACCGATATAAATGACCTTTGCTTTGGAAGAGCGTATCGCTTCCGGAATGCCCTTGACCAATAAATTGGGAATAATACTGGTATAAAGACTTCCCGGCCCCATCACTATTAAATCAGCATTTTCCAAGGCTTCCATTGCCTTCGGATTGGCTTGCGGTGTTTGTGGCAACATTTCAATCGTTTGAATCTTCTTACGCAGCAGCTTATTTTGGTAAACGATTTCCTCTTCGCCAAAGATACGACTACCATCTGCATAAGTTGCCATCAACTCAATCTTTTCATTGGTCACCGGTAAGACCTTGCCCTTAACCGCCAAAATATCACTTAGTTTTTCCACTGCCACTTCAAAACTGCCACTAATATCTGTCAAAGCCGCAATAATTAAATTTCCCAGATTTTGCCCTTTTAGGCTCCCTTCCGAAAAACGATACTGATATACCTGCTCCATCAAAGGCTCAATTTGAGCTAAAGCCAGTACACAGTTGCGAATGTCTCCCGGAGGTAAAATCCCCATTTCACGTCGAATCCTACCTGAGCTGCCGCCATTATCCGCCACAGTCACTACAGCCGTAATATCCTGCGCATACTGCTTCAATCCTCGTAATAAAGTCGAAAGTCCCGTTCCGCCTCCAATGCAGACAATCTTGCGCTCATCTTTCCTTTCTTTCATGTTGCTCCTATCTTTCTCCGACAATTCGTATTTCCGGCTGCATTTTCACCTGGAACTTTTCCTCCACCGTCTTTTGAATATGCTCTACCAAATTCATTACATCGGAAAAGCTGGCATTGCCTTTGTTGACTACAAAGCCGCAATGTTTGGTACTGACCATCGCATCCCCGTACGAAAAGCCGGATAATCCGGCATCCATAATTAATTTTCCTGCAAAAAAGCCCTCCGGCCGTTTGAATGTCGAACCTGCACTGGCCATTTCCAGTGGTTGTTTCTCTTCTCTTCGCTGTGTCAAATCATCTGTCTGTGCCTTCATTTCCGCATAATTGCCCTTTTTCAGCTCCAAAGTCGCTTCCAAAATGATTTCTCCGGTATTTTGTACTCTGCTTTGACGATAGCCGAAAGCCATCTCTTCTCCGGTATACTCATGAATTTCTCCTTGTGAATCCATGGTCTTGACTCGGCGAACAACTTCTTTCATCTCGCCTCCATAGGCACCGGCATTCATGAAAACCGCACCGCCCATACTACCGGGAATCCCACAAGCAAAAACGATTCCCTCCAATTCTCTCTGCAAAGCATAATCGGTCACATCCTTGAGCAAGGCACCTGCTCCCACTGTCAGGAAATTGCCATCTTGCTTTATTTCGGCAAAATGCTTGGCAATATAAATAATCATTCCACGATAGCCCTTATCCGTAAAAAGAATGTTGGAGCCATGTCCCAAAATATAATAAGGTATCTTCTCTCTCGCACATATAGCAAGCAAGTCGCTCAGTTCTTTTTCCGTTTTCGGCTCTGCAAAAAAATCAGCCTTTCCACCAATTCGAAAAGTAGTATATTCCTTCAAGGGGTGATTTTTCAAAATCACAAGTTCTTGTGTCTTGCTTTCCATCCTATTTGCCTCGAACCTCTTTCCGCTACTTTTTATTTCAAAGCAGCTGCATTTACTTTGACAGGATACTTATCTTTCAATTCATCCAATTTTTTATCATAAACCTCTTTTTGCTTTTGTTGCGCAAGCACACGGCGAATTTGTTCCTTCACTTCGGCAAATTCCGCAATGCTGGCAGCCAAAAAGTCTTCCGCCTTGATTAAGTGATAACCGAACTGTGTCTTCACCGGCTCACTGACGGTATTCCTCTCCAAGGCGAATGCCGCCTCTTCAAATTCTTTTACCATTTGTCCTCTGCCGAAAGCGCCCAAATCACCGCCTCTTGCCTTAGACGGGCAGCTCGAATACTCCTGTGCTGCATCCTCAAAGCTCTTTCCTGCTTTGATTTCTTCCGCAATCTTTTGTGCAAGCTCCAAATTATCCACCAAAATATGCTTCGCCGAAAGCTTTTCCTCTTTTTTGAATTCATTTTGATGTTCTTCATAGTATGCTTTCAGCTCTTCTTCGGAAACTTCAATTTGCTGAAATAATTTTCCGACAGCATATCTTTGAAGTAAACCCTTTTTGGCTTCCTCTAAGAGCGAAAGAAAATCTTCTTCCTTTTCCCATTGATTATCCATTGCATCAAGATATAGCAATTCTCCGGCAATCATCTCATCCAGCAGCAATCTGCGTCCTGCTTCTCCGGCCACAAATTCGACCTCTTCTCTCGGCATACTGCGCATAATGCTAATCATCATTTCCTTGGATATTTCTCTTTCGCCTACTGTTGCCAAAATATTTTCTTTCATTTTAAAACCCTTCCTTATTACTTATTCATTCGCTTGTCCGCTACCCGTTTCCGGTTCTGTAGCACTTTCTTTGTTGCTGATTTCCACTGTGACAAAATTCGGAGCAGAAATCCTTGTCAGACCTTCTATTTCTTGCCAATTGACCATTATCGTATGCACACCGTTTTCCAGATTTTCTACGATGATAGTAGGCTTGAATTCTTCTTTTTTCAAGGCTTTTATCTTCGATTCAATGCCTTGATAATTTGCATTGATTTCGGCATTGCTGACAAATTCCAATTGTTTCTCTTCCGCAAGCCCTTCAATTTCCAGTTCTTCCGGTCGGAAAGAGTATTCTCCACTAATAATCGGCTCGATTTCTATTTCCACCTCAACGGTTGACTTATCTTGATTTAAGCTGATTCCGTCCGGTAACAGTTTTGCCAAATTGACGACCGCCGTTTGCGTGGATGTCATATCTGCAATGGACACTGTGTTTACCAACACTTCTTTGATGGCATCAATTTGTGCCGCCTGACCACGTACCATGACATTCTCCTGACTCAGGGTATAACCCAAATACGCATAATCCTTTGCTACTTCGCCTTGCGGCTGGAAAAGAATCGGCAATAACTTGGTCTTTTCTACCGGTACCTTGACTTGAACAAGTTTGGCCGACACTTTTACATCTTCTACCAAATTGCCGGAATAATCGTAAACCTGCGGCTCCACACTCAAGGTAAAATCTCCCGAAATTCCGTTGATATCGACCGGCACAGCCACTTTTTCCACTTTGTAAATCGTGGATTCCGCTCCCTCAATGGTAATCACACTCGGTGTAATAATCGGGCTTAAATCTACATAGCCGGTCTTGGTTTTTCCGATTTTTTCATATTGAATCTCCATTTGTTTCGGTATAATTTGCTCCAATTTGACCGAAACCGAACTCGGTGTCTTGGAAATCAATTCTACTTCATTGGGTAAATCCAGCTGAATATCAATCGACCCTGTAATGGATATATTTTTCATATCCACATAGGCACGAATATTATTGTTGGTCAATTTATAAACCAACGAACGACGACCTTTAAGCTTAACATCTACCGTATCTCCGGCCACATATTGTATCGCTTGTTTTTGGGAAGTAATGGCGTTTTCATTCAATCTTTCTACATGAATCCCTCTTAGTGTAGTCGAAACCTGAGGATCTTCTATATTTACCACAGTCAGCCAAAGCAGAAAAGCTAAGAAAAACGATATTACCTTCCACCATAAATTATTGGTTAGTCTTTTTACCATTTTTTACAAATCCTTTCCACGAAAAATGCTTTTTCTCTTTTTCTTTTTTGGCAAATAAATGAATCATTTTATTCTTCAAATATTGCGTATCTACGGCACGTACCAGATTGCCGCCGATAGCCATAGAAATATTGCCGGTTTCCTCCGAAACTATGATGACAATCGCATCCGTGACCTCACTCAAGCCCACTCCGGCTCGGTGTCTGGTTCCCAGCTCTTTACTGATGGAAGTATTATCCGACAACGGCAAATAACAGGTAGCCGCTGTAATTCTACCTGCTCTGACAATCACCGCACCGTCGTGCAATGGTGTATTGTGTTCAAAAATATTGACCAAAAGCTGCTCGGATATTTCTGCATTCAAAAAAATACCGCTCTTGGCATACTCATACAAAGAGGCCGTTTGCTCAAAAGCAATCAATGCTCCGGTCTTTACCTTACTCATTTCCTCAACTGCCAGTACGATGTCATTGATTTGCTCTTCGGTCAAATTCTCATTCGGCCCTCGCAAATCATCCAAATTCAACATTCCACTGATAATATTACTCTTACCAAGTTGCTCCAAGGCACGTCTGATTTCCTGCTGGAAGACAATAAAAATTGCAATAATACCCACATTAATGGTATTTGCAAAAATCCACAAAATAGTATTAAATTCCAAAATGGACGCAAAGATAGACACAAACAGCAAAATTAATATCCCCTTAAATAATGTCCAAGCTTTTGTGCCTCGAAACCACAGCAAAATACGATAAATTACCACAGCAATAATCAGTATCTCAATCCCGTCTTTGATATGAATGGACGGAAATTGTGACATTATTACCTTTATGCTTGCCCAAATTTCTTCCCAGCTTCTCAATTTTTTTCTCCCATTTCTTACCTTGGTGAATAGTTCCTTTTATTTTGATATCATAATATATTCTGTATATTCTTACTTTTTGCTTTAGATTTGTTTGATTTCCTTGCTTGTTTTCGTTACTTTCAACTTTGGAATAGCCTTTACATAGTAGTAATAATGATCATCTTCAAACTGTAACCGTTGAGCCTGCTGGTAATCCAAACGAAAACGCATGAATTGGAACAGTGCCGCCAAAGCAACACTGAATAGCAAACCTAAAATAATGGCTCCAATGTTCAAATAACCTTTCCACATAATATTGCCTACAATTAATGTCAGCATTTGAAAGACTGCTCCCACACCGATAGCAATATAATGTGCATAATCCATTTCTACTTTCGCCAAGTAGTATACTACCAATAACGACATAGAGAAGACAATAATTAACAGCAAGCTTGTCTTATCTGCCGTCATTACGGAAATCAGATGATTATACATACCCAATAAGTTTTCCGGTGCATCAAACATAGATGTTTTGCCGCTCTCCACACTGACCTGCATCAAGCCGCCCAAATAACCGGAAAATCGGTAAATTCCGATTCCGATAGACATCGGGATGAGTGTAATCGGAGAAAAGACCAAACCCAATACCAAAGGAATCAGATAGCCCAAATTCCAATGGAGTAAAAGCGGTGTCAAAATCACAATCCAACTATATTCGGTAATCATCGGCATAAATAGCAAATACACCGCTACCATCACGACCGCCAGAACAAGTGTCGCTTCCAGGGAAATGTAAAACACTTGCAGCAAGGTCATAAAGCCGAGCAGCAATAAGAACCAGCTTCCCGGTAAAAATGCCGCCAGCAGTGCCGAACCCAAATGAATGCTTGTTTTGTCCAATACTTTGGCACTGCCGAAGAAATGGTTCAATTTAATCACAATAATCAGTGCAAAGAGAAAGCGGATTACCGGCATAATATATTTTTCGTATTTTTTAAAAACATTGGTTATCAGTTCTTTTATTTCATAGAGTTTAATCATTCTATCCTCCACCTTATTTCATGTTTTCTTCATCTAATTTTTGCAACAAATTTTCATACTCTTCGGTTCTTTTCTTGGCATCTGCATAACGCTGACGATAAATCTTTCCGCTCACCACCGCATAAAACAGCATCGCCAATATCCATAAAGTCAAATACACCGTTCCCTGCCCGACAAAGTCAAACTCCGATATATTTTCCATATTATTCAAAAACTTATCCATCACATCCAAACCGAAAATGATTAATATTCCCAGTGTTGCCAGTAACATGACACGGAAACTGTTCAGCGAAACATAGTCCAACTTAAAATGCCGCATGACCTTTAAATCCGACTTTCCCTTTCCCTCCAAATAAGAAGCGATTTCCGTCATAATCTTGACTTTGTTTTCATTTACCATATCTAATCTCCTAAACTTCAGTCCGGGAACCAAACTATAAATTAACCCTATCCTATTGCCTACTTACACAGTTATTTGAATTATAACATAAAATTTTCCTATATGCCAGTGAAAATACATTAGAAAAGCATACTCTTTTCTAAGAATATGCTTCCCTGTAAGATTATTTTTTGTTTAGAATAGTGGACTTAACACTCGCAAAACTGCTTGATACATATTGAAAAGTCTGCCCTTATTCAGCCGGGCCACCTCCACTTGCTCGCTTACGGCAAAGGTCTCGAAACAATCCGCCTTCAAATCCATGATAGCAGGGTGCTCAATCAGCACGGTACCACATTCAAAATGTAGGTAAAGACTGCGATAATCCATATTGATGGTTCCCACCACCGCAACACGGTCATCCGAAATATAGCTCTTGGCATGTATAAAACCCGGAGTATACAGATAAATCTTAACACCTTGCTCAACCAATGGCTTAAAATAAGACTCCGTCAAATGATAGACCGTTTTTTTATCCGGGATTTTCGGCACTACCAATCGAACATCCACTCCTCTTTTGGCCGCCATAGTCAGGGCTACCGTCATTTCATGGTCAATAATCAAATATGGCGTAAAGATATACACATAATCTTTGGCCTGCCATAGAATATCCATATAGACATTTTCCGCTATCAATTCATCATCCAGCGGCGAATCGGAAAAAGATTGAACATAACCGACCGCATCCTCAACTCGCTTTTTCGGCAGGTATTTTTCGACCGTTCCGCTTTCGGGATAATACGCATTCCAAAGGCTTAAGAACATAGTGGTTAAATTGGCAACCCCTTCGCCCTCCAGGCGAAGTCCTGTATCTTTCCAATGTCCATACGGTGGATTGATATTGATGTATTCATCGGCAATATTGATTCCTCCATTATAACCAATATCACCATCAATGACTAAAATCTTCCGGTGGTCACGATTATTCATCACCAAAGCCAAAAACGGCACCAAAGGATTAAAGGCCACCACCTGCACACCATTTTCTCTCAGTTCCTGTTGTATTCTCGGCGGAAGAACGCCCACACAGCCCAAGTCATCATACATGACACGTACATCAACTCCCTGCTTTGCCTTTTCTATCAAGACACTTTTCATCTCCTGCCACATCTTTCCTTCGCCGACAATAAAATATTCAAAGAAAATAAATTCCTTTGCCTCCTTTAAATCCTTCATCATAGAGGCAAACATATCCTCTCCCACTTTGAAATAATCGACCTTGGTACCGGAATGAATCGGATAATTTCCATTTTTTGCAATGTAATTACTCATGCTTTTCATCCGCTCCTCGATTTGCGGCTCCGGATATTTGATATCCTTTAGCTGCTTTTGAATATTCATTTCGGCATTTTTTATCTTCATACGCAATCGTCCGGAAGGTTTCTTATTTGACATCACCAGATAAAGCAATCCCCCAAGCAAAGGCACCACACTGATTAAAACAATCCAGCCGATTTTGTAAGCCGGATTTTGCTCAGAGATGATGACCGCCAAAAACATTACCAGCGCCAAGAATCCCAAAGCACTTTCCAGCCAAACCGCATGCTCTTTCAATGCTGCAAACAGCAAAAATAGCCAATACACTTGCAGTGCAATCAAAATGCCCACCACTATCGTTTTACTAAACACAATATTCAGCAGCTTTTTCATATTTCCTCCTAATTCCAAAAGCAATTCCCGAAACCTTATTGATCTTTTTCTTTGTAAAAAAACTTCTTTATTTATGATATCAAACCTAAGATAAAATAGCAATCATTTTTGCCTTAGCAAAAAACATCCACCATTCGAACCATTGTAAGAAGGACATCCTCTGGGCAAACCCTCACGTAAAATTCGATAGTCTAAGTACAGGACTCAAGGGTGCAGACTCCACTTGAGTTATCCGGATGTTTTCCATCGTCAGACCATAATTTCTCATCAATTTTTAATGAAATTCCTCTAAAAAAGGACGACTTTCCGATTTGCCTTTGCTATACTGGAATCATTCCGGTAATAACATCTATGAATATTTCT
>JAUMXK010000115.1 GCA_030535295.1 Eubacteriales bacterium | reverse complement strand
AGAATAAGTTCATAAGCAATTTTCTTGCTTACAAACTTATTATACGAGGAGGATTTTTGTGAAGAAAAACAGAATAAAACGAGCGTTTACTATGCTGCTTGTATTATCGCTTTTGGCGGTTTCCGGTAGCCAGGTAAGCGCTGCCGAAAATAAAAAAGAAATTGTGGCAATGACACAGACATTGCCGATTATTTGGGCAAAAGAAAGGGAATTTCATAAAACGGAAGAAGGCTTTTTGCCGACTTCTTTTTGGAAGAAAAATGACAAGAAAACTTCTGTATTTGCGGTAAATCGCCTCAATCGAAAAGGAAATGTCTATTCCATTGCGGCATCAAATAAAATGGGAGCCATTTCTGCCAGACATCAGGATAATAAATTGGTGATTACCATCGAAAATGCCAAAGTGTCCTTGAAAAAATCACAATTGAGCTACCCAAAAGATAAGGCCATTTCTGAAATCATGGTCAGGGAACTTCAGGGAGGCGGCTCCTCAGCGGTACAATTTGAATTCGTTCTCAGAGAAAATGCCAAAGATTTTGCCTTACAACTGGATGAATTGGGAGAAAGACTGCTGGTGGAGGTGATAACCAATGCCATCACTCAGGTTCGTTTAGACAAAACCGGCGATGAAGAGCGATTGACGATAGAAAGTTATTTGCCTGTAACGCCGGAATTAAGTAGAGGTGAGGATAATTGTCTGGAAATTACCTTGCCATCCAGCCAAAGCTTAATCAAAACACAGGAAACGCTGCCGGATTCACGTTTTATCACTAAAATGGCAATGACAGGAGAAGACAAAGACAAAACTAAAATTAAACTATGGCTCAAAGAAGGTACCGAGTTTGCTCCGGAAAACCAAAGTATTCGTTTTTATGAAGCAAAAACCAAAGATATTCATTATCACTATGGAGTGCTGCGTATCCGAAAACCGAAAGATTTTCAAATGGAAAAAGTAGACTATATTCAGGATATTTATGCCGGAAAAGCCAGCCTTTCTTTTCCGCATTTGGGTTATATCAACGGAACGTATTGGATTGGCGATAACTATATTACCAAGGTGGAAGAAAAGGACGGTCGTCTGGAGTTTACTTTTCCAAGTCTTCATGAATTGACCATTGCCGAAGATAGAGATTCTATTTATATCTCTGCTCGTAAACCGAAGCAAGTCTTTCAGCATGTAGTGTTTATCGATATCGGTCACGGAGGCAATGACCCCGGAGCGGTGAAAATAGCAGATATCGGATTTGGCTCGCAAAAATATTATGAAAAAGATGCCAATTTCCAAGTCGCAATGCTACTAAAAGCTAAACTGGAGCAAGCCCCACACATCAAGGCTTATTTTTCCAGATTGAGTGATGTCAATCCCTCAGCATCAGAAAGAGTCAAATTGGCCAATGAAAGTGGTGCGGATATCTTTTTAAGTCTGCACAATAATATGACGACTGTCAAAGACCGCAAAATCGAGGGGACCGATGTCTATTATTTGAAAGAGCGGAGAAATGAAACCATCACAGCCAAGGCGCTGGCGGAAACCATTTTGGCAAAGTATAGACTACACACCAATTTTACCAATCGCCTAATAAGCAATGCTCCGCATTTATATATGGTAAAATATCCGCAAATGCCGGCAGTGATTGTAGAAAGCGGCTTTATGTCGGATGAAGACGATTTGCGCAAGATTTTTCATCCCGAAGAGCAGGAGAAGACAGCAGAGGCATTGTATCAGTCGATTTTAGAAATTTTTCAGTAAAATCAAAAGAAAAGTAAAATCAAAGCAAAATATCTAAAAGTGAAAGCAAAATAACAGTAGGCAAATAACCAAAAAAGTATTAAAATAGAAAGGAATGATATATAATCATGATGCAATCGCAGCAAACGAGTCAGTGATACGTAAAATAAGGAGGATAACATGATTCAATTTGGAACAGGTGGTTGGAGAGCAATCATTGGAGATAATTTCACCAAGGATAATATTATTAAAGTTGCTCAGAGCCTTGCGAATTTAATGAAAAAGGAAAATGCGGCAGACAAAGGTCTGGTCATTGGTTATGATAAGCGGTTTTTATCGGATCGAGCAGCCAAGTGGATTTCTGAAGTAATTGCAGGCAACGGCATTCATGTATATTTTATTCGCCGTGTTGCGCCGACTCCGCTAGTCATGTTCTCAGTCAAAACCATAGGCACTCTTTATGGAGTGGCGGTGACTGCCAGCCACAACCCTGCCGAATACAATGGCATTAAGGTCTTTACCGAGGGTGGAAAAGATGCGGATGTTGCGGTTACCAATTTGATGGAAAAGGACATCAATTCTCTAAAGCCCGAGGAGATTCAAATGTTGCCTTTTGAGGAAGCGGTACTTCAAGGCAAGATTCAATTGATTCATCCTTTCAATGACTATATTGACACGATTATTTCTATGATTGATATGGAAAGCATTCGTTCAAAAGACTTACGTATTTTGGTAGATCCGATGTACGGAGTTTCCAAGACGGCTTTGCAAACCTTATTGATGACGGCACGTTGTGAAATCGACACCATTCATGATTCGCATGATCCCGGTTTTGGGGGGAGAATGCCTTCGCCAAGTGAAGAAACCTTGCGCCACTTGAAGAATCTGGTAGTAGAAAAGCAATATGACCTGGGTATCGGTACAGATGGAGATGCCGACCGTTTGGGTATTATTGATGAAACCGGTGCCTATATTCACCCCAATATGATTATGAGTTTACTGTATTACTATTTGCTGAATTATAAAAATTGGCGTGGGCCGGTAGTGCGCAATATTGCTACCACACATCTATTGGATGCGATTGCCGAGGATGCCGGTGAAAAGTGTTATGAAGTGCCGGTGGGTTTTAAGCATATCAGTAGTAAAATGGCGGAAACAGATGCCGTAATTGGCGGCGAAAGTAGCGGCGGATTGACCATTCGTGGTCATATTAAGGGTAAGGACGGTATTTTTGCGGCAGCTCTCTTGGTTGAGATGATTTGCGTAACAGGCAAGCGATTGGGAGAAATGCTCAAGGAGTTGGAAGAAAAATTCGGTAGTTTTTATATGGAAGAGGCCAATTTGAGCTTTCATCCGAAAGAAAAGGATAGATTGATTCATCTGCTTTTCGAGGAAAAGAAATTGCCGGAGTTCCACGAAGAAATACGGGAAGTCAGCTATTTGGATGGTGTGAAAGTTTACTTTAAAGACGGCTCATGGATTATTGCCAGATTTTCCGGTACGGAGCCTTTGATTCGTATTTTTGCGGAAAGTAAGTCCACCACCAGAGCCTATCGCTTTATTATGGAGTTTCGTGAGTTTCTGGGGATTTAAAATCTGACATTTCATATAGGCATTTTCATTTGAGTTATCTCGGTGAAAATGCCTTTTTAAATGCTTTTCTTGCAATTTGCTTTTCAGTTGGGAAAGAACTATTAACAAATATTTGATTTTATTTTTATAAAAAGATTACGAAATTCCACAACTAGCGGACGACTTTCGCCAATCCTTTTGCTAGAATAGAGAAAGAAAAAGCCTTTGCGGATGATTCTGCTTTCTGTTTTCTTTGGAGGAGATTTTTTAGGCGGAGAGCCTGCTCTAAAGGGAGTGCCCCAAAAGATAACCCCTAAAGACAACCCCAAAGATAGCGAGCGGAATTATGACTGGTCAAAAGGCGAAAAATGTTTTATAATGAAGGGAGAAGTCCATGGAGAGAAAAGCAGAGATTTTAGCAAAGCAAGAGGAAAAACAGTTTACCGCAAGAAATGATTTTGCCTTCCGATGGCTGTTCGGAACGGAAGAAAACAAAGAGATTACCAGGCGATTTTTGTCTTTGGTAACCAAGGTAGAGGATATTGAGGAAATCGAATTTGAAACTCCATTTTTGCTACAAGATTATATGGAAGAAAAGACGGGGATTGTCGATATCAAGTTGACGCTAAAAAGCGGAGAAAAGATCAATGTCGAAATGCAGAATTACTGGAGTCCGTATTTTCCAAAGAGAAGTCTGTATTATTGGGCCAAACTGTATGCGGAAGATTTTGTGCAAGGGAATGATTACAAGGCATTAAGCCCCTGCATTGTGATTAACTTACTGAATGACAGATTTCCATTAAGTGATAAATGTCACTCGGTATATCGTATTATGGAAGAGCAGGAGCATAGAGTATTGG
>JAUMXK010000114.1 GCA_030535295.1 Eubacteriales bacterium | reverse complement strand
GCGGATTTGGGACTTTCACCCTTTAGAAACGTGCGCCGCAAGGCGCACCCAAAAAAGGAAGTATCAGCCTTTACTTCCTTTTCAGTGGTTTTATTCCCTTGTTTTGCTTTGGCAAAAATTTTTTATCGACTAATTCTTTATTCCTCCGGTCTTTTCACATCTTCTTCCCCACCATACGGTACTTCCTCATATCTTGTCGGATTTGCTACCGGCTCTTGATATGGCATACCGTAATTCATATTCTCCGATGTGTTTTGTGCCATATTCTGTGGCATATTAGCCATGTTTTGTGGCATGTTTTGTCCTGCATTCGGATAATTTTGTGGATATGCCTGCTGTCCTCCATAATATGCCATTTGCTGATTTTGCACTTCCAATTGCTTTTCTGCATTGATTTCTCGGATGCTTTGTACTATAAAATAAAAAATACCGATTACATAGGTTATTCCGCTTAAGAATAAATCCTTAATTAAACCATTACGATATTGCGGATTCTCCATAAATTCATAATAAATAAATTGCGGAATCATACCATAAGTAATACTCGGCTCTTCATTCGCCAGCTTTATCAGCGTCCAAATATCCAGCGCCAAAACAGAAATCAGCAAACCGCATCCGCTGAAGAAAATGATAATCGGAATCTGGCCGTACCCTCTTCTTCCATTTAGCATAAAATATCCTCTGGTTGTCAATATGATAAATAAAAATCCAAGCCAAAATACAATATATCCTAAATAATATACAAAAATATACGGTATCATTGCCACTATCATTCCCAGTATCGCACCGATAATGCCCAATAAATAACTTCCTTTTTTCGTTGTCATCTTATTTCCTTTCCATCTATTGTTTAAATTTAACCAAGTCATTATACATTATTTTATTCTATTTGAAAAGATGGAAATTTGAAAATAAATATCACCGGATATCTCTATTTTCTTCTTGACTTTTTCTCTTAAAAAGTCAAGAAAGATAGTTCATTCTTATGTTTGTCTATTCTAAAGTATCCTGTTTGATTCTGTTCTTATATTAACTCTTTTTCCAACAAAAAATCTATTAAATTGATATTCAAAATACCGTTGTCATCATACCAACGCTTACCCACGTCTTTTCTCACGACAATCTTAGGAAAGGAGTCGCCTGTAAGCGCAAACGGTCTAAGTTCCGTTTCTGCCTTTTCCTCCGTGGGCATTGCATATGCCGATTGAATATAGGTTTTCTTTCCACCCGAAGTGACAACAAAATCTATTTCTCTCGGAATACGCACAGAATTCCCATTTTCATTGACCATTCTTGCATAAACAACCCCTACATCCACCGAAAATTGTCGGTTAATCAACTCATTATAAATGATATTTTCCATAATATGAGTCATTTCCTGCTGCCGAAAGCCAATACGAGCATTTCTCAGCCCGATATCCTCACTATAATATTTATTGGGAGAATCAAAATATGACTTGCCCCTTACATCATAGCGTTTGCTCTCAGAAAATAGAAACGCATCCTCCAAATGCCCAATGTAGGAGCGAATCGTATTGGGTGACACTCCCGAGCCTTGCTTCGACTTCAATGTATTGGCTATTTTTGCAGGATTCGTCAAGGAACCGATAGAAGAGCAAAGCAAATCCAAAATTTGCTCCAGTACATCTTGCCTTTCTATTTTTTTTCGCTCCACAATATCCTTCAGATAGACTTCCGTAAAAAGTGATTTCAAATAATTCATTTTTGCCGTATCATTTGGCCTAGACAAAACCAGAGGCATCCCACCATAAAAAGCATAGTCATCAAAGGCTTCGTTTTTGTCCCCACCAACAGCTGAATAATACTCTGAAAAGCTCAGGGGATGCACACGGATTTCATCACTTCTTCCCCTAAACTCCGTCAAAATATCACTGGATAGCATTTTGGAATTACTTCCGGTGACATATACATCCAAATTGGGTAGACTTCTCAAATCATTTAGGGCATCATAAAAAGTGATTTTATTTCCATTCGGACTGTATGGATTTTCCACCTGATCCGACATTTGAATTTCATCCACAAACAGATAATATTCCTCTTTTTTTCCTTCCACTTTTTCCCTGACATACGAAGACAGTAAAAGAGGATTGCGAAAACGAATGTCTTTTGCAAGGTCCAGCTCAATCATTATCATTTGATTTTCTTTCACACCATTTTCCAGCAAATAATCTTTGTATATTTTCTTTAGCAAATAGGATTTCCCGCATCGCCGTATCCCGGTAATTACTTTCACCAAGCCATCAAAACGATAAGTAATCAATTGCTGCAAATAACTATCACGCCTTATCTCCATAACGTCCTCCTTTCGTTGAAAATTTCTGCCCAAAAAGGCTTTTCTGTTCATTCATTATATCCTACTCCATCATTTCTTGCAAGCTCATACTGAAAATTTCCGCCCAAAAAGGCAATAAAAATCAATTAAAAAGAGCAGCGCTTCAAACACTGCTCTTTGTAACATTTCTGCTATTTCAATTTTTGGGGGTAATTTTTGTTTATCACCTCATCAATCCCCTTATTCCAAGCCTCTTCCTAGTCCTTACTCTTCATTGTCGGGAAGAGCAGCACATCACGAATCGACTGTGAATTGGTCAAAAGCATAATCATTCTGTCCATGCCAATTCCCAGTCCGCCCGTTGGTGGCATACCGTATTCAAGGGCAGTGATAAAGTCATCATCAATGCGGTTGGCTTCCTCGTCACCGGCAGCTCGCAGGCTTTCTTGATACAAGAAACGCTCTTTTTGATCAATCGGGTCATTTAATTCCGAGAATGCATTGGCATGCTCTCTGGTCAAGATAAAGAGTTCAAATCTCTCAGTATAAGCCGGATCATCCACCTTTTTCTTTGCCAGCGGCGAAATTTCTACCGGATGGTCAGTGATAAAGGTCGGTTGTACCAAATGTTCTTCTGCATAAGCTTCAAAGAATAAGTTTAGGATTTCACCTTTCTTTAAGTGTGATTTCACATCGGCATTGGCAATCTTACTGTCTTTTAATGCCAACTCTCTTGCTTCTTCATCCGTTGCAATCTCATCAAAATTGATACCGGAATATTTTGTCACCGCATCTTTCATGCTGAGACGAGCAAACGGTTTTCCTAAATCAATCTCTACATCGCCATAGGTGATTACCGTCGTACCAAGCACTCTGCGTGCTGTTTCTCTAAAGAGTTCTTCGGTCAAGTCCATCATACCGTGATAATCGGTGTATGCTTGGTATAATTCCAATAAGGTAAACTCCGGATTGTGACGAGTCGAAATACCTTCATTACGGAATACACGACCGATTTCATAGACTCTGTCAAAGCCGCCGACAATCAATCTCTTCAATGGCAATTCCAAAGAAATCCGCAAGTGTAGCGGCATATCCAAAGCATTGTGATGCGTATTAAAAGGCTTTGCAGCCGCTCCCGAAGGAATACTCATCAAAATAGGAGTTTCTACTTCGAGGAATTGCTTTTCATCTAAAATATTACGAACCGTACGGATAATCTCCGAGCGCTTACGAAATGTGTCTTTTACTTCCGGATTGACAATCAAATCCAAATATCTTTGACGATAACGAATATCCGTATCTTTTAAGCCGTGGAATTTCTCCGGTAAAATTTGCAAGCTCTTACTGAGCAGAGTAATCTTTGTCACATGAATCGAGATTTCTCCTTTTTGGGTACGGAAAACATATCCCGTCACACCAATGATATCTCCCAAATCCATTTCTTTGAATCCTTGATACTCCTCTGCTCCAACTTCATCTCTCTTTACATAAAGCTGAATTTGCCCATTTTTATCTTGCAAATGGCAAAATGACGCTTTTCCCATAATTCTCTTGGTCATGATACGTCCTGCAAGGGTAACTTCTTTTTCTACAAAAGCATCAAAATCTCCAAGGATTTCGCTACTATAATTTGTTACATCAAAACTGGTGATTTCAAATGGATTTTTACCACTTTCTTGCAATTCCTTTAATTTATTACGACGAATTTGAAATAATTCTCCCAATTCTTCCGTCGTCATTGCTTCTTGGTTTTGGATATTATTATTTTCCATTTTTACATATCTCCTTTTTATTCTAGCCTATCTGCTGTTTTACATTGTTATCAGTATACCAAATTCATTGATATTTTTCAAATGTTTTCTTTTCTTGAAAA
>JAUMXK010000113.1 GCA_030535295.1 Eubacteriales bacterium | reverse complement strand
AAAATACAGAAAATAAAATGCAAAAATAAAATAAAAGCAATCCCTCAACTTTACAGACTCCCTCTCCTAAGAGAGATAGAGCCAAAAAGCTACGTGAAGCTGAGTCAAAAATAAATGGAAAAAGCAAAACTAGGAGGACGAAAATGAACACAATTTGGCAAGATTTAGTAACTCGTTTTCAAGCGGAATACGGTGCAGCCGGAGAAATCCGCAAGTTTTTCACTCCGGGCAGAGTCAATTTAATCGGTGAACATATTGACTACAATGGCGGCAGAGTATTTCCATGTGCTCTGGATATCGGAACTTATGCGGTGGTTCGCCCAAGAGAAGATTATCTGGTACGCTTTGCCTCTGAGAATATGGAGTTTAAAAATGAAGTGGATATTCGTGCCATCGAATACAAAAAAGAAGACCACTGGACAAACTATCCAAAAGGTACTATCAAGATGCTTCAAGACTACCTCAAAGAGCAAGGAAAAGATGTGAGTGTAATTAAAGGCATGGATATTCTTTATCAAGGAAATATTCCAAACGGCTCCGGTCTTAGTTCTTCGGCTTCCATTGAAGTTTTGACGGCACTTGTGGTCAATGAACTATGGAATCTTGGGATTGATAGGATTACCTTGGTCAAACTTTGCCAAAAAGGAGAAAATACCTTTAATGGTGTCAGTAGTGGAATCATGGATCAATTTGCTGTGGGAATGGGCAAGGCCGACCATGCCATTTACCTTGATACCGGTGATTTAAGCTATGAGTATGTGCCATGCATCCTGAAAGATACTGTCTTGATTATCGGCAATACCAATAAGAAAAGAGGATTGGCAGATTCCAAATACAATGAAAGATTGGCAGAATGCAGACAAGCTTTGGCAGAATTGCAAAAGGTAAGACCGCTGAATCATTTGTGTGAGCTGAGTGCTGATGAATGGCAGGAGCTGAAAGGACATGTCACCGAAGGCGTGATTCGCAATCGTGCCGAACATGCAGTGATGGAAAATGTCAGAGTAAAAGAAGCGGTGGAAGTTTTGCAAAAGAATGATTTGGTTCGTTTTGGAGAGCTGCTCAATGCTTCCCATGATTCTTTGCGTGATTTATATGATGTGACCGGCATCGAGCTCGATACAATGGTAGAAGAAGCCCGTAAGATACAAGGCGTTTATGGTTCTCGTATGACTGGGGCTGGCTTTGGCGGCTGTACGGTCAGTCTCGTCAAAAAAGAAGCGGCAGAAAAGTTTGAGCAGGAAGTGGGTGCTGCTTACGAAGCCAAAACCGGCTTAAAACCGGAGTTTTATATTGTAAATATCGGTGATGGCGCCGGAGAAGTGAAATAGATGCCAAAAGAAAATGGGATAGCGAAATTAAAATCGTCAGTATTCCAAGAGAGGGGAAGCTATGGTATGACCAGCTGGAGGCTACTCCTCAATAAAAACATATCCATAATGACTTAAAAACTGTTTCATGGAGTTATCAAAATTATGCTCGGCGGATTTATCCGGCAAAAAGCCCTTATAATTGGTGGCGGTAATCAGTCGTAGCTGATTGTTTTCAAACTGCAGACGAAAAGAAAAGGACTGAATGACCTCCGAGAGATGTTCGGGAACATTCTTCAATACCTTTTCCACGCTGGCAGGAGAAAGAATAAAATGAATCTGCATGGAAAGCGGAGTACGATGGCTTTTGATTATTTCGGTAATCAAAGGCCTTATTTCTTTCCAGCTGATATAATCCATTTGATTGCGCTCTTCCTTTTCCACTTCGTTTAAATAGTTCTGATTGATAGCGCCGTCTACCGCAAAATGATGTAGCACGTCCAGCTCCAGAGAATGCAGCAAAAAGCTGTCAAAGACCGTTTCTTTGAGGAGTCCGTTCATGCATAATTTAATATCTTCAATAAAAAGTGAAATCATAAAAATCCCTTTCATAACTTGTAAATCCTACTGCAACGAACACAGTGCCTCCAAAAAGACAGTGCCGTATTTTTTGTATTTCAATTCTCCAACTCCTGAAATTTCCAGCATCTCCGCTTCGTTTTGCGGCATTTTACGAGCCATTTCCATCAGTGTTTTATCGCTGAAAATTAGGTATGGCGGCAAATGAGATTCCTTTGCCAAACGATAGCGTAGTCCACGCAGGGTTTCAAAGATATGGTTTTCATCAAAGCTTTGACTCAGTGCAGGTACCTTTTGGATGACACTTTCTTTGCCGAGCAGAACATCTTTCCCCAAAGAAGTGACCATTAGGATAGGATAAGCCTCATTGGTTTGATGCAAATAGCCTTCCGCCACCAATAATAATAAGAAATCCCTGATTTCATCCAAGCTCATGGTAGCCATCAATCCGTAAGTAGATAAATGCTGAAAGCCATTGGATAATATCTTTTTGGAATTGGAGCCTTTGAGCACAGCTGCGGTTAGTTGTAGACCGTAGCTTTGTTTCATACGCATTACACAGGAGATAGCTTTCATGGCTTCCAAGGTAATATCTTTTTCTACATAATCTTTCAAGCAGTTATTGCAGCGGCTACAATCCTTAGCATAATCATCGCCGAAATATTCCAGAATGTAAGCCGATAAGCAACGACCGGTATGGCAATAGGCATTCATTTGCTGGAGCTTGGCATAGCGATGATGCAGGAGCTCCTGACTGATTTCCTCATTCTCCGCTGCTTTTTCAATCAAATACCTGCGGATTTGTAAATCCCTTGGAGAATAAAGCAAATAACACTCGGCAGGGGCACCATCCCGACCGGCTCTGCCGGCTTCTTGGTAGTAAGCTTCTAAAGTTTCCGGCATATTGTAATGAATGACATAGCGGACATTGGACTTATCAATGCCCATCCCAAAAGCATTGGTGGCAACCATCACCTTGATATCGTCAAATAAAAATTGCTCCTGCACTCGTTTCCTTTCCTCCGGCAAAAGGCCGGCATGATAGTAGGAAACGGAAATCTTTTTCTTTCGCAAAGCTTCATAGACTTCTTCGGTTTCCTTGCGGGTGGAGCAGTAGACAATACCGGATTGCCCTTTGTATTTGCTGATATAGGACAGTAAGAAATTAAGTTTGTTGGTATCTTTGACCACATTTAAGGACAGGTTTTTTCTTTCGTATCCTGTTTCGAACATAGAAACGGTTTGCAGTTTCAGACTGTCAATGATATCCGTCTTTACCTTTGGAGTAGCTGTAGCGGTAAAGGCTGAAATCACCGGTCTTTCCGGGATTTCTTCAATAAAATCTGCAATTTCCCGATAGGAAAGGCGAAAATCATGCCCCCAAGTGGAGATGCAGTGTGCCTCATCCACGGCAATATGACTGATGGTGACTTCTTTGGCAAGCTGCTGGACAAAAGAAGAAGAGAGGCTTTCCGGAGCCAAATAAACGATTTTATATCGCCCTTGCTTAATCGCATAGATGCGATGCAGATATTCTTCAAATATCAAAGTACTGTTTAGAAAGGTTACCGGCAATTCCATATCCAGTAAGGCATCCACCTGGTCTTTCATCAGAGCAATCAATGGAGAAATGACCAGAGTAATGCCGGACATTAATAAAGCAGGGATTTGATAGCATAAGGACTTACCGCCACCTGTGGGCATAATTGCCAAAGTGTCCTGTCCGGCCAAAATGCTGTCAATGATTTCCTGCTGCTTCGGTCTGAATTCATCATAGCCAAAATATATTTTTAAAATGTCCTGTGGTTGATACCTTGTACTCATAGTTTTTCCTTATCATTTATGTTATATTTTTATCCCATAGAGAAGTACAATCCGCTATTAGGGAGTTTGATTTCTCCATTATAACGGATTTTTGTTATCTTGACCAGAAGTTCTTCTATCCAGCCCCAATCAAGCCCCATTTCCCTCTTTGAGCGGAAAGCGTTTGATTCGGATTGGCTTTGGTCATAGCTTTCTTCCTTTATTATAAAGCATGAATGGACATTTGACCAGTAACAATGTAAAAGTAAATCGGTAGTTCCGCTTATCGGTAGGATTCAAAAAAGAAAAGTCTTCCTTTCTTAGTGAGATTTTGAAATTTTTGTGAAAAATATATAATATTTATATAAAAGAAAAGGAGAGAATAGATTTGCCTTCCAATGTCCTTCAAGAAAACACAATTTTGTTACGATAAAAATAGGAAACGCACATATCATTCACTCAACTTTCCCGCATTCCCGATATCCAAAGCGGGATAGGGCCAAAAAAGACTGTGAGAAAGTTGAGTCATTCATAAACAAGCATTCTGGTAATATGTCAAGAACTATTTGAAAAAGATTTTGATATGGTTTTC
>JAUMXK010000023.1:16774-32249 GCA_030535295.1 Eubacteriales bacterium | reverse complement strand
AGTTTCGGCGATTCTCCAAAAGTTATAACAAAAGCTCTTCTATAGATTCTAATTTCTCTCAAGTTTTTCTTGCATAAAATTCATAAATATTATACTATAAGACCACAAGATAAATAGCTCTTGTTGCAAGGGTAAGGTATTTACTTAGAATCAAATAAAACTCTAAACTTCACAGCCAATTAAAAAGGAGAAAATATGAACGAAATCATTAAAAATCTTATGTCGCAAGCAAACTTAGATGAAGCAACTGCGAAAAAAGCAGTCGAAGTAGTAAAAAACTTCTTAAAGGACAAATTACCCGATTCCATTGAAAACCAAGTATGCAGCGTTTTAGATGGATTAGATACCAATCAATTGGCAAGCGGAGCGGAAAATCTGCTTGATCAAGCAAAGGGCTTATTTGGTGGTAAATAATTTCCTGTAAAAAATAAAACACAAAAAACGAGAGCCGGATAACCGAACTCTCGTTTTGTAATTTCCGTAAAATTTTACACCGCTCCCTGTGCAATCATTGCCTCTACGATTTTTTCAAAACCTGCAATATTTGCGCCCTGCACATAGTTCTTCGGAGCATCATATTTTTCACAGGCTTTTTCAATATTATGAAAGATTTGTACCATGATTTGCTTGAGCTTATGATCCACCTCTTCAAAAGACCAAGCCAATCTTTGGCTGTTTTGGCTCATCTCCAAACCCGAAGTCGCAACGCCGCCGGCATTGGCCGCTTTACCGGGTAAAAAGAAAATCTGATGTGTCAAAAGATAGTTGGTCGCTTCCAAAGTAGTTGGCATATTGGCTCCTTCGGCTACTACCAGACATCCGTTTGCCACTAAAGCCTTGGCATCTTCCAAATGAAGTTCATTTTGAGTAGCACATGGCAAAGCAATATCACATTTATGCTGCCAAACACCACGACCATCCGTATAAACCGCACTTGGACGACGTTTTGCATACTCGGATAAACGAGCTCTTTCCACTTCTTTAATTTGCTTTAAGAGAGCCAAATCAATTCCTTCCTCATCAAAAATATAGCCGGAGGAATCACTTGCGGTCACAACTTTTGCTCCCAGTTGTTGCGCTTTTTCAATGGCATAAATAGCAACATTACCTGCACCGGAAACGCAAATGGTTTTTCCCTTGATATCCATGTTATTTCGCTTTAGCATTTCTTCTACGATGTAGAGTAAGCCATAGCCGGTTGCTTCTTTTCTTGCAAGAGAGCCTCCATAACTCAAGCCTTTACCGGTCAGAACGCCCTCATAACTACCACGAATTCTCTTGTATTGACCAAAAAGATAGCCGATTTCTCTGGCGCCGGTTCCGATATCTCCGGCAGGCACATCAATATCCGCTCCGATATACTTGGAAAGCTCTGTCATATAGGATTGGCAAAAGGCCATGATTTCCCGTTCGGATTTTCCCTTCGGATCAAAGTCCGAGCCACCCTTGGCACCACCCATTGGCAGGCCGGTTAAAGAGTTTTTGAAGACTTGTTCGAATCCTAAAAACTTCATAATACTTAAATTAACGGAAGGGTGTAAGCGCAACCCGCCTTTGTACGGACCGATGGCGTTGTTGAATTGGACACGATAGCCACGGTTGACCTGAGTATTTCCATTGTCATCAACCCAGCATACACGGAACAGAATTTGACGGTCAGGCTCTATCAGACGCTCTAAAATAGCATGTTTTCGATAAAGTGCTTCATTGGCTTCAATCACAGGGGAAAGAGAATGAAAGACTTCCTGTACTGCTTGTTGAAATTCGGCTTGTTCCGGATACTTTTCTTTTACAAGATTCATAATTTGATGGATGTAGTTCATAGGATTACCACCTTTCCGGCAGGAGTTGTGAATTTAACCTTAAAAGGAAAAAATAAAACAAAAGCAAACGCCAAGGCGTTTGCTTAGAAACGGAGAGAGCGGGATTCGAACCCGCGTGTGATTGCTCACAAACTGATTTCGAGTCAGCCCCGTTATGACCACTTCGATACCTCTCCATGAGTACAGTTACCTGCATATCGCATTCGATATATTATTGCAGATAAGCTGTAGCACAAAATACATTTTAGCGTAATCTGAGCAAAAAAGCAAGGGAAATTTTAGTTTTGTCAAGAAATTCCTATGTTTCTTTGCCGTTTCTTTGCTACTAATTGCTGGCTTTTCTGATAGGAAGATAGCAGTAAAGCAAAAATATCTTAGGAATGAGAGGCAGATTTTATTTTTTTATGATATAGGAAATAATTGATTCCACCGATAATGAAAGCCCCTCCAATAATGTTACCGATGGTTACCGGAAGTAGATTTTGTGTGAACATGGTTATCCAGTTCAGACTGTCCAATTGCTTGACGGTAAGACCGGCAGCCATAACATATTCCGGATTGTTTTTGGCAAGAATACCAAGCGGTAAATAGAACATATTGGCAACACTATGCTCATAACCGGAGCCGATAAAGAGGAAAATAGGGAAGAAAATAGCCATAAACTGAGCAGATACCTTCTTCATTCCTCCGGCAAACCAGACAGCAATGCAGACTAAGATATTACACAAAATACCCAGACTAATCGCTTCGGCAAAGCTCAGATGTACTTTGGAATATGCCATTTTCACGGCCAATCCCCCGAGCATATTGCCGGATAAGTGCAGTTCGCCGCTGATGAAGAACAGGTAAGCAATAAAAATTGCACCCAAGAAATTACTGGAATAAATAATGAGCCAGTTAATCAGCATTTCTTTGAAACTCACTTTTTTGGCGAGAAATCCGGTAAATACAAGACAGTTACTGGTGAATAAGTCGGTACCGGCAAAGACCACAAGCATTAAGCCAACCGGAAAAATAAGTCCGGACAGAAATTTGCCAAGTCCGGTCGTTTCCGGATTCATCAAAAGATTGTGAGCCACCATATCTGCACCGGCACCTGCCAGAGCGATAAAAGCACCTGCTAAAAAGCCCAATAAAATCATGTCTTTATAAGGGCGATGCGCTTTCTTGGTAAACTTATAAATGGCAGTTTCGAGCATTTCTTCCGGAGTTGATAATTCTTTTTCGTTCATGTTAATCCCTCTTTCTATTTTGATAATAAAATGACTTGCATAGTGAAAATGGCTTTTCATTTGCTTAAAGCATGTCATTAAAATGACTTGCATAGTGAAAGCAGCTTTTCGCTTACATAAAGCATGTCATTACAATTCCGCCTTCTCTTTGTCAAGGTGAATTCTGTATACAAACTTTTCCCATTATAGCAAATTGTTAAAAAAAAGGCAATAAGAAAATAGAGATTTATAGAGAACCTAAAAAACAGGCTGCCGTCTCTTCAAGGTCGGCAGCCTGTTTGGGGGATTAGATATGTTTTATTTCATAAAGAATTGAGCTGAAGTCACCGCAGAGCTGTTGTAGATAACGACGGTCTATTAATAAACCGGCATTCATCAGTTCATCTCCATAATGCTCTCTGTCGTAGGCTACACCGGAAGTCACGGAGGTCACATGATATTTGGTGTCAGGACAAAGGCCGTCCAATTTTACACGGATACCTCCATGGTTGACACGAACGAGAGTGTGATAATATCCCATATAGGCGGTCTTTTTATCTTCAGACACACTCATCCAAGCAGCATCGCCATGGCCGTCAAACGGGGAAAGAAGGCGATAGAAAGTACCATATTGGAAAACTTCCCGTCTTTCTTTGTAAAAAGCAATTTGCTTCTTAACCATTTCAAATTCTTCCTCGGAAATACGATTCAAGTCAAGTTCATAGCCGAAAGCCCCGAAGAAAGCAACATTTCCACGTGTGAAAAGTGGAGAAATCCGTCCGGTTTGCATGTTCGGCACGGCTGAAATATGAGCCCCCATACTGCTGACAGGATAAAAGTAACTGGTGCCATATTGAATTCGATAGCGGTCTACGGCATCGGTATTATCACTGGTCCAAGTTTGCGGTGCAAAGGAAAGAAGTCCGGCATCAAAGCGAGCGCCGCCACTGGAGCAAGATTCAAATAAAATATCCGGATACTTGGTCGTTAGACGGGTATAGAGGTCATAAACTCCCAAAATATAACGATGGTAAACCTTACCTTGGTCTTCTGCAGGCGTTCCGTTGGAATAGCATTCGGTGATATAGCGATTCATATCCCATTTAATATAGGATATCTTGGATTCGGAAAGAATCTTATCCAGCATTTCAAAAATACCGTCGACTACTTCTTTACGAGAAAAGTCCAAAACAAATTGGTGACGGGATGGACTGGCATAACGCTCGGGATCTACCATCAGCCAATCAGGATGTTCACGGAAAAGCTTACTGTTTTTGTTGACCATTTCCGGTTCAATCCAAAGGCCAAAATCTATGCCCATAGCCGTTACTTTTTCGGATAATCCTTTGATACCGTCCGGTAATTTATCGGTATTGACAAACCAATCGCCAAGTCCCTGAGTGTCATCATCTCTGGTGCCGAACCAACCATCATCCAGAACAAAGAGTTCTGCACCGGCTTCTTTTGCCTTTTGGGCAATTTTTAAAATCAAAGCCTCATCAAAAGTCATTTCAGTGGCTTCCCAGTTATTCAAAAGAATCGGCCTTGGTTTATCACGCCAAGTGCTGCGATTGAGATGAGTACGGAACAGATGGTGGAAAGTTTGGCTCAGGCCGTTTAAACCTTGCTCGCTGTAAACAAGGATTCCTTCCGGAGTAGTGAAACTTTCACCGCTCTTTAATTTCCACTCAAAGTTTTCAGGATTGAGCCCCAGCAGAACACGAGTTTCTTCATAAGAGGAAACCTCCACTTGGCCTAGGAAAGAACCACTGTAAACGAAACTTATCCCAATGGCTTCGCCGTTTCTTTCATCTGTATTTTTTCTCTTCAAAAGAAAAGAAGGGTTGTGCTCGGAACTACTAGCTCCGCGCATGCTGGCAATGGATTGTGTGCCTACTTCCAAAGTCCTTTTCTTGAGGTAGCGCTCTCTTCCCCAAGCACCGGAGAAATGCAGCATTTCCCAGTCCATATCCGGCAGGTCAAGACAAAGACTCATGGCATTTTTTAAGACAACAGGGCTTTCACCGACTTGGGTAAAGGTGGCATGACGAGTGATGACCGGCAGATTTTTGAAAATAGTATAACTCAGTAAAAGGCGAGTTTCGGTTACTGCATCAAAAAAAGTGACTTCCAGTGTTTCAGCCTCGTCTTCCGTTTCGACGTATGTGGACGGAAGTGGCAAAATATCTTTTTTACCGCTGAAAATATGGTGACTTTCATAGACGAAACCTGAAATCAAGCTGCCTTTTTCTTGTAGAATACGGTAGGCAGGATAGCGGAAATCACCGGTGCCGTAAGCAGGATATTCCTGTCTGGTATATTGCAAAGCTAAAATAGAAGCAGGGTGAGAATCCGGGTTTAAAGGACGCTCAAAATGCTCTCTCAAATATCCGAAAGATTCTCTATCTTTGATGGCCTTTCCATAATAAAGATTGGCCAGCTGCCCGTTTTCCATTAATTCCATGATATAGCTGATTTGGCCGTTGGTAAGGTGAAATTGTTTGTTGTTTTCATGAAAAAATATCATTGGTTTCTCCTTTCGTGCGGTACACTAAAGCTTCCCGCCGGATGTTGCAATACCTTGAATGAAGTGTTTCTGGAATAATAAATAAATGATAATCATAGGAATCGAAGCAATCAAAGAGGCTGCCATCAATTCCGGAAATTTTACGATATATTGGCCTTGCATTTTGGCAAGAGCGGCAGAGAGAGTCATTGCTTCCGGAGAAGGATTGACAATCATTGGCCACATTAAGTCTTTGTATGCAAAGAGAGCGGTGAAAATACCGAGTGCCACCATGGCAGAGCGTGTTAGCGGTGCCATGACATAGAGAAAGGTTTGCGGTATATTGCAGCCGTCCAATCTGGCGGCTTCTTCCATATCTTTTGGCAAAGCCATATAAGACTGACGCAGTAAGAAAGTACCGAAGGCAGTTACCAGACCGGGGAAAACAAGAGCAAACATAGTATTATTCAGCTCCAGCTTACTAATCATAACATATTGCGGTATGATGAAAATTTGGCTGGGTACCATCATTTGAAAGAGTAGCAAATAAAAGACAAGGTTCTTTCCACGGAAATCCAGTCGTCCCAAAGCATAACCTGCCATAGTGGCGGTCAAGACGGCGCATACGACTCTCCAAAAAATCATCAGCAAGGTATTTTTGTATAAAATAAGGAAATTGATATTGTTCATAACTTCTCGAAAAGCATCCGGTCTCCATTCTTTTGGTAGAATGACAAAAGGATTGACACTGGTGGCTTCTGTCAGAGATTTGAAAGCGGTCAGTATCATCCAAAAAAACGGAACAAGCATGGAAATAGAGAAGAACAACAATAAAACATGAGCCAAAACGGTGTCTAATTTTGATGAACTGTTTTTCATATTCTTCCCTCCTAGTAGTAGTGAACCCATTTCTTTTGGGCCCATAGTTGAAATATAGTTACAATAATTATTAAAACTAATAAAATCATGACAATGGTAGCACCATAACCGAGATTTCGTTCTCGGAATGAGTACTTATAAAAGAGATACACAAGGGATTGGGTATCATTCAGTGCAGGATTGGTTCTATCCATAATCATATAAATAAAATCAAATACCTGTAAGGCGCCGATAATTCTGGTAACAGCTACAAAAAACAAAGTTGGTGAAAGTAGGGGAATGGTAATCTGGAAAAACTGGTGGATTGGAGAAGCTCCGTCAATGCGAGCAGCTTCGTAGTAATCCTGAGGAATTTCTTGTAAGCCTGCAATGAATAAGACAATATTATAACCGATAACCGACCAGATTCCAATGACTGCAATAGAAAAAATTGAGATATTCGGGTTGGAAATCCAGTTGATTTTGACATGAAATATATTGTTGATTAGACCGAAATCCGTATTGTAGAGCCAACGCCAGACCATGGCAATCGCCGCCGGAGCAGCAACCATAGGCAGGAAAAAAATGGTGCGGTAAATGCTGCGTCCTTTTCTTTTGCCGGAAAGCATGGAAGCTAAGACTAAAGCGATAAAGATGGAAAATGGAACTTCAATGACAGCATATTGAACGGTGTTGACAATGGCTTTTAATACCAACGGGTCGCTCAACAGTTTTTGGTAGTTGGCAAAGCCGATAAAAATATTCCCTTTTCCGAAATCTCCTGTTTTGAAAAAAGATTGGGAAATGGTATTGAAAATAGGAATGATATTAAGTACCATCAGTCCGATTACAGTAGGAAGTACAAACAACCATCCCCAAATAAATTCATTTTTGGCTCGGCTTGTTATTTTTCTTGATGATTTCTTTGTTTGCATAATTTCTCCTTTCCGAGCAGTGATGTATTAATTTTTTGTGTTTTTCGGAATACGAAAGCGTAGGTTGTCAACGAAACAGAATCGTGTAGACTTTGAAAAAAGAGCTTGAGAATTGATGAACTCAAGCTCTTTCTCTAACATTACTTATGAACTCAACTTTTCTACAGCCTTTTTTGACCCTATTCCATTTCGGAGAGCGGCATATGAGAAAGCTGAGTGATTGAATATACGATTTGGATTATTCTTCGCTTAAAATGCTGTTCATTTCAGCGGCAAGTTCTTTTAGAACGGTTTCCATATCTGCTTTTCCTTCCCATACCGGTTTAAATTTCTCGATACTCAGGTTTTCCCACAGAACAGTTTTTTTGGAGTATGGACGAATTACCATATCTTTGGTCATTTCAAGGTAAGCGTTCAAATTGAATTTATCGGTAGATTTTACCCAGTTATCGGAAGTTCCTTCGTAAGCGGACATGGTTACACCAAGGTCTGCTTGCTTTATTTGCGCTTCTTTACTGCCGAAGTATTCAATCAATTTCCAGGCTTCTTCCGGATGGGCGGTGTTGGCAGCCGCTACCCAACCAAGGCCATTATAAATGGAAATTCTCTTGCCATCTTCTGATTTTGGCAATACCGCAACATCGCAGTTATTCACCATGTATTCGTTTTCTTTAAAGGCAGCAAGCATCCAAGAGCCTTGCATTGCCATAGCAACTTTTCCGGATTGAAGAAGAACCTCTTCTCTGTTTTCGGAAACGGTTTGTAAATCCGGCATTGCTTTGGCTTCGAGCAATTGACTGATTACATTCATGCCTTTTAAGGTATTGGCATCATCATAGCCGGATTTCTTCTTATCTTCGCTGATGACATATCCGCCGTAATCGTAAATCATGTTGTAATAACCGGCCTGGTTGTTGTCTACTGCAATAACACAGCCGTATTGACTTCCGTCCGGCTTGGTCAGTTTCTTGGCAGCTTCGACAAAATCAGTCCATGTCCAGGATTCATCCGGATATTTTACGCCGGCTTCATCAAACATGGTTTTGTTGTACCAAAGACCGATGGTGTCAATATCTTTTGGAATTCCGTAGTTTTTACCGCCCAAAGTATAAAGACCGGTAATATCTTGAGGATATTTGGTGATGTCGACTACCGAACTGTTTTTGATGCGGTCGGTTAAGTCAAGCAACATATCATTTTCCATGTAACGCTGACTTTCATTGGAGTGCATCCAGAATACATCGGGTAATTTACCGCCTTGTGCACCGGAGGAAAGCAAAGTCCAATATTCGTCCCAGGTAATGACAGAGATTTCAGCTTCGATTCCGGTTTTGGCGGTAAAGTCGGCAATGATTTTTTCTAAGCCGGGTTTTTGGTTGTTGTCCCAAATGCTGACGCTTAATTTTACATCACTTGCTCCGGAATCCGGTTTCTTTTCTGTGGTATCACTTGGTTTTTTTTCTGAGGTACAAGATGCCAATGCTAAAACAAGGATGGCACATAATAAAACACTGATAAATCTTTTTTTCATTTTTATCCTCTCTTTCATTCATGTAATAAAATGACAGTTTCAATGTATATTTTATAAGAAATTTGTTAAAAATTATATAGGAAAATGTAATTATTTTATAGAAGCATTAAAATATAGTAAAAAATATTGGGAATAAAATATAGAACTCAACCTTTATGCATAAATTTTGGTAAGATATCTTTGAAATTTACTAATTCATGGGTTTATAGCACTCTCTTAAAATCAGCCTATGAAATTAAGCGATTATAAGCCTTATGATAAATTTTTTCAAGAATTTACAAAGGTCAAGATTTTGTTGCTTGCGGTTTCGTCTTTAAAAACTCAGGAATTCCGTCCATAAATTTTCAAAAGCTTGTTGATTTTGTCATCAGATACATCAACTTCGGAGCTATACACTATATATTCTATAAAGTGCTATGTGTAGGCTTTATTCTAAATAAAGAAGAACTGGAGAAAAGAAGAGCAATCTATAAAATAAGTCTTATTACCTACAAAAAAATATTCTGTTACATGTAGAATATCAGTAAATAAGTCCTGCTCGGATATGAATTTTATGAAAAAGGAGGAAAAAATGAGAAAAGGAATATCTCTACTTCTTACAACTTTAATTTTTAGTATCGCTCTTATCGGAAATCTAAATGCTTCCGACAATAATGCTTCTTTAGAGGCAAAATATAAAGTTACGCCTGTTTCTACTGATGAAAACGGTAAAGTTTCCATTGTTATTTCGCTTTCTGAAGACAAAGAGGAAGGACTTGAAATAGCACCACGCCTTTATCAAGGAAAAACTATGTTGCCGGTTAGAGCAGTTTCTGAAATCTCAGGATTAACGGTGTCATACAATGATAAGGCACGTATTGCCAGCTTCCGCTACAAAAATGAAGAAAGAGTAGTGGAACTGAATTTGGATAAAAACTATATGGTCGTAAATGGAGAGGAGATTTTGCTCAGTGCCAATTTATTGATTGTAGAAGGTAGAATTCTGCTTCCGATTCGAGATATTCAAAGCGCTTTTGCAAAATTGGGATTGGATACCGATATCTCTTGGAATGAAGAGGAGAAAACAGTTTTAATCTAAAAATAGATTATTTTTTACGGATGATTTCCGAAAGGATAATAAAAAGAAAAAAATGACAAGACATAAAAAGATAATTGCCGATAATTGCCAATCAAGAATTCAAAGGAATTACTGGATATTTCCTTTTTTGTATGCTATAATTTAGGGAAATATTGTTTCGGAAAGAGCGGTAGATACGCTCAGGAAAGTTAAAAATCGGGAGGTTTAATATGGAAGAATCCAAAAACTTTATAGAACATATTATTGAGGCAGATCTTAAAAGTGGAAAGGTAAAAGAAGTCGTTACCCGTTTTCCGCCGGAGCCGAACGGATTTTTGCACATTGGCCATTGTAAGGCAATTATTACCAATTATAATATGGCAAAGAAATACAATGGTAAATTCAATTTACGCTTTGATGATACTGATCCTTCCAAAGAGAAAATGGAATATGTAGAAAGTATCAAGGAAGACCTGCACTGGCTTGGTGCGGATTATGAAGACAGAGAATACAAGGCATCCTCCTATTTTGATGATTTGTATAATGCAGCCATTGAGCTGATAAAAAAAGGTGTGGCCTATGTAGACGATTTGTCGCCGGAGGAAATTAGAGAATATAGAGGAACTTTGACCGAGCCGGGCAAGAATAGCCCTTACAGAAATCGCTCAATTGAAGAGAATCTGGATTTATTTGAGAGAATGAAAAACGGGGAGTTTCCTGATGGTGCTAAGGTACTTCGTGCCAAAGTGGATATGGCTTCTCCCAATATGAATATGAGAGATCCGGCGATTTACCGGATTGCGCACAAGGAGCACTATGCAACCGGAGATAAATGGAAAATTTATCCGCTTTATGATTTTGCTCATCCGATTGAAGATGCGGTAGAGGGTGTGACTCACTCTCTTTGCGGTTTGGAATTTGAAGACCATAGACCGATTTACAACTGGTTCCTGGAGCAATTGGAATGGAAAAATCCGCCACAACAAATCGAATTTGCGGAACTTGCCATCACGAACATGGTGCTTGGAAAACGCCGTATTCGCCCTTTGGTGGAATCCGGATTGATCGATGGCTGGGATGATCCAAGACTTGCCACTATCAAAGGTTTGCGTCGTCGTGGTTATACCAAAGAATCTCTTTATAGTTTCTTTGAAATGACCGGTCTTTCCAAGAGCAAAAGTTTGGTGGATATTTCCATGCTGGAGCATGCACTCAGGGATGATTTGAAACTGAAAACCCCAAGATTGATGGCTGTTCTGGATCCGATTAAAGTGGTGATTACCAACTGGGAAGAGGGAAAAGTGGAGTGGCTGGATGCTCCGAACAACATGGAAAACGAAGCTTTGGGCAGCCGCAAGATTCCGTTTACCCGAGAACTTTATATTGAAGCGGAAGACTTCATGGAGATTGCTCCGAACAAAAAATACAAACGTTTGGTCAAAGGCGAAGAAGTACGTCTGATGTATGCTTATTTTATTCGCTGTGATGAGGTTATTCGGGATGAAAATGATAAAATTGTAGAGCTGCACTGTACCTACGATCCGGAAACGAAGAGTGGAAGCGGATTTGAGGGAAGAAAACCAAGAGGTACCATTCATTGGGTATCTGCAACGGAAGGCTTGGAAGCGGAAATCAGACAATACGGCTATCTGTTTGAAACCGGAGAAGACGGCGAGCCGAAAGTCAATGAGAACTCCTTGGTAGTATTTCCGCATGCCAAAGTAGAGCCTTATGTCGGAGAATTGGAAAAAGAAGAAAAAATGCAGTTGATTCGCTTGGGATATTACAATGTTGACCCAAAAGACAGTTCCAAGGAACATATTGTTTTAAATGAAGCGGTATCTTTGAAATCTTCCTATAAATAATCTCGCTTTCAAGGTTCTACGGAATCGTCACTTCAGCATTTTTTATAGAAGAACGACAGAAAATCTTTGAAAAAAGCGGTGAGAATAAAACTCCTGTGCCTGCTTTTGGTGTAGGATAGAGAAAAAGAAGGCAGGAAAGAGGAAGAAGTAAATTTATTACCGATTGTGACGATATATTTTTCGTTACATGCAATGAAATATATTTTTTATTATCGCATATCTTAACTTTTCAGTGTTGTGGTAAGTTTTTCCGATAAGTTGCTGAGGGAAAGTCACGCAGGGCGGGAGAGTTGAGATATTAATTTCAGCTTGCATAGATAAAACTAATCATAGAAATAAATAGGGATAGTAAAATGAAAATAGTTAAGGAAAACAAAAATAACAATGAAACATTGCCGGTGTGGCTCTATAAAAAAGAAATGAGCTGCCCTTCCTGCGGTCGGGTCTTTTTTGACAGTTATCCAAGATACACCCGATTGCGAATTGATTATGTAGAATCCGATCTTCGTCCGCACTATGTTTCCGATATCTTTCCGTTTCCTTATGATGTAACGGTATGCTATAACTGCGGATATTCCATGTTGACAGACAGTTTTTCAGAAATGAACGAATGGCAGAGAAAAAGAATCCGGGAAACGATTTTACCGAAGTTTCAATCCCGAAATTATCCTTTGGTCTTGACTAGAGAGCTTGCGGATGAAAGATATAAGCTGGCGCAATTATCTATTCAAGTGATGGGCTTGAAGGAATCGGAAAAAGCATATTTTATGCTGCGGAGTGCATGGTTTTACAAAAATTTCGAGGAAAAATCGGAGATTGAGCCGAATCATGTGGTGCAGCCGGATGAGAATACCTTGCGATATTATCGGGCGGCGGTAGAAGGCTTTGAACAAGCCTATGTATCCGAACCGTTTCCGATACGAGGAATGAATGAAGTGACCTTGGCATATTTGATTGCCTTATTGTATTATCGTTTGGGAGATCTTGCAAAGGCAAGTATGTGGTTGAAAGAGTGCTATTCCAATCGGAGTGTGTCTGCCAAAGAAAACCGGAAGATTTTGGAAAAAATCAATGCTCTAAGAAGAATTGTCAATGCAGAGAATTCGGAATTGATTGATTTTGAAGAGATAAGTGAATAATAGGAAAAGAATATCAAGGAGACAGACTTTTTGATATTCTTTGTTTGTAAGCAGAAAATAGAGAGAAAAGAAAAATAAAGAAAAACGAAGAAAAAAAGAGCATATAGAAGAAAATAAAAGAAAATTAGGAAATATGGCGCCTAATCAAGAATATAGAGACTTGAATAATTGAATACTTTTTAATAAACTAAACACAGTTTAGCACTCGATTAAGTGGAGTGCTAACAAGATTAGAATCAGGAGGATTTAAAATGAACTTAAAGCCACTAACAGACAGAGTTGTATTAAAACAAGTAGAAGCGGAAGAAACTACCGCCTCCGGCATTATTTTGACGGGTGATGCAAAAGAAAAACCGCAAGAAGCCATTGTCCTTGCAGTAGGCCCGGGTGGAGTGGTAGACGGTAAGGAAGTAAAAATGGAAGTCAAGGTAAATGACCGTGTCATTTACTCGAAATATGCAGGAACTGATGTAAAAATCAAAGGCGAAGAATTGAAAATCGTTCGTCAATCGGATATTTTAGCAATTGTGGAATAAGGAGGACAATATGGCAAAAGAAATTAAATTCGGAATTGATGCAAGAACGGCTTTAGAAGCCGGTGTAAATAAATTGGCAGATACCGTGAAAGTCACCTTGGGACCGAAAGGCAGAAATGTGGTATTGGACAAGAAATTCGGTACCCCGCTGATTACCAATGACGGTGTCACCATTGCCAAAGAAATCGAATTGGAAGATGCCTTCGAAAATTTAGGCGCACAATTGGTAAAAGAAGTAGCAACCAAAACCAATGACGTAGCCGGTGATGGCACCACCACTGCAACGGTATTGGCACAAGCTATGATTCGTGAAGGCCTTAAAAACGTAGCAGCCGGAGCCAATCCGATTATCCTTAGAAACGGAATGAATAAGGCGACGAAACTGGCAGTAGAAACCATTCAAGGGCTGAGCCGTGAATTGGAAGGAAAAGCCCAAATTGCAGAAGTAGCGGCAATTTCCGCAGGAGATAAAGAAATCGGTAATATGATTGCCGATGCAATGGAAAAAGCCTCCAAAGACGGTGTCATCACCATTGAAGAAGCAAAGACCATGGATACCGTGCTGGAAGTAGTAGAAGGTATGCAATTTGACAGAGGTTACTTATCTTCTTACATGGCAACCAATATGGATAAAATGGTGGCAGAACTTGACAATCCTTATATTTTAATAACCGATAAGAAAATCAGCAATATTCAAGAAATCTTGCCGGTTCTGGAAGAAGTGGTACAAACCGGAGCCAAATTATTAATCATTGCGGAAGACGTAGAAGGCGAAGCCCTTGCGACTTTAATCGTCAATAAATTAAGAGGAACTTTCAATGTAGTAGCTGTAAAAGCACCGGGATTCGGAGATAGAAGAAAAGCAATGCTGGAAGACATTGCCATTTTGACCGGTGGTATAGTAATAACCGGAGAACTCGGCTACGAACTGAAAGACGCAAAATTGCAAATGCTTGGTCGTGCAAAATCCGTAAAAGTAGAAAAAGAAAGCACCATAATCATTGACGGTGCAGGTGACTCCGCACAAATCAGTGCAAGAGTAGCACAAATCAAAGCACAAATCGAAGAAACCACATCCGAATTTGACACTGAAAAATTACAAGAACGCCTTGCAAAACTCGCCGGCGGAGTAGCAGTAATTAAAGTAGGAGCGGCTACAGAAACAGAAATGCAAGAAAAGAAATTGCGCATGGAAGACGCACTCGCAGCAACCAGAGCAGCAGTAGAAGAAGGAATCGTAGCAGGCGGAGGAACCGCTTATGTAGTAGCCTCCAAATCCCTGGCTAAATTGATTGCAGAATTAGAAGGCGACGAAAGAACCGGAGCTCAAATCGTAGCAAAAGCACTGGAAGAACCATTACGTCAAATCGTATCCAATGCAGGATTAGAAGGCTCGGTAGTAGTCAATAAAGTAAAAGAAAGTGAAGTAGGAATCGGATTTGATGCACTAGCAGAAGACTATGTAGACATGGTCAAAAAAGGCATCATCGATCCGACAAAAGTGACACGCTCCGCATTACAAAATGCAAACTCAGTAGCTTCAACCCTACTCACGACAGAATCCATCGTAGCAGACATCAAAGAACCGGAAGCCCCTATGGCAATGCCAGGAGGCGGAATGGGAATGATGTAGCGCATAGAAGATGTGAGTGCAAGGACAAAAAAAGAGGCAAGAGGTATGCTCGCATACCATCTTGCCTCTTTTTTTGTCCTTATATGAGCAGCAATGCGTACCAATAATAAATGCAAAGCATTTATTATTGGTAGCGCTCACATCTTCTATGCGCTACCAATCCGAGTAAATATTTTTAAACAGCGAAGCGCCTTAAAAAATATTTACGACCACCGCCAACCACCTTCCCTTCAAATCCAATCCCCCCACCATCCTCCGAGTAAATATTTTTAAACAGCGAAGCGCCTTAAAAAATATTTACGACCGCCGCCAACCCCTTCCCTCCCAATCCAATCCCCCCACCATCCTCCGAGTAAATATTTTTAAACAGCGAAGCGCCTT
>JAUMXK010000023.1:0-16674 GCA_030535295.1 Eubacteriales bacterium | reverse complement strand
ATCCGAGTAAATATTTTTAAACAGCGAAGCGCCTTAAAAAATATTTACGACCACCGCCAACCACCTTCCCTTCAAATCCAATCCCCCCACCATCCTCCGAGTAAATATTTTTAAACAGCGAAGCGCCTTAAAAAATATTTACGACCGCCGCCAACCCCTTCCCTCCCAATCCAATCCCCCCACCATCATCCGAGTAAATATTTTTAAACAGCGAAGCGCCTTAAAAAATATTTACGACCACCGCCAAGGCCCTTCCCTCTCAATCCAACACCCCCAACCCATAAAAATAGCGTAACAGCCATAAAACTGTTACGCTTAAAAAGTTCGACTTTTTACTCCGCATCATTTAGCGAGTGTTTTAAAACTTGAATATACTATGCTTCCAATGTTTCATCAAACAAAATCTTCACTCTGTTTTGAACATATTCATTATTCGCTTTCATTTCTTCCGCTGTCAAAGCCTTTAAATCAATGCTTTCACCAAAAGAAAGATAAAGATTCCCCGGTTTGACCTGATAATTATTTTGCTCAAACATATCATCCGTTCCCCTCAGGGCAAAAGGCACAATCAAAGAGTTTGATTTTTCTGCCAGCTTTAAGCTGCCTTTTTTAAAAGGTAATAACTCCTGATTTTCCGTATTCCTGGTACCTTCCGGGAAAATAATATAGCATTGTCCCTGTTTCATATTTTCAATCCCTGTCAAGATAGTAGCCAGTGCATTTCTGGCACTTTCTCTATCCAAGAAAAGACAGCCCAAAGAAGACATCCACCAACTAAGGACAGGTACCTTGGCAAGAGAATCCTTAGCAATAAAGGCAATCGGTCTTGGAGAATGAGCCAAAGTCAGAACAATATCCAATAAACTACGGTGATTGCCGGTAAAAAGCAAGGAACCATTTTCCGGAACAAGCTCCGAACCTTTGACGAAAACCTTTGCGCCCAAAAAGAAAAGAATGGAGCGACAAACATATTTTGCAATGTAAAAGGTCCATTTCTTTTGAAGGGCCTTATGGAATAAGCCAACTGTCAGTAAGACCAAAAGCAAAGGCAAACTAATCAGGAAAAAAATACCGACATAAGCAAAAATTAATATTTTACGCATATATACTCCTCTCGGTACTATGCCTGCTCGTCATCTGTAAGGCGGGCGCGACCATATAATTTGGTGACATAAGCCAATTGCTGAGATACAGACGGGTTAAGCATTTCCGCTGTATATCTCCATTGCCAGTTACCGGCCGCAACTCCCGGAGTATTCATTCTGGAAAAAGAGCCGAATCCGAAGATATCCTGCAAAGGCACGATAGCCATTTTGGAAACGGAACCGAAACAAAGACGAATGAAATCCCAACAAATTGCATTGGCATCGGTATTCAGATAACGACGAACCTTATCTTTGGACACTTCAGAAAGTTTTTCGTACCAGCCCAAAGTTGTATCATTGTCATGGGTAGCAGTGTAGCAAACGGAATTACGAGGATAATAATGCGGTAAATCACCGTTTTCTTCTACGTTTTCAAAGGCAAATTGAAGGATTTTCATTCCCGGTAATGCAAAGTCATCCCGCAATTCTTCGACATCCGGAGTAATAATACCAAGGTCTTCGGCAATAATCGGAATCTCTTTGCCAAGAACCTGTTGGAATGCCTTGAATAAGTCTTTGCCCGGACCCGGCAGCCATTCTCCCTCGATGGCAGTTTCATTGCCGAAAGGAATTGCCCAGAATGCAGCAAAGCCACGGAAATGGTCAATTCTCAGGTAGTCATACATCTTCAGGTTTTGTGCCACACGAGCGGTCCACCATTTGTAGTTCTCCGCTTTATGTTTTTTCCAGTCATAAAGAGGATTGCCCCAAAGCTGTCCGGTAGCACTGAAATAATCCGGCGGTACTCCGGCAACCAATGTCGGGTAGCCCTTGGTATCAAGCATAAATAATTCTTTATTTGCCCAAACATCAGCACTGTCAAACGCTACAAAAATCGGAATATCGCCAATGATTTCAATTCCCTTTTGGTTGGCATATTCTTTCAACTCGAACCATTGTTTGAAGAAAGTAAATTGCAGGAACTGATAATAATTGATTTCATTTTCCAGTTTCGTTTGCCATTTCTTTAAGGAAGCTGCAGTTGGAAAAGCAATATCCTTTTCCCATTCCGTCCACATTACACCGTTGTGATAGTCTTTGACTGCCATGAAAGTAGCGTAGTTGGAAAGCCAATGGGCTTGCTCTTTCACAAATGTTTGGTACTCCTGAACAAGGCTATCTTTTTCATCAAAATGGGTAAAATTGTGATAAGCTTTTTTCAATATTTCCATTTTATATGGGATAAGCTCTCCGTAGTTGACACAGACAGCTTCCCATTCACGATGAGAAAAATCAGATAAAGACAGGAGCTTCCATTCCATCAGTAAGTCAATGCTGATGACCAACGGTTGACCTGCAAATGAGGAAAATGATTGGTATGGGGAATCACCGTAGCCGGTAGGGCCGAGAGGTAAGACCTGCCATAATTGCTGGGAAGCTTCTTCTAAGAAATTGATAAAATAATAAGCGCTGGGACCCAAATCACCAATTCCGTAAGGACTTGGAAAAGAAGTCGGGTGAAGCAAAACGCCGGATTTGCGTTGCAACTTTTTCCAGCTTGGAATTTCCTTTTCTTTCATAGTGTACTCCTTTCAGTTAGGAAAATTCTGGCTCGTCCTTCTGAACCTTTGCAGCAACAAAAATCAGAACGACAAGCTTATGCTACTTTGATTATACAATAAATTTATAAAATAGTCTATGCCGGAAAGAAAATAAAATCAGGAAGTAAATTAGGAGTAAATTAGGAAAAGAAAAGGGGAATGTGAAGTGTTTTTAGTGCATGGGAATCAAAATTGTGATATACTTATCATATATTAGAAAATCAGAAAAATGAAAAAGAAAGGAAAGGGTTGGTTATGAATATTTGGCATGATATCAAGCCGGAGAGAATTACTCCGGAAAAATTTGTAGCGGTAATCGAAATCAGTGGCGGCAGCAAAGTAAAATATGAAATGGACAAAGCAACAGGATTGTTGATGATGGACAGAGTCTTATCCACGGCGACACACTATCCGGCAAATTATGGTTTTCTTCCACTTACCTATGCCAATGACAAAGATCCATTGGATGTACTGGTACTGGCTTCGGTTCCTTTTATACCGATGTCGATGGTGGAATGCTATCCGATTGGGGTGGTTATTATGGAAGATGAAGGATATCGGGATGAAAAGATTATTGCCATTCCTTTTACCGACCCGACTTTCACCAGTTTTAAGAAAATTGAAGATTTGCCGGCACATATTATGAAGGAACTTCTGCACTTCTTTGAGGTCTACAAATATTTGGAAGGCAAAGCAACTGCGGTAGGAAGCGTGGAAGGCAAAGAAAAGGCGATGGAGATTATCCGCCTGGCTTTGGCAGATTATTGGCAATTGCGTTCCGAAGGCAAGCTGGGTTAATGAGAAAACGTATGGCGGATAGAGAAAGGGTTGATAAAACAAGATGAAGTTGGCACTAATTAGTGATACGCACGGATATTGCAAAGGACTGTCTGAGCAAATAAAAAAACAGGGAGTTGACTATATCCTTCATATGGGGGATGGAGTCCATGAAGCCTATCAAATACGCAGAGAAACCGGACTTCCGACTTTTGTGGTCAAAGGCAATAATGATTTTACCGAGGATGAAAAAAATGACTTATTCTTTGTATTAGAAGGAATTCCGATTTGGATGACCCATGGACATCGATATTCAGTTCGATATAGCAGAGATAGCTTGCTGGAAACAGCATTACAAAAAAATGCGAAAATTGTACTCTATGGTCATACCCATGTATTTAATGATGAGGAAATTGCGGGCATTCGTTTTATTAATCCCGGCTCTACCACTCTGCCTAGGGATGGCATGGCGAGCTTTGCGGTACTGGATTTAAGTAGCGGCGAATTGACCAGAATCGAACTGCCGAAGCCGAAATTATTCGGTCTTTTCTAAAGTCAAACGGATGGTCAAGGAAAGGTACATTGGAAGGGACAGGAGGGAAAGCTATGGTAAAAAATTATGTAATTGATACCAATGTAATGATTCATGATCCTTTGTTCTTGTATAATTTTGAGGACAATAACATTATCTTGCCATTGATGTGCATTGAAGAATTGGACAGATTAAAAAGTAGAGAAGGAATTGTCGGTTTCAGTGCCAGACGGGTTGCCAAAGAGCTAAGATATCTGATGAACCGTGGCGATGTGCAAAAGGGGATTTCTCTTCCCAATGGAGGCAAATTATTTGTAGAACTGAACTATTTGGACTTGGAGGCTCTGCCGAATGCCGCGGACATTTCCAAAAATGATACCAAAATCATTGCCATGGTCTTGCACCTGAGCAAACGGTTGCCGGAACCGACTATTTTGGTGACCAAAGACTTATATATGTTCATTAAAGCAAAGAGTATGGGCCTTGAGGTGCAGGATTATCAAAATGATAAAATTGACCGTGAGGATGTTTACAAAGGCTATCTGGAAGTCGAATGGCCATCGGAAATCATTGACAAGGTTTATCAGGGAGGCTATACTTTGACCGAAGAGGAGAAAGCGGATTTGGAAATTTATCCCAATCAGTTTTTTCATATAAAAAGCATGGATCGCCAAAATCATGAGATTTTATGCCGCTGGAACGGTAAGATGTTGGTGCCGTTACGCTATGCGACCGAAACGGCATGGGGATTAAAGCCGATAAACCGAGAGCAGAAAATGGCTTTTGAAGCCTTGATGGATCCGGATATTCATTTTGTTTCGGTGATAGGAGGTGCCGGCAGCGGTAAGACCATTGTAGCAACTGCAGTCGGTCTGCAAAATGTTATCGAGACCGGAAAGTATCGCAAACTCATCTTGGTTCGGCCGACGACGGCAGCCGGCAATGACATCGGCTATTTGCCGGGCGAAGAGAAAGAAAAATTACGCCCTTGGATGGGGAGTTTTTATGATGCCATTGAAAATTTGACGGATTTAAAAGAAAGTAAAAAAGAAACGGAGTTTCACCGTGGCGGAAAGCCGGCCTTTACCGTAGAAGACTTTATCGAACAATTTCGAGCCAGTGGCGTGATAGAAATGAAAACCTTTACTTATATGAGGGGAAGAACTTTTTCCAACAGTCTGGTCATTGTCGATGAAGCACAGGAAATCACACCGCATATTGCCAAACTGATGCTCACTCGTGCCGGAAAGGATTCCAAATTTGTCTTTTTGGGAGATCCGACAGATAATCAGATTGACAACCATTTTGTGGATGCCAAATCCAATGGCCTGGTTTATACGGTGGAAAAGATGAAAGCCTATGATATTACCGCCCATGTCACCCTAAAACGAGTGGAACGTTCGCCGCTGGCGAAGATAGCCGAAGAGGGATTATAAGAGAAGAAGATTTAAATGTGAAGGATGAAACGAAAACCGCTATTTCTCAAAGCAAAGAAGGGAGATAGCGGTTTTTTTGCATTTTTTTATTTTTCTTTTTTACAATCATAAAAATTGATGTCCATTTTGTTGTATGGAATTTCAATGCCGGCTTTATCCAGAATTTTTTTGGATTCCTCCATCAAATCAAAGTAGACTTCCCAGTAATCATCCGAATTGACCCAGGAGCGGGAGGTAAAAGTCAATGAGCTGGCAGCTTGTGCGGTCAAGCGGAGAAACGGCTCCGGCTCTTTTAAAATTTTCGGATGAGCTAGGAGCATATTCATCAAGAGTTTTTGTACCTGCATAATATCGCTTTCATAAGAAACATTAAAAGCAATATCTACACGGCGTGTCGATTTGGCACTGAAATTGACAACAATCGAATTAATCAAGGTTCCGTTGGGAATGGTAATGGCCTTATTATCCGGAGTCAGCAAGCGAGAGTGAAAGACTTGAATCTTATCGACTTTTCCGGAGAAGTTTTGAATTTCGATAAAATCACCGACTTTAAAGGGTTTCAAAATCAAAATCAGTACACCGCCGGCAAAGTTGGATAAAGAGCCCTGTAAGGCCAAGCCGATGGCCAGTCCGATGGTGCCGAGAACGGCGATGATAGAGCTTTCTTTTACACCCAATTGGATTACGACGGTCATGACTAAAAGGCCCTTTAAGGCAATATTGATAAAGGATTCTAAAAAAGTGGCGGCGGTCGGCTCGATTTTGGAACGCTTAAAGGCCATTTTTATCAGCTTACTGACATGGCCGATTAATATCATGCCTACGACTAAAATAATCAGTGCAAACAGCAATTTAAACCCGAAATCAATGAGTTTATTGTAAATGGGTTGAAAATCGAAGTTAAAGTTTGTAATTTCCTTGAGTTTATCCATAAAAACCTCCTTATATTACATTTGCTTCCTGAAATAATGAGGGATAACCCATATAGTATAGAACATTTTTATGAAATTGGCTAGATGGAAAATGGAAGAGCCGGTATATGTATCGGACATTTTTTGAGGTGCATTGCTACGAGGCGAAATGGATAGCAATTGACATTCGGGATTCCCTTCGATATAATCAAAGGAAAGAGTTCGAATGGGAAAACAAGGAATAGGAGGGCCTGCAAAGAAGATGAAAAATAGAAAAATAATGATAAAAGAATGGGCAGAAAAGGCCCGAAAAAGCACGGAGATTGAGCAAGAGTTATACAATCGATTTGAGGTCAAACGGGGACTGAGAGATACCAATGGACGTGGTGTTTTGGCAGGGCTGACTAATATCGGAGGAATCCACTCCTACTATGTCGATGAAGGCGAAACGGTACCGGTGGATGGCGAATTGTTTTATCGGGGCTATGATATCAAGGATTTGGTACATGGCTTTATGGCGGAAAAGAGATTTGGTTTTGAAGAAATTGCGTATTTACTTCTGATAGGAGAGTTGCCTACACAGGAGGAGCTTACAAAATTTCAGACAGAGCTGGATTACCATAGGCAGCATTTACCGGAAGATTTCAATCGTGGTATGATATTAAATATGCCAAGCCGGTCAATTATGAATAGTTTTGCCCGTAGTGTGCTGTCTCTTTACAGCTTGGATAAAAAAGCCGAAAGTACCGAAATAGAAGATGTTTTAGAGCAGTGCATTCGCTTGATTGCTATTTTCCCGATACTGGCAGTTTACAGCTATTATGCCATAGAGCATTATCATAAGGGAAAAAGTCTGGTCGTACACTCACCTTTGCCGGGGTACTCTACGGCGGAGAATTTCCTTTACATGCTCAGAAAAGACAATCAATTTACTCAAACGGAAGCATGTCTTTTGGATATTCTTCTGGTATTGCATGCCGAACATGGTGGCGGCAACAACTCTACCTTTACAGCTCATGTGGTTTCTTCGTCAGGGACGGATACTTATGGAGTGGTGGCATCGGCATTGTCGGCCTTAAAAGGCCCTCGACATGGCGGAGCCAATAGTAAAACGGCGGAAATGATGGCGGATTTGAAATTGCAGGTAAAAGATACCAAGGACGAAAAACAGGTCATTTCTTATCTTGAGGATATTCTGGATAAAAAAGCATTTGACCGCCAAGGGCTGATTTATGGAGTTGGACATGCGGTGTATACCAAGTCGGATCCAAGGGCAATTCTGCTGAGAGAATATGCCAGAAAACTGGCAGAAGAAAAGGGTAGGATGGAAGATTTTGCTCTGTATGCTTTGATTGATAAAGTTGCACCTGCTATTGTAGTTGAAAAAAAGAAATTGACCGTTCCGGTACCGATTAATGTTGATTTTTACAGTGGTTTTATTTATGATATGTTAAACATTCCGGAAGAGTTATTGACACCTCTCTTTGCTATTGCCAGAATTGCAGGTTGGTGTGCACATCGTTTGGAAGAACAGGTCAATCAAAATAAAATTATTCGTCCGGCGTACAAGGCAGTATCCGGCCGCAAGGCTTACATCGGAATGAATGACAGAAATGAAAAACAATCATAGGATGACCAAGAAGGACATGGCGAAATCCATTGAGCAGACGGTCGGAATCGTTTATGAAAGCAGTGATTGAGGATAAAAAAGAATGGAAGAAAGGTTAAAACAAAGGGTTAGAAGATGGCGTTGGATAAAAACAGATATTTAGCAGAGCTGAAAAATGGGAAACAATATTATGATATTTGTAAATGGTGCATGGAAAACAGCATTGAAGTAGAGGAATTGCCTTATTCGATTCGTGTTCTGTTGGAGAATAATCTGCGTCGTTTGGATGGTAAATTTTTTACAGAAGAATATCTAATCCGTCTTGGCTCTTGGAGTCAGAATTATCAGGCGATGGAAATTCCTTTTCAGCCGGAACGCATTTTGTTGCAAGACTTTACAGGTGTGCCGGCGGTTGTGGATATTGCTGCCATGCGTCAGGCCATGCATAGCCTTTCGGCTCCCGAAGAAAGCATATATCCGCAAATTCCGGTAGACCTGGTTATTGACCACTCCGTTTCCATGGATTTTTCCGGTTACAAAGAAGCGTTGCAACAAAATGTGGCCATGGAATTTGAAAGAAATGCCGAGCGATATCGCTTTTTGAAATGGGCAGAAAATAATTTGCAGAATTTTAAAGTACATGCACCCGGACAAGGGATTTGCCACCAAGTCAATTTGGAAAAGATTGCTACTGTGGTGAGCGAGGAAGAAGGAATTTGCTATCCGGATACCGTAGTAGGAACGGACAGCCATACTACCATGGTCAATTCTTTGGGAGTATTGGGTTGGGGTGTGGGCGGTATTGAAGCGGAAGCGGCCATGTTGGGACAACCGATTTATATGATTAATCCGGAAGTGGTGGGAGTTCGCATCAAGGGGAAAATCCCAAATGGAGTTACCGCTACGGATATTGTGCTATACATCACTCATTTTCTCAGAAAAGTAAAGGTTGTCGGTAAATTTGTAGAATACTTCGGAGAAGGAGCTAGGGAACTGGCGGCGACCGATAGAGCTACCATTGCCAATATGAGTCCGGAATATGGTGCGACGATGGGATTTTTTGCTATAGATGAAAAGACTTTGGATTATCTTCGCTTGACAGGCAGAGCCGAAGAACAGGTGGCTTTGGTAGAGGAATATGCCAAGAAAAACGCTTTATTCCGTTCGGAAAATAGTCGGGAACCGAGGTACAGTCAAGTGGTAGAAGTCGATTTGAGTGATATTTCTCCTTGTTTGGCAGGCCCGAAACGCCCACAGGACATGGTGCTTTTGCGAGATATTCGCAACAATTTCAAGGAAAATTATCCGATGGCCGAGGATAGGAATACAGAAAATAATTTGCAATATGCAAGGGAGCTGGCACGTGCAGACCGAGAGATAACCCATGGGGATATTGTGTTGGCATCGGTGACCAGTTGTACCAATACTTCCAATCCGCAAGTGATTTTGGGAGCGGCTTTGCTGGCAAAAAAGGCAGTAGAACTTGGGATGCAAGTGCCAAGTTATGTCAAGACCAGCTTTAGCCCCGGGTCACTGGCGGTTACAAAATATTTACAAGATTCCGGTTTGCTTGCTTATTTAGAAGAATTGGGCTTTGCTGTAGCCGGCTATGGCTGTGGTACTTGTATCGGTAATAGCGGTCCGCTTTCTCCGGCGGTCAGCAAGCAAATTCAGGATAAGGATTTACAGGTGGCAAGTATTTTAAGTGGAAACCGCAATTTTGAAGGCAGGGTACATCCTCTGGTTCCGGCTAATTATTTGGCATCTCCGATTTTGGTCATTGCCTTTGCCCTTTCCGGACGAATAGATATTGACCTTGCCAAAGAGCCGATTGGCTTTGACAGGGAAGGGAAAGAGGTGTATTTTTCTGAACTATGTCCAAGCAATGAAGAAATCCAAAAAGCAATTGAAAGTTATGTCCGTCCGGAAGTGTTTCGGGATAATGAAAATATCTTTTTGGAGCAATGGGAAGAGTTGTCGGGAGAAAGTTCGACATTGTATGAGTGGGAAGAAACTTCTACTTATGTTCGCTTGCCAAATTATTTTGAGGAATTGATTCAAAATCAAGGCAGGAAGAAAGATACGGAAGATTCCCCTTTATTTTTGGAAAATGCGAAAGTCTTGGGAATCTTTGGAGATTCGGTGACAACCGACCACATTTCTCCGGCCGGAAACATTGCTCTTAGTAGTCCGGCAGCGACGTATCTAAAGGAAAATGAAGTGGAAAGTAAGGATTTTAATTCTTACGGTTCTCGAAGAGGAAATCATGAAGTCATGATGCGAGGCACCTTTGCCAATATTCGTCTGAAAAATAAGATGGCAGGGGGAAAGGTAGGCGGCTATACAATGAAAGATGGAGAGTTGTTGTCGATTTATGAGGCTGCTGCTCAGTACCGAAAAGAAAAGAAGGATTTACTTGTCATTGCAGGTAAGGAGTATGGTACCGGCAGCAGTAGAGATTGGGCCGCCAAAGGGCCGATGCTTCTGGGAATTAAAGCGGTGATTGCCGAAAGTTTTGAGCGTATTCATCGAAGTAATCTTTTGGGAATGGGCATTTTGCCTTTGGAATTTGCAGACGGCCAGTCGGCAGACAGCTTAGGACTGACAGGAGAGGAAGACTTTACCTTATGCAAGGCTGGAAACTGGCAAGTCAATCAAATTTTTACGGTCAAGACAAAGAAAAAAGATGGTAGTGAGCGTGAATTTTTGGTCAAGAGCAGGCTGGATAATGAAATTGAGATTGATTATTTTTTAAATGGTGGTATACTAAATACGGTATTAATGAACAAGTTAACAACTCAACTTTCTCACGTTCCTTGGAACAGTCTTTTTTAGGTAGGTTGCCCACCCGGGCAGAAAAACGAAGTTTTTCGACAGGGCACGTTAAATGGGTGGGAACGAAAGCAATCTTGCAAAGCAAGTTGCGAAAGCATCTGCCGCGACAGCGATTGCGGAGTAAATCGCGATAGCGGAGAACCCATGTGCCCGCTCTATAGAGCGGGATAGGGTCAAAAAAGACTGTGGGAAAGTTGAGTTAAGAGGATAAGATGAGAACAAAGAAAAAGACAGCAGATTATGATATCATAATAGTGGGAGCAGGACCGGCGGGGGCAACCTTAGCCAGATGCCTGCCGCAGAATTATCGTATTTTGGTGATAGATAAAAAGCCTTTAAATCAAGAAATTGATCGCAAAAAAATGAAATGCTGTGGAGCACTTTTGTCAGAGAGTGCACAAAAGGTAATGGCGGAAATGGGATTGAATCTCCCGACAGAGCTTTTAATTGAGCCGCAGACATTTGCCCTTAGAGTTATGGATTTGAACTATCCGATTGAAAGAAAATATCAAAAACATTATTATAATATGGACAGAGCCAAATTTGAAAATTGGCTTATCAGCCTGATTCCGGAGGGAGTAGAGCGGAGAGGAAATACCTATGTCAAGGATTTTCACCGTTGCCAAAACGGAGTGGAGCTAATTGTCAAAGACAGGACTTGTAACAAAGAAAAGGCCATTACCTGCAAGATGGTGGTGGCGGCGGATGGAGCCAGCTCTTTATTTCGCAAAAGGCTTTATCCGGGAATAGACCGCAATAAATATGTTTCGATTCAGGAATGGTATGAGAATATTGGAAAGATAAATAATTATGCTGCGATTATTGACGAAGAGATTACGGACTATTATTCTTGGTTGATTCCCAAGGCAGATGCGATTGTCCTGGGTGCAGCCTTTGATTTGGATAAAACGCCGGGCAGCCCAAATCAAAGATTTATGAAGTTAAAAGAAAAGCTGGAGGCAAAGGGACTTCGTTTTGGAAAGAGAATTCATAGAGAAGGTTGTGAAATTATTCGTCCGGATATGCAAAGCATTGTGACAGGAAACAATCGAATTGCTTTTATCGGAGAGGCGGGAGGCTTTATCAGTCCCAGCTCATCCGAAGGCTTTAGTTATGCTTTTCGAACAGCAAGAATGCTGGCTGAGGCGATTCGAAGAAAAGGTTGCAATCGCCATGCCGAAGACTATGCCCGTAGAGCACAAAAATTAAAGGGTAATCTTCTGCTCAGAAAGCTAAAAGCAAGTGCCATGTATGCCGCTCGGATTCGCAGAATGGTTCTTAGAAGCGGATTTGCTTCGATTTGATAGTCCGAATTTCCATAAAAAGTTTTCCGTAAAAAAATTTTTTTCAAAAAAATTTCAAAAATACTTGACAAGAGAAAAAGAAAGTTTTATGATAATGATATTCATTATCAATTAGAAAAAGGAGGAATTCTTTATCTTGTCAGGTAAAGAAAAGTATGAAAATGAAAAAGAAAATGAAATTTATGGAAATGAAACAATTCATGAGCAAAAAATGGTTATTGGCTTTGACTTTGATTTTGGTAATCGGTTTATCGGCTTGTCAAAGCACAAACCAAGGTAGCCAAAGCGGAGATAAGAAATTCAATGTAATGGCGACTTCGACCATGCTGACTGATCTAGCTAAAGTGATTGGCGGTGACAAAGCGGAAGTGACGGGATTGATGCAAGCGGGTGTTGACCCTCATTTATATCAACCGACTGCCGGCGATATTACCAAACTGCAATCTGCAGACATGGTAGTAATCAACGGTTTACATTTAGAAGGTCAAATGGGAGAAGTGTTTTCCAAGTTGAATGAATCTAAGAAGTTGGTAGCGGAAGTCGGACTTGCCATTCCGGAAGAAGCATTGCTTTCTTTTGATGAATCTCCACATGATCCTCATATTTGGTTCAGTGTTCCGAATTGGAAATTGGCAGCTCGTAATGTGACAGACACTTATATTAAGCTTAGTGAAAAAGACAAGGCGTATTTTGAAGCGAATTATGAAGCTTATATCAAAGAATTGGATGCATTGGATAAATACATCAGAGAAGAAGTGCAAAAAGTTGCAGAACCTGCCAGAGTTTTGATTACCGCACATGATGCTTTCAACTATTTCGGTAAGGAATATGGATTTGAAGTAATGGGCTTACAAGGAATTTCTACGGAGTCCGAAGCGGCTACTTCCGATGTTACCGAGTTGGCAAATTATATCGTGGAAAACAAGATTAAGGCAATTTTCGTAGAGTCATCCGTTCCGAGAAAGAATATTGAAGCATTGCAGGAAGCGGTAAAAGCAAAGGGCTTTACAGTGGAAATCGGCGGTGAGCTGTATTCGGACTCCTTAGGTGAAGGCGAGGACGGAACCTATCTTGGGATGTTCAAGAAGAATATTGATATTATCGTAGGTGCTTTGAAATAAGAATAAATGATAGACTCGACTTTCCCGTGTTCCTTGGAACTGATTTTTGATTGTATGCCTGCTCGTTAGAGGGGATGGAGTCAGAAAGCTTGTGGGAAAGTTGAGTTAGGAAGAAGGCTAAATATGAAGAAGGATATCAATTATGTAATCAATGTCGAGGATATGACGGTTGCGTATCATGTAAAGCCTGTTTTGTGGGATATTGACTTTCATGTGCCTGAGGGAGTTTTGATGGCTATTGTCGGTCCGAACGGTGCGGGAAAATCTACTTTAATCAAAGCGATGTTGGGTTTGATTAAACCGGTTTCGGGCACTGCTTTGTTTTGGAAGAAACCATACCGCAGTGAACGGAAACGAATTGGCTATGTTCCTCAAAGAGGTAGCGTGGATTGGGATTTTCCGACTACGGTTCTGGATGTTGTTTGTATGGGAAGATATGGTTCTGCCGGCTGGATTCGAAGAATTAGCAAGGAAGATAAGAAGATGGCTTTGGAGGCTTTGGACAAGGTGGGAATGCTGGAGTTTAAAAGCAGACAAATCAGCCAATTATCGGGCGGCCAGCAGCAGAGGGTATTTTTGGCTAGAGCCTTGGTGCAAAATGCGGATATTTATTTTATGGATGAACCGTTGCAGGGTGTGGATGCCAGAACGGAAAAAGCGGTAATTGATATTTTGAAAGCATTAAGGGATAACGGAAAAACCGTGGTTGTGGTTCATCATGACTTGCAGACGGTTCCGGAATATTTTGACTGGGTAACTCTTTTAAACACACAATTGATTGCCAGCGGCCCAACCGCAGAAGTGTTTACCGAGGAGAATTTGAAGAAAACCTATCGCACTTCCGGTGTGGCGATAAAGGAGTAAATATGATTCATTTATTATCCGATTATACCACACAGATTGTTTCGCTGGGAGCTACTTTATTGGGTGTTTCTTCCGGTGTCCTGGGTTGCTTTATTGTATTAAAAAAGGAGTCCTTGGTGGGGGATGCTATCTCCCATGCGGCTCTGCCGGGGATTTGCCTTGCATTTATCGTTTTTGGTGCAAAGGACTTGAATCTTTTTTTATTGGGGGCTTTACTTGCCGGTTTGCTGTCTATGAGTATTGTCAAATCGGTTGTGAAGTATTCGAAAATAAAATTTGATTCCGCTCTGGCTATTATTTTATCGGCATTTTTTGGTTTGGGTTTGGTGTTGATGACGTATATTCAAAGGATTCCCAATTCCAATCAGGCCGGCATGGAGAAATTTATTTTCGGGCAAGCTTCGACAATGCTGAAACGGGAAGTATATCAGTTGTTATTTATAGGAATTTTGTTGATTTTCCTGATTGCTTTATTCTGGAAGGAACTGAAACTTTATGTTTTCAATCCGGAATATGCAGAGAGTTTGGGATTTTCTACTCGTAAAATTGGCTTTTTGCTTTCGGTTATGACTGTTTTGGCGGTGGTTTCCGGTTTACAGACAGTAGGTGTTATTTTGATGAGTGCGATGCTGGTTTCTCCGGCGGTTGGAGCCAGACAATGGACGGACAGATTGTCTGTCATGGTGGTTTTGGCGGCATTTTTCGGAGGGGTTTCCGGTTTTGTCGGAACTTTAATCAGTTCTTCGATTCGCAACATGCCTACAGGACCTGCGATTGTATTGGTTTTGAGTGTTTTTGTGTTGTTTAGTTTGATTTTTGCTCCCAACCGGGGATTGCTCTGGCGGGAGATTAGACATCAGAAGAATATCAAGAGCATTGGCAGGGATAAGATTTTGATGAATTTGTATTATTTGTCTTTGCAGCATGAGGAACCTTATGCACACTCGGTCGAAGCGATTTGTATGGAGAGAAATAAAAAGACGGAGAAACATTTTATCAAGGTTTTGGATAAGTTGTCGGAATCCGGATTTGCCATGCGTGAAAAAGAGGGCTATTATACCATCACAGATGCGGGCAAAAAGCATTTAGCGGAAAATGGAATATTAAAGGAGGGCGAAAATGGTTTACTTTGAGATACAATTAATCGCCGTCGTTGTTGTTGCTGCTTGTGCTATTCCCGGAGTGTTTCTGATTTTGAGACAGATGTCAATGATGACGGATGCCATCAGTCATACAGTGCTTTTGGGGATTGTGTTTGCCTTTTTTATTACTCATGATTTGGGCTCGCCGCTGTTGATTGCAGGAGCGGCTTTTATGGGGATTTTTACAGTTTATTTTACGGAGGTACTCAATCAAACAAAGCAGATGTCCGAGGATTCTGCAATTGGCATTGTGTTTCCGTTTTTGTTTAGTATTGCCATTGTGCTAATTTCTATGATGGCAAGGAATGTCCATCTCGATGTACGTTGTGTGCTTTTGGGTGAACTGGTATTTGCTCCGTCTTATCGTTTGGTGATTGGCGGCAGTGATTTGGGGCCAAGAGCATTGTATACGATGGGTACGATTTTAGTTATCAATTTGGTCTTTGTGACATTGTTTTTCAAGGAATTGAAATTGACGACCTTTGATGCGGGCTTGGCTACGGCATTGGGCTTTGCACCGGTATTTATGCATTATGCTCTGATGACGATTGTGTCAATTACGGCAGTCGGTGCTTTTGAAGCGGTCGGATCGGTGCTGGTAATTGCTTTTATGATTGGGCCTGCCGCTACCGCATATTTGCTGAGTAATGATATCAAGAAGTTAATTGTTCTTAGTATTTTAATTGGTGCTTTGAATGCGATTATCGGTTTTTGGCTTGCGATGTGGATTGATGTGTCGATTTCCGGCATGATGGCGGTGGTTACCGGACTTACTTTCCTTTTGGTTTTTGCCTTTGGTAAGGAGAATGGCTTGGTAGCGATAGCACGCAGAAGAAAGCAGCAGGAAAAGGACTTTGCAGATTTGACGATGCTTTTTCACATTTTCCGTCATGAGGAGAGTGAGAGGGCACATATCGAGAACGGTATTGCGACGATTTCTAAGCATTTGAACTGGAAGGAATCCAAGATTGAAGCCAGAGCAGCCAATCTTATCGGCAAGGGCTTTTTGGTGAAAGAGAATAATCAATTGATTTTAACGGAAGCAGGCAGGAATTATACCAAGGCCAGTTTTGCATCCTTGATTCAAGGAAAGTAATTTCTGTCTGACGGTGAAGTGCTGCAAAATGAATATGCCGACTTCACGGTCGCATTCATTTATGCTTGTGCACTTCAAAGTTTTGTTTGAACAGTAAAACAGTAGCAGAATCTAAAATTCCTGCTACTGTTTTTTTGTTATAGTTTTGCAATTTCTTCTTCGGTTAAACCGGTACAACTTACAATGATAGATAGAGGTATCTCTGCTTTTTTTAAATCACCTGCAATCTTATAGCAACTTTGTTCTATCCCCTTTGCCAAGCCCTGTTCCAAGCCTTGCTCCAGTCCACGCTCCAGTCCGTCTTTGTATTTCTCTGCCAGGGCAATATCAAACAGCTGTTCTTGCGTATATAATAGCATTG
>JAUMXK010000112.1 GCA_030535295.1 Eubacteriales bacterium | reverse complement strand
GCTCGGGCACTATGACCTTCTGCAAAAACTAGATGTCAGCCAGATAACTTCTAAGCTATCTTTCTGACAGTTTTTGCGGAAGCTCATCGCTCGCAGGCTCGCTTTCGTACCCTCGTCTTTCAAAGTTTGCTTCGCAAACTTTTGTCGCTCGGGCACTATGACCTTCTGCAAAAACTAGATGTCAGCCAGATAACTTCTAATTTCTCTTTTATTTTTAATGGAATTTCTTTCTCATTTATGATATACTAACGAACAGTTTCAGGAATTGCGGTTTGTGTTTGCGGCACTGTCCTGAAAGCTTTCAAAAAGAAATTTTAGCTTTGCTAAGACTAACCCTTAAAACAAAAAGAAAGGAAGATAATAAATTTATCAAAGAATACATATGAACAAAATCTATTTATTATTACTAGTAACTATTTTTCTTGCTGCATGCAGCAATGCACAGGAAAAGAATCAAACCCCTGATAATACGACTTCATCCCAAGAAGCGCAAAACGCTGAAAGTGCTCCAAACGACAATTCCGGTGCAGAAAATACAAAGGAAAAAAATGAGCAAGACTCAGCCGAAGCTATTTATCAAAAAATCAGCGCTGAAGAAGCAAAAAAAATGATGGATAACCAAGAAGTCATCGTAGTGGATGTCCGTACGATTGAAGAATATCAGCAAGGTCATGTGCCAAATGCACTCTCACTGCCTTTGGATAGCATTCAGGACAAAGCGGAAACCACTCTTGCAAATAAAGAGACTACTCTTCTGCTTTACTGCCGTAGTGGTAGACGCAGCGAGGCGGCCTCTCAAATTCTGCTTTCTCTTGGCTATAAAAACATTTATGACTTCGGTGGCATCAACGACTGGCCTTACGATATAGAAAAATAAGACTGAAACAACAATAGAATACGCAAAGGCTGAATAACAAGTATATTTACTCCCTTGTTATTCAGCCTTTCTACTCTTTCCACCGGAAAATTTAAATCTCCGCCGGTTGCCGGGCTACGCTGACCTTTCGATAATCCTCCTGCATATAGTCCTTTTCAATCTTTATCCAAACCGTATGTTCCGGGAAAATCTCCGGAATTCGGTTTGCCCATTCCACCAGACACACCCCGTTTCCGTAGATATAATCCTGAAAACCGATGGCATCCAACTCCTCCGCTTCTTCAATGCGATAAATATCGAAATGATACAGCGGCAGTCTGCCACCCTGATATTCATTAATTAAAGTAAAAGTAGGAGAAGAAATGACCTCGTCAATTGCCAGACCTTCTGCAAACCCTTTACTAAAAACAGTTTTTCCTACACCTAAGTCACCGACCAAAGCGTAGATATCTCCTCTCTGGGCGGTTTCTCCCAATTTCTTTCCCAGTTGAAACGTTTCTTCACTGGTTCTTGTTTCGATTATTTCCATGTTCTTCTCGCTCTTACTTCTTCTTATTTTTCTTATTTGCTTTGGCTTTTTTCACCTGTTTCTCATTCTTTTCCTGCTCCAGTTTTAAGTCCAGTTCCCTCTTAGCCTCCGGAGTCAAAATAGATTTTACTTCACTCACTACCATTTTACTTTTATTTTTTCTTTCCGACCTGCGGGAAACCTTCGGCGCTTTACGGAAAGCCTTCTTCTTTTCCATCAAAGTCGCTACACCTTCCAGTGTGCCGGATGCAAAGGCATCTTTCGGCACAATAAAAGCCTGCTTATCATTGACATAAAGATAAAAATATTTTGCTGTGATATCAATCTTTTCGATTTGATGCCAAAACAATTCCACTTCGCCAGTATACTGTGTGACATGAATCAAATCATCCCGAAAACGGAAAACAATCCTGTTTTTAAAGACGGAATTGGAAATCATTTGTCTTTTCGCATTACTATACAAGGATAAAGGTGATATCACCAAATAAATAAAAGCTACCACCAGAAATACAAAAGCACTGAAATTATCCTTTCCGTAGAGCATAATGACCGGTGCACCAATCAAAGCCAGTACACCCAAAAGCCATGTCACCTTGCCTTGCCAAGTTGAAAAACTATGACGCAGCAAAAAAATAAATATATCCTTGACGGTCAGTTTTACCTCCGCCTTCCACTCATTATTCATCTCGACTCCCTTTCAAGCTCAAAATCTACTTAATCCATCAGCATCGTGAGGGAAATACGCTTTGTCTTGGCATCTGCCGACAACACCTTAACTTCCACCACATCATTCACAGATACTACCTCCAATGGATGCTTAATAAATTTCTTGGACATTTGCGAAATGTGTACCAAGCCGTCCTGATGGACTCCGATATCTACAAAAGCTCCGAAATCAATAACATTGCGAACGGTTCCTTTTAAGACCATACCCTCTTTTAAGTCCGAAATCTCCAGAACATCCTGCCTTAATATCGGGGCTGGCATATCTTCTCTCGGATCTCTTCCCGGCTTTTCCAGCTCTTTGAAAATATCAACCAAGGTCATTTCACCGACACCCAATTCTTTGGCTAGAGCGGTCATATCCTTTATTTTTTTACGTTTTTCCCGGAAGGAGGCAAATTCCTTACGAATATCCCCAATTTGCAAATGTTCCAGCAATTTATGAGTAGCATCATAGCTTTCCGGATGGACTCCGGTATTGTCAAGTGCTTCTTCACTGTCCGGCACTCTTAAAAAGCCGGCTGCCTGCTCAAAACTCTTGTTGCCCAGTCCGCTTACTTTCAATAATTCTTTTCTGTTTTGATATTTTCCCTTTTCTTCTCGATACGCTACAATGTTCTTGGCTACTTTCGAGGAAATACCCGAAATATAAGATAAAAGAGGTGCTGAAGCGGTATTAACATTGACACCGACCTTATTCACGGCATCTTCTACCACACCAAACAATGTTTCGCCCAAAGTCTTTTGGTTCATATCATGCTGATATTGTCCGACTCCGATAGCCTTCGGCTCGATTTTCACCAGCTCTGCCAACGGATCTTGTAATCTTCTGCCAATGGAAACCGCACTACGCAGCGCCACATCATAATCCGGAAACTCTTCGCTGCCCAGCTTAGAGGCAGAATAAACGGAAGCACCTGCCTCATTGACAATAACATATTGTACCTTTTGCGGTAATTCCCCAATCAGCTCTACCACAAAACTTTCCGTTTCTCTGGAAGCTGTTCCATTACCAATGGCAATCAAAGTCGCTTTATGCTTGTCAATCAATTTCTTCAAAGTCACTTTTGCCTCTTTTACTTTGGATTGTGGTGGTGTCGGGTAGATAACGGCAGTATCAAGCACCTTGCCATATTCGTCAATCACTGCTGTCTTGACACCGGTACGAAAAGCCGGATCCAGTGCCACCACTACATGCCCGGCAATCGGTGCTTGCATCAAAAGCTGCTCTAAATTCTTGGCAAAGACCTTTATCGCTCCTTCTTCCGCTTTTTCGGTAAAAGCAGAGCGAATTTCTCTTTCAATTGAAGGGAAAAGCAATCTCTTATAGCTGTCCTCAATAGCAATTTCCAGTTGTGCCACACAACTTGCTTCTTCCATTTTCACCCATTGTTTATTCAAGTAGCGAATCGTTTGTTCATGCTCGCCATCCACTTTGACGGTTAGGATTTTTTCTTTTTCTCCTCGATTGATGGCAAGCACTCTATGCCCTGCGATGCCCGACAAAAACTCACTGTAATCGCCATAGTTCTCATACACTCCAAGTTCTTCTGTCTTAGCTTTGGAAACAATCTTTCCAAAACGGGCAAAATAATTACGAATATATTTTCTGGCAGCTGAATCTTCCGATACCATTTCCGCAATAATATCTCTGGCACCTTGGAGAGCTTCCGCCGTTGTCCTTACTTCCATTTCTTCATTTAAATAGCTCTCTGCCATAAGCTCGGCATTTCCTTTACCCTCCAAAAGACTAAGTGCCAAAGGCTCCAATCCCTTTTCTTTTGCGATGGTGGCTTTGGTTCTTCTTTTTTGTTTGTACGGTAAATATAAGTCTTCGACTTCGACCAGGGTTTCCGCTTTCAAAATCGCTGTTTTGAGCTCCTCCGTCAGCTTTCCCTGCTCATCAATCAAATGGATGACCTGCTCTTTTCTTTCCTCTAGGCCTTGCAAGTAAGTCAAACGCTGATGCAATTCCCGAAGAACATCATCACTCAGTGCTCCTGTGAGTTCTTTCCGATAACGTGCAATAAAAGGAATGGTATTTCCTTCTTCAATTAATTTTAAAGTGTTTTCAACCTGCCAATCCTTCAATCCGAACTCGGCAACCAATTTCTGTTGAATATTCATGTGCACCCTCTCTTTACATCTATTTTCTTTCTGACTCTTTCGAATTCCTATCCACCTCTTTGGCAGATGATCTCCGTATTGCGGAATCCTTTTGAGCCGCTTTCCCTTTATTTTATCATAAAAACACGCTAAGTTCCAGAAAAAAAATCCTCATCGGCTCCTCTTTGGATTCAAGTTAATTCCCAAAGTAAGTTCTAGGTTTAAGGTCTGACTGGAACTTAGGTTG
>JAUMXK010000022.1 GCA_030535295.1 Eubacteriales bacterium | reverse complement strand
GGAAAGTTGAGTTAAAAAGCTGTGGGAACGTTGAGTTATTTATGCAAAGGAATCAAAAAAAATGATAAAAAAGGAAAGAGAAATTGCACTTGAAATCTTGCGAGAATGTGACGAAAAGCATTTCAGTAAGACCGTTTATTTGAAAAAAGTATCAGAGTATTCCCATTTAAATAATGTGCAAAAAGCTTTTATCAAAAAAATTGTCCACGGCACTCTGGAACGACAAATTACTTTGGACTACTTGATTCGGCAGGCCTCCAACATTCGTTTAAAAAAGATTCAGGAAGATGTTCTGATTATTTTGCGTCTTTCCGTTTACCAGCTGATATATATGGATAAAGTGCCGGATTATTCTGTGGTCAATGAAGCGGTCAATTTGGTCAAAAAACAAAAGCAGTGGAAAGCCGTAGCCTTTGTCAATGCAGTATTGAATAAAATTGCCAAAGAAAAAGAAGCAATCCGCCAAGAGTTGAGCCGATTAGAAAAGGTGGGCGATTGGGAAAAAGCTTATTCCGCTCCTCAGGCATTCATCGAGCTTTTAAGAAAAGACTACACAGAGGCACAACTGAAGAAAATTTTGAAGTCATCCTTATCCGAAAAGCCAATCAATGTAAGGCTACATATACCTTCGCCTGAAGCGGCTGAGGAAATCAAGAAGTGGAATGAAAAATATCCTGCCGGAGGCATCTTTTTTCAAAATGTTCATTCTTTTCAAGGAAATATTGAAGAGCAGCCAGCTTTTCAAAAAGGATATTTGCAGGTTCAAGATGAATCCTCTATGCTGGTAGGGTATTTAGCAGCACAAGATAAACCGAAATTAATCTATGACTTATGTGCCGCTCCCGGCGGTAAATCCACTCATTTGGCAAGTTTATTACCGGATGCCAGAATTATCGCCTCTGACATCAGTGAAATCAAAACCAAAAAAATAGAAGAAAACATTAAAAGATTGCAGCTGAAAAATATCCAAACCACCGTCCAGGATGCCGCTCTTTATGACCATCGAAAATCAGAAAAAGCTGATACAGTGCTTGTAGATGCACCTTGCTCCGGTCTGGGAGTGATTTCTGCAAAGCCGGAAATCAAATATCGAGTAGTCGATGAAGCAGTTTTACAGCTGCAAAAAATACAGAAAAATATCTTAGAGCAAGCGGCAAACTATGTGAAAACAGGCGGTGCACTGTTTTATACTACATGCACATTGCTGCACAGGGAAAATAGCGATAATGTTCAAGACTTTTTATCAAAACATCCGGAATTTGAGCTTTGCAACCTGCAAAAAGAGGCAATCTTCCAAACTCAAAGTGCCAAAAAAATGGCTGAAAACGGAGAACTCCTTTGGCAAGACGGTATGCTGCAAATTATGCCTTACCGCTTGCATGGATTTTTTATTGCAAAATTATTGAAAACAAAAGAAAAAGATTGAATCACTATGAATACAAAAAAAATAAATTTATTAAACTTAACACTGCAAGAATTAGAAGCATTTATCTTGGAAATCGGCGAAAAAAAGTTTCGTGCCACTCAAATTTTTGAATGGCTGCATCAAAAAAAGATTGTTTTCATTGAGGAAATGAGCAATCTTTCAAAGCCTTTTCGAGAGAAATTGGAAACGCTTTGCTACATCCCTCAAATTGAAGTTATTCGGGAGCAACTTGACGAAGAAGACGGCACCCAGAAAATGCTCTATCGCTTTGACGACAGACAATATGCCGAAACCGTTCGGATGGTTTATGAGCATGGACATTCCGTATGTATTTCTTCACAGGTCGGATGCCGCATGGGCTGTACTTTTTGTGCTTCCACTTTGGGCGGTTTGACTCGTCATTTATCCGCCGCAGAAATGCTTTTACAAATCTATGAATTAGAAAGACGCTATGGCCCGATTCATTCCGTAGTTGTTATGGGAATGGGGGAGCCGTTTGACAATTACGAGGAATTACTGCGCTTCATTGAAATTATCAATCATCCGAAAGGCAGAAATTTAGGTGCAAGACATATTACAGTCTCAACCTGTGGTTTGGTCGATAAAATCAAAGACTTTGCAGATAAAGAGCTGCAAGTCAATCTGGCTATCAGTCTTCACCAAGCGACCCAAGAAAAAAGGGCAGCCATCATGCCGATTGCCCGTAAATACAATCTGGAGCAATTAAGAGAGGCATGTCTTTATTATGTAGAGAAAACCAATCGCAGACTGACATTTGAATATGGCCTGATTGAAAATCAAACTGATTTGATTTCCGATGCGGAAGCTTTGATACATTTTTGTCAGGGACTTTTGTGTCATGTCAATCTGATTCCTATCAATCCAGTAGTGGAGCGGACACAAAAGGCTCCCGATAAGGCCAGACAATATAGTTTTAAGAATTCCATTGAAAAAGCAGGTATTCCCGTTTCTTTACGAAGAACACTAGGTAAAAATATTGATGCTGCATGTGGTCAGCTCAGGAAAAAAGAGGAAGAAATATGCAAGTAATAGCAATCACCGATATCGGTAACGGGCGTAAAATTAATGAAGATGATTATTTTTTCACCAAAGAACAAGTAGGTGACTTACCTAATTTGTTTATGGTAGCAGATGGTTTGGGCGGACACAAGGCCGGAGAAGTGGCCTCCCGTATGGCAATCGACTCGGTTGTCCGTTATTGTCTGGAAACCATTCAGCCAAACCTTGGACAACTCTTAAAAGAGGCGTACTTAGAAGCCAATAAAAGCGTATTTGAATACGGACAAAAAAACAATAATTGTTATGAAATGGGAACCACTCTGGTTGCCTTATCTGTACTTGAAAACCAATATTTGATTGCAAATATCGGCGACAGCAGGGCTTATCTTTTACGGGATGGTGAGCTAAAGAGAATTACCAAGGATCATTCACCGGTTCAAGAACTTCAAGAATTGGGTGTTATCACAGAAGAAGAAGCTTATCATCATGAAAACCGAAATCTAATCAGCAAAGCTATCGGTATGGAACATGAAATTGATGCAGATATCTATCAGGTCGAAGCAAAAGAAAACGACATCCTGCTGCTTTGTACCGACGGCTTGAGCAATTTTTTGAGAAGAAGTGAAATGCAAGAAATTTTAAAGCAAGAAAAAAGTTTGGAAGAATTGGCGAATGATTTACTAAAAGAAGCACTTGCCAACCAAAGTACCGATAATATCACTATTTTGCTTGTAAGTAATCCGACCGAAAGAGAGGATAACTTATGTTAAACAAAGGTGACTTAATTAATAATCGTTATGAAATAATCAAGAAAATCGGCACAGGCGGTATGTCGGATGTCTACAAAGCCAGATGTCATAAGCTAAATCGTTTTGTTGCCATCAAAATCTTAAAATCGGAATTATGTGAAGATGAAAATCTGGTAAAACGTTTCAAAGTAGAAGCTCAAGCTGCGGCAGGTTTGTCACATCCGAATATTGTAGCTGTTTATGATGTCGGTGATGAGGAAGACTTTCACTATATTGTGATGGAATACTTGGAAGGCAGAACCTTAAAAAAGGTCATCAAAGAATCCGGTGTTCTGACCGAAGCTCAAATTTATCTGGTGGCTTCCAGTGTATTGGCGGCTCTTTCTCATGCACACAGTAACCATATTATTCACCGAGATATTAAGCCGCAAAATATTTTCTGGACCAAAAACAATAAAATAAAAGTCATGGACTTTGGAATCGCTCATATTATCACAGATAAAACCATTGATATGAACGAGGCCCTGACCGGTTCCGTCCATTATGTGTCACCGGAACAGGTGCGAGGAATTGTCCAAAAAGAATGCAGTGATTTATATTCCCTCGGCATTACCATGTATGAAATGGCAACCGGAGAAGTTCCGTATAATGGAGATAATCCCGTCAATATTGCTTTGATGCACATTGACGGCACCATTCCAAGTATTTGTGATAAGAATCCGAAAATCAGCCGTAATTTTGAAACCATTATCAAGAGAGCAACCGAAAAGAAAGTGATCAATCGCTATTCTACGGCAAAAGATATGCTGGTTGACTTGAAAGCAGCCTATCAGCATCCGGAAGAAGTTATTGAGTACAGTCATCAGGATTCCAACCAAACCCTGAAAATTCCCAAAAATGATATCAAACAAATTTGGAGTCAGAAAGAATTTCAGGATTATGGCGGCGAAAAAGATCCCTACGAAAAAATGATTAAAGCAGGAGCCATTATCAGTGCTTTGGTGGTAGCTATAATCCTCGCTGTTTTGATTATACCGGCGAATATTAATAAATGGTTGCCTCAAATGCTGCAAGTGCCGAATCTGTTCAATCAAAATGTCGAAGAATTAGGGGAGCGTTATCCGGACTTAAAATATGAAATTGAAGGTTATGTATATCATGATACCATCACCAAGGGCTATATCATCGAGCAAAGCATTCCTGCCAATGAAAATATTGATAAATCAAACGTTGTCAGTATTATTGTCAGTAAAGGTGTCGAAGAAAAGCCGATGATGGATGTCACTAATTTCAGTTATACAGAAGCCGAGAAAAAACTTTTGGAGCTTGGTTTTGTCGTAGAAAAAATATTCGAAAACAATTCCGAAGCGGCTATCGGCAATGTCTTTCGCCAATCTCCGGCTCCGGACAGTCTCCTTCCTAAGGGCAGTATCGTGACCATTTATGTCAGTAAGGGAGCGGAGGTGGAAGTGGTCGAAGTCAATGATGTGATCAATTTATCCAAGCAAGAAGCGGCGGCCAAATTGACGGAACAGGGATTCATTGTCAATGTAATTGAGAATTACAACGATCAAGTCGAAAAAGGCAAAGTCTTTCGGATGAGCATCGCTCCAAAAAGTAAGGTGGTTAAAGGCTCTGATATTGACATCTATGTCAGCCTAGGCAAAGAATTTGTCCAAAAGAAAGTGGAAATTCGTATCAATCCTTTGTTTGACTCCACTCAGGAAACCGGCACGGTCAAAGTCACTCTGACCAAAGACAATGCAGAAAAGGTTATTTTTGATCAGGAAGTCAATGCCGACCAATTCCCACTGATTTTATCGGAGGAAGGCACCGGAACCGCTATTATTACTGTATATTTGGATGGAGTAAAACAATACACCAGACAAATCATTTTTACCGAGGAATAGTATGAAAGGAAAAATAATCAAAGGAATCGGCGGCTTTTATTATGTGCAAACGCCAACTGAAATTATAGAATGCAAAGCCAGAGGCTTATTTCGCAAAACCAAAGAAAGTCTTCTGGTAGGAGATGACGTGGATATTGAGCCTTCCGGTGAAAAGGGAAAGGGTTTTATCACCAAAATTTACCCACGAAAAAACGAACTCATTCGTCCTGCTGTTTCCAATATCGACCAAATTCTGCTGTTATTTGCACTGGAAAGTCCAAAGCCCAATTTTAACCTTTTGGACCGCTTTCTGGTCATGCTGGAGCACAAAGGTCTGCCTGTCATCATTGGATTCAATAAATCCGATTTGGACAATTCTGCGATTCCGGAAGCGGAGAATTATCGCAACATTGGATATTCCGTTTTTTTCTTTTCCGCTCATCACTCAGATTTAAGTAGCCTGCGGAAATTACTTCATGGGAAAACAACGGCACTGGCCGGTCCATCCGGAACCGGAAAATCCACCTTGGTAAACTTATGGCAAAAAGAAATCCAAATGGAAGTGGGAGGAGTCAGTGAAAAAATAGGTAGAGGAAAACACACTACCAGACATGTCAATTTGATTCCTCTTGACGAGGAAAGCTTTATTGTTGATACACCGGGTTTTACAACTCTGGAATTGTCGGATTTGAATTCTCGTGAAATCAAGCACTACTTTCCGGACTTTTCTTCGTATGCAGATGGCTGTCAATTTCTGGATTGCTTACATGACAAAGAAAATAAATGTGCTGTCAAGGCTGCCGTACAAGAAGGGAAAATATGGAAAAGTCGCTACGAAAGCTATCTTCAATTAAAAGAGCAGCAAACCCGAAACAATAACTACAGATAGCCTACCATGCATTTGAATTGCAAGATACAAAGTTGATTGCGGATTCATAATCTTGATAGCATAGAAAGGATTGGAATATGAGAAAAATAGCTCCATCAATTTTATCCGCTGATTTTACCCGATTGGGAGAAGATATTCAGAAAATCGACTTGGCAGGATGCGATGAAATCCATGTCGATATTATGGATGGCTTATTCGTTCCCAATATCAGTTTCGGTGCCATGATTGTAAAGCAGATTCGTCCTTTGACTCAAAAGCCGCTGGATGTTCATTTGATGATTGTTCAGCCGGAAATATATATTGAGGACTTTGCCAATGCAGGTGCTGATACCATTACCGTTCACATTGAAGGCAATCCGCATATTCATCGCACCATACATCAAATCAAAGAGCTCGGAAAAAGAGCAGGAATCACCTTCAATCCTGCCACGCCGGTATCGGCTTTGCAAGAAGTATTGCCGGAAGTAGACCGTGTTCTGGTCATGTCTGTCAATCCGGGATTCGGAGGACAAAAATTTATTGCTTCTTCTTTGAAGAAAATTGCCGAATTAAAGAAAATACGTGAAGAGTATGGTTATCACTATGATATTGAAGTAGACGGCGGTGTCAATACTGAAAATGCAGCCCTGATTGCGGAAGCCGGAGCTGATATTTTAGTGGCAGGCTCTGCTGTATTTGGAGCTTCCAATGTCGCCGAAGCCATTGAAAAAATCCAAGGAGTCAAAGAATGAGCCTGACTTACTGTATTGTTTCCGGCGGAAAAGTTTATCCGGAAGAACTAGAGCAAGTCAGACAATTACAGAATGTCATTTGGATTGCAGCTGATAGCGGAGCGGAAGCACTGCTGGAGCAAAATCTCTTTCCGGATATTTTAGTAGGTGATTTGGACTCCATTTCTCCTTTATCATTGTCGAAAATAGAGAAAGCCCGCAAAACAGAAATCTTTCGATTTCCTGCCGAAAAAGATTTTAGTGATACCTATCTGGCTTTAAAAGCCATAACTATATTATGTCATTTCGGTTTTTCCGGACTACAACAAGAGTGGAAAAAATACTATCAGCCGCTAGAAATTTCGTCTTCTCCAATGAAACAGATATTTTGTCCTCTCCAAATGGAAGTAAAATCCGCTGCTGCCTTTCAGGAACATTCAGAAAAACCGAATGTAGAAATATTGGGAGCAATCGGTAGCCGAATCGACCACAGCCTGAGCAATTTATGGATTGCTTTCGAATTTATTCGAGAACTCAACCTGACGTATCGAGGCAGGGACAATATCATTGTCCCGATGCAGGGAGAGAGCCTATTATCCTTCCAATATAATAGCCAATTTCCTTTTTTAAGCATTTTACCATTCTCCGAATCATTGGTGGAGCTTAGTTTAGATGGATTTTTATATTCCTTGGAGAAAGCCACCATTTCTCAGGAGAAAGCCTCACTTCTTTTGAGCAATGAAGTTGTTAGAGATGGGGCAACGATTTCATTAAAAAAGGGAAGATGCCTCATTATACGAAGCAAGGATCGGTAAATGAATATTTATTGTTTTTTAAATTTTACTGGTTTTTCACTTTTCTTTATGGTATAATTTCTGTACATCTTTTGAACGAAAGACTCAAAAAAACATCAAATACAAAATAAAAAGTTAATATTCTTGCGTTTTTATTTTGAACACAATAGTATGTAAAGGAATACAAAATGATACATTATATAAAAGGTGAATTGGTTCACAAAGGCGAAAATGAGATTGTAATAGAAAATAACGGTATCGGATATGTGGTAGAAGTACCTTTGTCGGTATTACCTGCTCTTCCTGCCAAAAACGAGGAAGTGAAAATCTATACCGAATTATATGTTCGTGAAGACATCTTAAAGCTTTTCGGTTTCTTGACAAAAGAAGATTTGGATATCTTCCGTATGCTGATTACGGTTAGCGGAATCGGCCCGAAGGGAGCACTGGCTATTTTGTCCTTAATGACACCCGAGCAGCTGCGTTTTGCGATTTTATCCAATGATGTAGACAGTATTTCTACTGCCAAAGGCATTGGCAAAAAAACGGCTTCTAAGCTGGTCATTGAATTGCAGGATAAATTAAAAGCTAGCTTCTCTACAAGCGGCGGCAGTGATACAATTTCTTTTGCGGAAAATACCAATACCAGTAAACGCTCGGAGGCATTGGAAGCTTTGGTCGGCTTGGGCTATTCAGTATCCGAAGCTAGTTCTGCTCTAAAGAAAGTATCCGACGAAAACAGCTTGGAAGATATGATAAAATTGGCATTGCGATACTTATCCTTATAATCCTGTTAAATGTTTATTTTAACCATAGGAATGCATCCATATCGAAATATATAGAATTGGAGTCTACAAAATGAAAGACCGTATTATCACCGGAAATCTGATGGAAGAGGACAGAGGCCTTGACAGTACGCTTCGTCCCAAGAAAATAGAAGAATATATCGGACAAACCAAGGTAAAGGAAACCATGAAGGTGTATATTGAAGCTGCCAAAAGCAGAAGAGAAAGCCTTGACCATGTCCTTTTATACGGCCCTCCGGGACTTGGAAAAACCACTTTAGCCGGTATTATTGCCGAAGAAATGCAAGCACCGATTCGCATTACCTCAGGACCTGCCATTGAACGTCCGGGAGATATGGCAGCCGTCCTCAACAGTTTGAAAGAGGGCGAAATTCTTTTTATTGATGAAATCCATCGTATGAATCGCCAAGTAGAGGAAATTCTCTATCCCGGTATGGAGGATTTTGTCATTGATATTCTTATTGGAAAAGGCCCTTCAGCCAAATCCATTCGAATTGACTTGCCGAAGTTTACTTTGGTCGGTGCAACCACTCGAATCGGACTATTATCCTCTCCGCTTAGAGATAGATTTGGTGTTATTCAAAAACTGGAATTTTATGAAACAGCCGATTTGCAAGAAATCATCATTCGTTCCGCAAAGGTTTTTGATGTTTCCATTGATGAAGAAGGAGCCAAAGAATTGGCTCTGAGAAGCCGTGGAACGCCAAGAATTGCCAATCGTCTGCTCAAACGTGTGCGTGACTTTGCACAAGTAAAATATAAGGGTATCATCACCGGACAGGTAGCCAAGGAATCACTGGATATTTTGGATGTAGACCCGTTGGGCTTGGATAAAAACGATAGAAAATTATTATTGGGAATGATTGAAAAATACAATGGCGGGCCGGTTGGACTGGAAACCATTGCCGCCACCATCGGAGAAGAAGCGGACACTATCTTGGAAGTCTATGAACCATACTTGATGCAACAAGGACTCCTTCAAAGAACGCCAAGAGGAAGACGTGTCACACCGTTTTGTTATAAGCATTTAGGCTTATCGGATGCCAGATACCAAGAAGAGTTGGCTTTCGATAATGAATAGGGGGAAATATTGTGGATGTTGAACTGAAATTATTAAATATTATTATGGAAAATGAAAAAATCAACCAAAGAGCGATTGCCAAAGAGGTGGGAGTTTCTTTGGGAACCATTAATTCCATGCTGAAAGCTTTAGAAGAAAAACAATATTTAATGATTAGCAAGGCTTCCAATAACTCGGCTAGATATTTATTGACGGAGGAAGGTAGGACCTTTCGCAGCCAAAAATTATATGCCTACATTGTCGAATGTTCGGAAATGATTACCAGAGTCCGCATCAGTGTCAAAAGTTTGCTTTTGGCTCTGTGTTCCCAAAAAATCAGCCATTTCTATTTGTCGGAATCAGAGGATGAATTTTCCCGGATTGTGATGTTGATTCTAATGGAAATTTCACGGAAAACAGCCATTAGCTATTCCTCGGAGATTCCCGAAAAACTGCCGGACAACAGTGTGATTTTAGGTTGGAAATCCGATAACCCTTATCGCAAACTAAAATCCTATGTTCACATTATCAACAAAATTTAAGCGATAAGGATGTTGACGCTATCGCTTGTCCATCCACTATGATTTGAAAATACTACTATCTTTGCAATAATTGTATCATAAAAGGTTTCGATTACATATTCATCAAAAAGGAGATTGCTATGAATAATCAAACAAAGGTACTAATCGGAGGTCAATACTATACTTTAAGCAGCAATGAGAGTGAAGAATATATGCAAACCGTTGCCCAATACTTGGATCATAAAATGGTTGAACTCAGGGAACAAACGGATATCAAGCAGTTTAACAGCCGTATGCAAACCATTCTGTTGGCGATAAATATTGTGGATGATTTATTTAAAGAACGAGTAAACTCGGAATCAGCAAAAAAGAGAATGGAAGAACTCAAGCAAGAAAACGAAGACTTGAAAAAAGAAATTGAGAAAACCAAGGCGGAATTGGAAGATTATATTAAATTACTGAACGCCGAATAAGGAAGAACTAAGAGAAAGAACAAGAGGTTAATATGGGTAAGCAAGGGTTTCCTGAAATTTTGGCACCTGCCGGTACCATGGAAGCATTGTACGCTGCATTGCATGCAAAGGCGGATGCCGTATATTTTGGAGGCAAAGTATTGTCCGCCAGAGCCTATGCGGGCAATTTTGAAAGAGAAGATATTATAAAAGCCGTTGCCTTGGCACATCAGCATGAGGCAAAGGCTTATTTCACATTGAATACCTTAATTAAAAATCATGAGTTAAAATTATTGCAGGAAATTGGCGAAACTTTAACCATGGCCAAAATCGATGCGATTATCATACAAGATATGGGAGCATATCTTTTTTTAAAAAGGTTTTTTCCTCACCTTGTTTTACATGCCAGTACACAAATGACCGTGCATAGCATTGCAGGGGCACAAAGACTTTTTGATTTGGGATTTGAACGGGTGGTTCTCAGCAGAGAGCTGAATTTGAAAGAAATCCGTGAAATTATGGATGCGGTACCGATTGAAGTGGAAACCTTTGTACACGGAGCACTTTGCTACTGTTATTCAGGGCAATGCCAAATGAGTGCCGCCTATGGGGAGCGTTCCGCCAATCGCGGCAAATGTGCCCAACCTTGTCGTCTGCCTTATCAAAAAGGAAAAAGCGAAGGCTACTTGCTGTCCTTAAAAGATCAAATGAGTCTGGAACATTTACCTGCTATTGTGAAGAGCGGAATTCATTCTCTCAAAATCGAAGGTAGAATGAAAAATCCGGAATATGTCTATACCGTAGTAAGCACTTATCGCAAGTACCGTGACTTGGCTCTTTCCGGTAAGGACTACCGGATTGCACCCGAGGACATCGCCCGAATGAATGAAGTTTTTTCCCGTGGACAAACCAGCTCCGGCTACTTTTTTGTACGAAAATCCGGCGATATGATTTTTCCGGAACAGCCCAAAACCGGCAAACTCACCAACGCCAAAACATTGTCTGAGTTATCCTTTGTTCGGGAAAAACCCGTCCACAAAACAAATATCGATATGAAATTCACCGCCAAAATCGGGGAACCCATGGAATTACAGCTAAAATTAGCCGGAGAAAGCAATTACTGCTTTCATCAATTCGGTTCTTTGGTGCAAAAAGCGGAGAAAAAAGCTCTCCAAAAGGAAGAGATTGAAAAACCGCTCCGTCAAACCGGAGATACTCCCTTCCAAATTCGAGAACTGGAAATGGATATCGAGCCTTCGATTTTTATTCCGGTAGGACATTTAAAAGAAATCCGTAGAAATATCTTGATGCAAGCGGAGCAGTTTTTCTGTTCCGAACCCCAAACAATTATAAATACCGACCGGGTCAATATTGAGTTGCCGGAAGAGTATAAAAGACAGCAATTTCACTGTCCGGATATTTCTGTTTTAGTTCGTACCAAGAACCAACTGAAAAGAGCAATCTTATCCGAGGCTGATTTCATCTATTTGGAATGGTCCTTCCTAAGTGTGGAGAGTATTCCGGATACGCTGCAATCTCTGAATTCATCTATGGGTGAGAAATCTTTTTATTTAGCCATGCCGACCATACTGCGAAATGCTGAGTGGAAACGATTTTGGACAGATTATGAGAAACTTTCTTCCGCTCTGAATGCCATAGGACTGAGCCTTGGAATATTAGCCAGAACTGCCGATTATATTGACTTTCTCAAGGAGAAAAATATTTCCATCCGTTTGGATTATTCCCTCAATATCTGGAATCAACTGTCTTATCAGTTTTACAAAGAGTATGATATCCCGACCGCCATTTGTCTGGGGAATGAAATCAGCTATGCCTCACGTTCCAAACTGGGCGAATTTGAATTGGTGGTCTATGGAAAGCTGGCCACTATGCACACTGCCAATTGTTTGGCAAATGTCGGCCACAAGACCTCCAATCCGCTCTGCAAAGTAGGTGCTTTGGAGAGCCTTGATTATATTACAGACAGAAAGGGGAATGCACTGGGATACCACCGTAATTGCAAGAGCTGCTCCAACACTTTGTATAATCCGGTTCCTCTTTTCTTGGCTGACCAGCCGGTAGAGTATGCCCGTTGCTTGCGTTTTGAATTATTGGATGAGTCGGAGGAAGTGCTTACGGTCATTTTTGATATCATACGTCAAATAAAAGATGGCGAAAAAATTGCGGGCAGTCCGTTCTCTGATTTTACAAGAGGGCATTACAGCAAAGGAGTAGAATAATGAATCAATTACTTATTATTTTCAGTCTGCTGTTTCTGATAGGCAATTATTTTTCCTACAAAGAAAAAGTAAATTATCGCTATCTTTTTCCGATTTTGGCAGCTGCGGAAATCGGTTCCGCAATTGCTCTTTATCAGTGGAGCGGCTATTCGAATGAATTAATAATCGTGACATCGTCGATGCTGATTTTCACCCTTATTTCATACACCTTACCACATTTTTTGCCTCGTTTGCAGGGACTGATATGGGCGGAAATCAGTTTTTTGGTGCAAACCAGTAGTTTTATGCTGTTTCGTATCAATCCATCTCTGGCAATTCGACATATTATCCTATGTTTTTTAGGCTTGGCATTAATCCTGCCGATTCATTGGGTTGTAAAATATTTCAACACCTCGTATCGTTACAGCTTTTTATATTATGCATTGGCAGTTGTTTTGCTGCTGATGAATAATGTCACACGATACGGTGCCACCAATTGGACAAAAATAGGCGATATAATGTATCAGCCATCAGAATTTGTAAAGATTTTATTTTCTTTATTTCTGGCTTCTTTTTTACTAAAAAAATATACTTGGAAAGGATTTTTGTCCGCAAGTGTCCTAAGTTTTTCCATTATTGCTATATTGGTCAGGCAAAAAGACTTGGGAGCCGCCTTTATCTTTTTTACCATATATGTAGTCATTACCTATATGTATAGTCACAATAAAGTTTTGCTATTGTTTCAATTTTTGGCGGCCGGAATAGCAGCCATCGCCAGTATTCAGCTGTTTCATCATGTTCAGGTGCGTATTATCAGCTGGCTTTATCCGTTTCAATATGCACAAAAGGAAGGCTTTCAAATTGTTCGCTCCCTTCAAGCACTTATGAACGGTAAATGGTGGGGAACCGGTCTTGGCAGGGGCAATCCGGATAGAATTCCGGTGGTGACTTCGGATTTTTTATTTGCCGCAATCGGTGAAGAGTATGGTTCTCTTTATTTGATTTTATTTTTGGTTCACTTTTTTTTCTTGATTTTGCTTCTTTATAATCAATGTCTGAAATCCAGAAACAAATTTTATTTTTATACCGGTACCGGCTTAACGACCATGTTGGCAATCCAAGGCTTTTTAATTATGGCCGGAAGTAGCGGTATGATTCCTCTTACCGGTGTAGTCCTGCCTTTTGTCAGCTATGGGGGCAGTGCCATGGTGGGGAACTTTGCCATTGTCGCCATGATAGAAAATATGACCAAGCTCAGCCAAACCAAAATTTCAGATAATGAAGGAGATAGACCGGTACACAGTCTGGCAAAATATATTAAAATACTGAAAATCTTTGTGTTTATCCTATACCTGAGTCATGCCCTGTATTTAATTTGGCTCTTTCAATTCTGGCAAATGCCAAATATAAGTAATTAAATGCCTTATATTATGAGTAGATTTTTGATACCTAATGCCATGCTTGCAAGACATTAGGATATGTATTGTGAGTAGGAATTTTTATATCTCTCAAGCATATCATTACGATGACATAACTTCTTATCATTTGATTATGCTTTTCAGAAAATCTGTATTTTACTATTGAAAAAAATTGCAAATCATTATATGCTTATTTTTAAATGAGAATAAATAAATTGTTCTCGGCCATAGGTTGACGGAAATTGTATATATTCTATACGCAATGTCTAGTCAGAGATTAACACCCAAGGAGGTCTAAAATGATTGATGCAGTCAGTTGTGGTGGGGTGGTAATCCATAGAGGTAAAATATTATTGCTCTATAAAGACTATAAGGGAAGATACGAAGGCTGGGTTTTACCGAAAGGTACCGTAGAAAAAGGGGAGGAGCATAAACAAACTGCCCTTAGAGAGGTAAAAGAAGAAGCCGGCGTATCGGCAAATATTATTAAATATATTGGTGACAGCCAATATACCTTTAGGGTTGCAAATGATATTGTGAGCAAAAATGTTCATTGGTATCTAATGCGTAGCTACAACTATTATAGTAAACCACAAAGAGAGGAATATTTTGTTGATTCCGGATACTACAAGTATCATGAAGCCTATTATTTACTGAAGTTTGCCAATGAAAAGCAGATTTTGGAAAAGGCTTATCAAGACTATTTGGATTTGAAAAAATCCGGTGTTTGGAACAGTACAAAGACTCACTAAAACAAAGGGAATTGCCAAAAAGCAATTCTCTTTTTAATTGCTTTTCCATTTTCTAAGCCTATTCAAATTGACATTTCCATATTGCCATTCTATAATAGGACAATGGAGGTAAAGCTATGAAACAAATTAATTTATGCAAACACAATTTTTTTCCATATAAAAAGCTATTTATTGCGGCCGGACTTTCTATGCTGATTTTCAGTGCCTGCGGTCAAGAAAATATCAAAGGAGATGATAAACCGAATATTCAAGCAGAAATAACCGAAAAAGAAAACACCACACCGCAAAACCAGGCAGCGGATGCACCAAATCCGGAATCCGGAAAATCAGATGAGCAAAAGCATGAAAACAAGCAATCTGATTCTCCGAAAGTAGACGAAGATAAAAAGAAAGAAGAAAAACCGGCAGAGCCTAGCGATAATGCCGTAAAAAATCCCGAAAATGTCCCTATGGACACTCCGGGTAATATTAGCGAGCAAAGACAAATCGTCACCCCTCTGGTAAATATCAGTACCATAATCACACCGGAGCTGAGAGAGCAATTCCAATCCATTGATTTTTCTCTCTTCAACCTGGATGTTACCGCTCCCAAGCAAATTACCGATATTGACAGTCTCTATGTTTTGGCCAATAAAGCCAATTATTTTCCTGAAAATTTCAAACCGAAAAACTTGGTTGTGCCTAAAATTCCGTTTTCCTTTAGTGGTGAAAATGAAAAGAAATATTTGCAAAAACCGGCTGCCGATGCCATCACCACTTTGATAGATGCCGCTTCTGCAGATGGCATTGCCATATCCGGTGTATCGGGCTATCGTTCCATTGCCAGACAAAAAGTAATCTACAAGTATAATGTAGATAATTATGGTCAGGCACATGCCGACAAATACAGTGCCAAACCGCAATATTCCGAACATCATACCGGACTTTGCATGGATGTCAGCTCTGCCAGTGTAGGCTTTGGCTTAGTCGAAAAGTACGGCGATACCAAAGAAGGAAAATGGTTGGCAAACAATGCACATAAATACGGTTTTGTCATTCGTTATCCTAAGGGCAAAGAATCCATCACCGGTTATTCCTACGAGCCTTGGCATATCCGGTATTTGGGAGTCAATCTGGCAACCTTCCTATATAATAACGGACTGTGCTATGAAGAATTTATCTCCGGTATGCAAAATCTGGATGCAACAGAGCCGCCGGTCGAAATTCCTCTGCCGGAGGAAAGTACTCCTACCGAACCAAGCGATGAAAACAAGCAAAACACTGACTATCCCGAATCCGGCGAAAAGACGGATTCTTCAGGAAGTATAGAAAATACTGAAAAAGTTGAACCCGCCGAAAACAGCGAATCTGAAAGTAGTGCCAACTAAATTACTTGGATACATATTTGGATACGATAGAAAGGATAGAATATGAAAATTACAGTCGTTGGTGCCGGAAGTTGGGGAATGGCACTTGCTTCCTTGCTGGCCGTCAATTCCCATAGTGTTTGCCTGTGGTCTTGGCAACAAGCTGACCTGGATGAAATCAAAAAGACCGGTACCGTTTGGTCCAAACTTCCCAATGCAAAGCTGCCCTCTGATATCCGGTTAAACGGTGATTTAAAAAGTGCCGTGCAAGATGCCGAGCTTGTTGTTATTGCAGTGCCTTTCTCAGCCGTTAGAGAAATCTTAAGCCAATTAGAAAGCATATTAAATGATAGGCAAATTGTTTTGCATGTGTCTAAGGGCATTGAGCAACACAGTCTAAAAACACTGGACGAAATTACATTTGAGTATTTTCCGAACAATCCCACTGCCATTTTATCCGGACCATCTCATGCCGAAGAGGTTGTCAGAGCTTTACCGACTTCCGTTGTCATTGCCTCAAAATCCGATGACCTGATTCACACCTTACAGGATGTCTTCATGAATTCCTCTTTTCGTGTCTACGGAAGCAACGATATCAAAGGAGTAGAGCTGGGAGCCGCTGTCAAAAATGTAATTGCCTTGGCTGCCGGAATTTCAGACGGTCTTGGTTTTGGGGATAATGCCAAAGCGGCTTTGATTACTCGTGGTATGGCTGAAATCAGAAGATTAGGGCAAGCCATGGGAGCAGACGATTATACTTTTACCGGTCTAAGCGGAATGGGGGACTTGATTGTTACCTGCACCTCCTTGCACAGTCGAAATCGAAAAGCAGGCTTTTTAATCGGGCAGGGCATGAGTCCGCAAGAAGCCATAAATCAAGTTGGCATGGTAGTAGAGGGTTTTTATTCTGCTGTTGCCTGTAAGGAATTGGCCGAAAAATATCAAGTGGAAATGCCGATTGTTCAGCAAATGAATGAAGTATTATTTCAAAACAAAAAAGCCGGACAAGCTGTCGATGATTTAATGCTTCGCAACAAAAAGTTCGAGTAACAAAAAGCCCTTATAAAGGGCTTTTTTTCTAGCTGAAAATAACGTGTTTCCAAATGAAAATAATGCATAATTTCGTTTATTTTCAATTATATTTATTATCTGCATTGGTTATTTCTTATAAAAAGATGCAACCACTTGATTCTATATCGGAAATATATTGTGCAAAACAATCATAAGAAGATATCTTTTTCCATCTTTTCTTATGCATAAATTAGCACCCGTTTCTTTCTTCTAAATTGCAGTTTATTGACAAGAATATTAAAAAGGTATAAAATACCGTTGAATCATTTAGAAATTATAGTTATCAAATTAACGAATCGTTATATTTTTTTAATGCGATTTGATAATTTTTTAACATGATTTCAAGGAAGTAAAAAAGGTAAGAAAACAATTTTTTATGACAGGTTTAAGGAGATCATTATGAAGTCAGCAAAAAAAACTTTACCAGTATCTATCGGAATAGCAAGTGTATGGTTTGGTGCTCACTGTGGACCGGGTGTTGCTTCCGGTAACCAAATCGGACAATATTACAGTCGTTTCAGTATTTACGGCTTATTTACCGGTTTGCTTGCAATGCTCTTATTAGGTGCATGTATTTTTTATTCCATTGAATTCGCAAGACAAAACAATACCTATAACTTCAAAGATTTTGCAAACAAATTCTTTTCTCCATATCAAGTATTCTTTGCAAACTTCTTCGATTTTACCTATGCTGTTACAGTGCTTTTAGTCGTAGGTTCCTGTATTGCCACCGGAGCGAAAGCGATGCAATCTTCTTTCGGCTTGCCGATTCTTGTCGGTAGCTTGTTATTAGCCGGTATCACTATTGTTTTATCGATTTTCGGTGCAAATCTGGTTCGTTCTTCCTCTACACTGATGACAGTCCTTATCTTAGTTGCACTCGGTATCATCATCATTGTCGGCTTAGTTTCAGACAAATCTCAATTTGCACAACACTTAAGCCAAACCAACCTGCCTGAAAACGTACCTGCCGCATCCAGCGTAAGCATTTTAGAAGCACTTTGGTTTGCAGTGTTGTACTGTGGTTTCCAATCTGCCGGCAATATGGCGAATGCTGTTTCCGTTGCAGAAGGATTAAAAGACCGTAAGGACTCTATCAAAGCCGTTCTATACGGTATTGCAGCAAATGCATCCTTAATCGTTGGTGTAGCAGCATTATTATTCGCATATCCTAATATCCTTGATACTTTCTTCGGTGTTCTTTCCGGAAAAATCAAATATGAAGGCGGAAGCTACATTCCAAACCTTGAAGTTACCAAATATTTAGGAATTCCTATGTTACAATACTTATATGTATTAATCCTGTTATTGGCAATCATTACCACATTGGTAAGTTTTGCTTTTGCAGTAAATACCCGTTACGGCAAATATCTTCCAATGAAAGCCGGTGTAGCTCGTGATTTTGTAACACTTGTTATCATGCTTGCTCTTTGCTTAATCGTGTCTCGAATCGGATTGAACGCTATCGTTGGTAAAGGCTTTAAATACTTAGCTTATGCATGTATCGTGGTAGTAATTTTGCCGACTATTGTTATCGGTCACAAAAAAATCAATCAAGGCAAAAAAGCATAATTATCTTTAAAAACACTACTTTTCCGGTAATAAAATATTACCGGAAAAGTTCATTTTTAGAAAAGTCTAAGGAGGGTACTATGCAGTTTATCAATTTTAACCCTGTGGAATTTAAGGTCCCCGGCTTGGAAGAAGTAAAATTACCGAAAATGGTTCGGATTCGTCAAAAATATGATGATACAAAGATTACCGACTTAAAACAACATATCGAAAAAGAAATGGATGCCGTCCTGATTCAAAAAGAAGATTTTGTCGGCAAAAGCATTTGTATTACCGCCGGCAGCCGAGGCATTCCTCATTTGGATATGATTATTAAAACCGTAGTTGATAAATTAAAGGAATATGGTGCCAATCCATTTATTATCCCATCAATGGGCAGTCACGGTGGCGCTTCGGTAGAAGGCCAAATGGAAATCCTGGAAGGATACGGAATCACAGAAGAGAGTATGGGCGTTCCTATCAAAGCCACTCTGGATGTTGTGCAAATCGGAGAATTGCCTGACAAAACCCCCGTTTACTGTGATACTTATGCCTATGAAGCAGATGGCATTGTCATCTTAAATAAAGTCAAACCTCACACCGATTTTCGTGGTAAGCACGAAAGCGGCTTAGCAAAAATGATGGCAATCGGAATCGCCAATCACAAAGGAGCTTCTATGTTCCATCGTATGGGCTTTCAAAGCTTTGCCGAACGCATTCCGGAAGTTTGTGAAGTCTTCCTCGAAAACGCTAAATTATCCTTCGGTGTAGGCATTGTGCAAAATGCTTATGACGAAATCAGTGAATTGGAAATCATTCCGACAGAAAAGTTCTTGGAGAGAGATGCAGCATTGCTTGAAATTGCCAAACAGAGGATTCCGAATTTCAAAAATCCCAATATTGATGTCTTAATCATCGATGAAATCGGTAAAAACATCAGTGGAAACGGTCATGATCCCAATATCACCGGTAGAAGTAATTCCAAAGGCTTTGAAGATGTAGTCAATATCCAAAAACTGTTTATTCGCAGTATCAGTAAAGAATCCCATCACAATGGTGCCGGAATAAAAGGAGCGGATATTACCACCAGAAGATGCCTAATGGGTGTAGACTTTGGAGCGACATGGACAAATGTAGCCACAGTAAATATCTTAACCGGCGGCAGTATCCCGATGTATGTAGAATCCGACCTGGATGCCATCAAGATTTGTGTTCGTACTTGCCTTGGTATTGATTATACGCAGGCAAAAATCGTTCGTATTTTGAACACCTTGTCGATGAATGAGATTGAAGTTTCTCTTCCGTATTATGAAACAATAAAGGACAATCCTGAGATAGAATTACTCAGTGAGCCTTATGAAATGCAATTTGATAAAGACGGATTTTTAGTATAAAGTCATTCCGTCTAGGAGATAACATGTATTATTTAGGAATTGATGTCGGCTCAACGACTTCTAAAGCAGTGGTCATCAATGAGCAGAAAGAAATTGTTGCAAAGGAAATTCTGATTGCCGGAATCGGAACAGACGGAGCACTAAAAGTATATCAACAAGTTTTAAATAAAATTCCGGCCAATCAAATCTCTCGCATCACGGCAACAGGATACGGTCGTAAGCTATTTGAGGATGCCGATGCGGAAATCAGTGAATTAAGCTGTCACGCAAAGGGAGTATTTCATGTATTCCCTCAAACCAGAACCATCATAGATATCGGAGGGCAGGATGCCAAAGTATTGCTTTTAAATGACAAGGGCAGAATGGTCAATTTCGTGATGAACGACAAATGTGCCGCCGGTACCGGAAGATTCCTGGATGTTATGGCAAATATCCTACATTTAAATATTGGCGATTTGCAGGAGCTTTATTTCCAATCTGGAGAGCCCATCAATATTTCCAATACTTGTACGGTTTTTGCAGAATCCGAAGTAATCTCTCAACTGGCAGCCGGTAGAATGAAGGCGGATGTTATCGCCGGTATTTGTATCTCGGTGGCCAATCGTGTGGCTTCTCTCGCCAAACGGGTGGGAATCAAGGAAATGGTTTGTATGAGCGGTGGAGTTGCTCGTAATCAAGGAGTCCGTGATGCTATGAGTAAAAAACTGGAAATGGAAATCCTATTTTCAGAAGATGCCCAGTTCATGGGAGCACTCGGTGCAGCACTTTATTCCTTGGAAGAATATGAAAATGATGAAACAAAATAAGGTAATAATTGATTTATTGAGTGCTAACAGAAATAAAATAGATTTCTTGTAGCAAGAATAAATCTTAGGTTAAATAAGGAGGCAGATTATGGCAGAAGAAGAGAAAAAAGAAGTGAAGCCGGAGAAAAAACCAATTGATGTAAACTCTTCCAAGTATAAGCTCGGAAAAGTGGTAATGGACCATTATCGTGAAGTTGCCGAAGCAAAAGCACGAGGTGAAAAAATTGGTTGGTGTGCAAGTAACTTCCCGCAAGAGATTTTCCAAACCTTAGGTGTAAAGGTATGTTATCCGGAAAACCAAGCCGCTGCGATTGCAGCCCGTGGTGCGGGTGAAAAAATGTGTGACATTGCAGAAAGCGACGGATACTCCAATGATATTTGTGCTTATGCCAGAATCAGTTTGGCATATATGAAAGTCAAGGATGCTCCGGAGCAAAATATGCCGCAACCTGACTTTTTGCTTTGCTGCAACAATATTTGCAACTGTATGATTAAATGGTATGAAAGCATTGCAAAAGAACTCAATATTCCGATGATTTTGATTGATATTCCTTTCAATCCGGATTATGAAGTATCCGACGCACAAGTTGCGTATGTCAAGGGTCAATTCCTTGATGCCATCAAGCAACTGGAAGAAATCACCGGTAAGAAATGGGATGATAAGAAATTCGAAGAAATCATGGCAATTTCGAATCGTACCTCCAGAGCATGGCTCGAAGCAACATCTTATACCAAATATCACCCATCCCCATTAAACGGCTTTGATTTATTAAATCACATGGCAGTTGCCGTGTGTGCACGTGGTACTGTAGAAGCCGCCGAAGCCTTTGAAACATTGGTGGAAGAGTATAAGGAAAATGTAAAGAACGGCACCAGTACTTTCCGTGGTGAAGAAAAACACCGTATTATGTTTGAAGGTATTGCCTGCTGGCCACATCTTAGAGCAACCGCAACCGGATTAAAATCCAGAGGTATGAACATGGTTGCTACCATTTATGCGGATGCTTTCGGATTATTGTACGATAGCTTTGATGAATTAATTAAATGTTACTGTAATGTACCAAATGCCGTTTCTCTGGAAAAAGCAAGAGATAACCGCATAAAAATTATTGAAAAAACCGAGCCAAAAGGTCTTTTGGTTCATACCAACCGCTCTTGTAAACTTTGGAGCTCATTCATGTACGAAATGAGCCGTCAAATCGGAGAAGCAACCGATATTCCTGTTGTTTCCTTTGACGGTGACCAAGCGGATCCTCGTAACTTCTCAGAAGCACAATATGATACCAGAGTGCAGGGATTGTATGAAATTATGGAAGAAAACAAAAGGGAGGCGGTACAATGAGCAGATTACAAGAATTATTAGTACAATTTGAAGAAATTGCAAATTCACCCAGAAAACAATTGGATCAATATTTAGCACAAGGCAAACAAGCTATTGGCGTGGTTCCGGTCTATACTCCGGAAGAAATCTTACACTCCATGGGCTATGTTCCATTTGGAATGTGGGGCGCAGACATTGAAGTCAGAGATGCAAAGGCCTACTATCCATCCTTTATTTGCTCGATTTTACAAAGCATTTTAGAGCTTGGCATTCATGGAGCATACCGTGGACTGAAAGCCATTGTCATTCCATCCCTTTGTGACTCCTTGAAATCCTTGGGTCAAAACTGGAAGTATGCCGTAGAAGATGATATTTTGTTTATTCCTATGACCTATCCTCAAAACAGAGCCAATGAAGTAGGACGTGCCTTTACAAAAGCCTCCTACGAAAGAGTCATTGAGGATATTGAAAAACATATCGGTGGAAAATTCGATGACAATGCATTGCAAAAATCCCTCGATATTTACAACGAACACAATCGCTTGATGCGTGAACTCAGCTTGAAATTAAGTGAGCACGATCAAATTACCGCTTATCAAAGACGCAATATTTTCAAATCCGCACACTTTATGCTGAAAGAAGAGCATAGTGAATTGGTCAAAGAATTTTTAAGCGAATTGAAAGCCTTGGAAAAATCTACCAAGAAAGTTCGTGTCATTACCACCGGTATTTTGGCAGACAGTCCAAACCTGCTTGCCATCTTTGATGACAACAATATGACCATTGTCGGTGATGATATTGCTCACGAATCCAGACAATATCGCACCGACTCGCTAAATGGGGATACCGCTTTAGAAAAGTTGGTTGACAAATTTGCCAATATGGGCTGCTGCAGTGTGCTTTATGACAAAGACAGAAAACGTGCCGATATGCTCAGAGATATGGCAAAAGAAAGAAACGCTGACGGTGTTATCGTGTTGATGACTAAATTCTGTGATCCGGAAGAATTTGACTATGTATGCATTAAAAATACATTAGATGATGCAAATATCGCCAATGTAATTACGGAAATTGACAGACAAATGGTTAATTACGAGCAAACCAAAACTACATTAGAAACATTCAAAGAAATGATTCGATAAGATACCTCTGTCGGGAAGGGGTTTCTCTTCCCGACAGGATATCAGGACAAATATTTCTTGATATCAAAATGTTGCGTAGATTGATTGCCAAAGAAAAAAGTAGGAGATTATGAAGTTAATTGATTACACCATTCAAGATTATTTCAACCGGAGAATCACAGAAACTCCACAAGCATTAGCATATTACTTTGACGATTTTGCTTTCACTTGGGAAGACGTCGGAAAAATAACTTACTATTTAGTCGGTCTGCTACAGGCAAAAGGAATTCGTCAGGGAAATAAAGTCGGAATCCTTTCCACAAACAGCAATGCATGGATATTTCATTTTTTTGCTTTGCAGCTTTTAGGAGCTAAAACAGTACTTTTAAATGCTGCTCACACAGATGATGAAATCATTTACAGCATGGAATTGACGGAAATCAATTATCTTTGCTATGGCGAAGGCTATCGCCGTAATTTTGATGAATTACTGGAGAGAATCAGCCTGACCTGTATGAGAGAAACCTTTCATGGCAGTTTTAAAATCATACAGGATAACCGATACTGGAAGGAAATTGCCAAGGAAACTCCGACAATTGATGTTCCAAAGATATCAGAGCATGAAGTTTGCTGCTTTTTATTCACCTCCGGAACTACCATGAATTCCAAGGCAGTGATGCTAAGCCATCACAATCTGGTCAATAATGCCACTGCCATTGTAGAAGCAATGCGCTGGAATTCGAAAGATAAGATGTGTGTAGCCGTTCCATTTTTTCACTGTTTTGGTTTGACCGCCTGTATTTTGACCGGTTTAATTGCCGGATTTCCACTCTACATATTATCTCATTATCGTACCGTGCATGTATGCAAAATGATTGAAGAAAATCAATGTAGTATTTTAAACGGAGTGCCAAGTATGTTCCTAGCGATGAAACATAATCCCAACCATGTCCACTATGATTTATCCTCTGTCCGGTCGGGAATCATTGCCGGATCTCCTATTTTTGAAAATGACTACTATGATATTTGCCAATTATTTCGTGAAGATATTCATTTGCAGCCTTCATACGGGCAAACCGAATCCTCGCCCTGTATCACGATTGCCGATTATGAGGATGACCAAAAAACCAAAGCCACCACAGTTGGTAAGACCATTGACCATGTGGAGCTACGGATTGTAGATGACGAAACCGGTATCCCTTGTTCCACCGGTGTCATGGGAATGATTCAAACCAGAGGCTACCATATCATGAAAGGCTACTATTCGATGGAGGATGCTACGAATAAAGTGCTGACAGAGGATGGCTGGCTGATTACCGGAGATATCGGATATTTGGATGAAAAGAATTATCTCCACATTTCCGGACGAAAAAAGAACTTGATTATTCGGGGTGGTGAAAATATTTCCCCTGAAGAAATAGAATACTATATCCGTCAAATCGACGGGATTGATATTGTAAAGGTTATGGGAATACCGGCAGTTGTTTTGCAAGAAGAGATTATTGCCTGTATTACCACAAGAAGAACTGACTTAACCATAGAGGATATCATTGCTAAACTGAAATGTCATTTAGCTGATTATAAAATCCCGAAATATATTTTCTTTATGAACGAAATTAAAAAATCAGCTTCGGGTAAGATTGATGAAAAATGGTTAATGAATGCGATACTTAAGAAAATTAAGGAGGAGTCATAATGTTTTTATCAGAAAAACATAAGTTAATTCAACAATTGGCTGCGGATTTTGCTGCCAAGGAATTGACCAATGAAGTATTAGACCAAGTAGAAGAAAGCGAAACCTTTCCGGAAGAAATTTATCAAAAAATGGCCAAGGCCGGTTTCTTCGGAATCAAAGTTCCAAAAGAACTGGGGGGTGCAGGTGCCGACCATCTTGCTTATGTTTTGGTTATGGAGCAAATTGCCAAAGTAAGCGGTGTGGCCAGTGTATATGTTTCTTCGCCAAACTCTCTTTCCGGCGGACCGCTTTTACTGTCGGGTACCGATGCGCAAAAAGAAAAGTATTTAAGACCGATTATTACCGGAGAAAAGAAGCTTTGCTTTGCCTTGACCGAACCGGGTGCAGGCTCTGATGCCGGAAGCATGACTTCCAGAGCGGTAAAAAACGGGGATCACTATATTTTAAACGGTAGAAAAACCTTTATCACTATGGCTCCATTGGCTGATTATGCCATTGTCTATGCTAAGACCGACCCCGCTGCCGGCACCAAAGGCATTAGTGCTTTTATCATTGACATGACATGGCCGGGAGTATCCTGTGGTAAACCGGAAAATAAAATGGGAATTGTCGGTTGCGCAACTAGTGATATCATTATGGAAGATGTCAAAGTCCCACTTGAAAACCTTTTAGGAGAAGAGGGCAAAGGCTTTATTAACGCTATGAAAACCCTTGACGTTGGACGTATCGGTGTCGCCGCTCAATCTATCGGTGTGGCTGCCGGTGCTTTAGAAGAAGCCATTCGTTACTCCAAAGAAAGAAAACAATTCAAACGCAAATTGGCCGACTTCCAAGCCATCAGCTTTATGCTGGCCGATATGGCTACCAAGCTGGATGCCGCAAGATTGTTGACCTATCGTGCAGCATTGCTTAAGGATGCCAACTTACCGGCTTCCAAGGAAGCTTCCATGGCCAAATACTATGCTTCTGAAATTTGTAATGAAATTTGTGCCAAAGCGGTACAAATTCATGGCGGATATGGTTTTATCAAAGATTATAAGGTGGAAAGAATGTATCGTGATTGTCGTGTATTTACCATTTATGAAGGCACCAGCCAAGTTCAGCAAATGGTTATTTCCGGTCAATTATTGAAATAAGGGAAGGAGTTAAGGTCAGTGAAGATTATAGTATGTGTGAAACAAGTTCCGGATACCAATGAAGTAAAAATTGATCCGATTAAGGGAACTTTAATTCGGGAAGGTGTTCCAAGTATATTGAATCCGGATGATGCAAATGCGTTAGAAGAAGCTTTGAAAATAAAAGATAAATACGAAGACGTTACCGTTGATGTGGTCAGCATGGGACCTCCACAAGCGACTTATATGCTCAGAGAATGTTTGGCAATGGGTGCTGACAATGCTTATTTATTAAGTGACAGAGCATTCGGCGGAGCAGATACCTGTGCAACTTCGACAACCATTGCTGCCGGAATCAAAAAAATCGGCAATTATGATATTATTTTTGCCGGCCGTCAGGCAATTGACGGTGATACCGCTCAAGTTGGCCCTCAAGTAGCACAAAGGCTGAATGTACCTGTCGTTACCTATGTCCAAGGCTGCAAAATCGAAGGCAATAAGGCAATTGTCGAAAGAATGATGGAAGATGGATACGAAGAAATCGAAGTTGCTATGCCATGCCTTTTAACAGCGGTAAATGAATTAAACGAGCCTCGTTATATGAGTGTCAACGGCATTGTTACGGCTTATGAAAAAGAAATTATTGTCTGGAATCATCAAGACCTAAGTTTGGATCCAAATGATTGTGGGTTAAATGCTTCTCCAACTCAAGTATTTCGTTCTTTCACACCTCCGGCCAAAGGCAAAGGTGAAATTGTGAGTGGTACGGAAGCAGAAGTGGCAAGGAATTTGGTGAATAAGCTCAAAGAAAAACACATAATTTAGGAGGTTATGATGGCTGTAAGAGTTATTAATGATAAGTGTAGGGGCTGTAAGCTTTGTGTGAAAGCATGTCCGTTTGATGCGATTGCCATGGTTGGAAAAATTGCTGAAATCGGTGCTGCTTGTACCGCTTGCGGTGTATGTATAGAAAAGTGTCCATTTGATGCAATTATTCGTGAAGAAAAAGAGGCAGGGATTGATTTATCCTCTTACCATGGTGTCTGGGTCTTTGCAGAACAAAGGGAAGGCAAATTGATGTCCGTGGTTATTGAACTGCTCGGAGAAGGTCGTCGCCTTGCCGATGAAATCGGTACCGAGCTTTGTGCCGTATTATGTGGCAACAATGTGGATGATTTGGCAAAAGAATTGATTTCCTACGGTGCGGACAAGGTATATCTGGCTGATTCTCCAATCCTTGAGAAATACAGAACCGATGCCTATACTGAGGTAATTTATGAAGCAATTACGGAATACAAGCCGGAAATTGTGCTTTTGGGAGCTACCCACATCGGTCGTGATTTGGGTCCATGTCTGGCAGTAAAATCAAACACCGGTTTGACTGCCGACTGCACAAAACTGGAAATTGATCCGGATGATAAGAAAATCAAACAAACCCGTCCGGCATTCGGCGGCAACTTGATGGCTACGATTATCTGTCCGAATCATCGTCCGCAAATGTCCACCGTTCGTCCGGGTGTTATGGACAAAGCAAAACTCGATGTAAATCATCAGGGCGTTGTTATTCCTTTGCAAGTAAACATCAAAGAAGAAGATATTCGCACCAAGATTTTAAACATTGTCAAGTCGACCACCGAGATGGTTTCCTTGACGGATGCCGATATTATTGTTTCCGGCGGTATGGGCCTTGGCAGTAAGGAAGGCTTTGATAAGTTGAAAGAATTGGCCGATGTTCTGGGCGGTACGATTGCTGCCTCACGTGCAGCCGTCGATGCAGGCTGGATTGACCATTCTTATCAAGTCGGTCAAACCGGTACTACCGTAAAACCGCAAATTTACTTTGCCTGCGGTATCTCGGGTGCCATTCAGCACATTGCCGGTATGCAAAACTCCGGATTAATTATCGCTATTAATAAAGATGAGAATGCTCCGATTTTTGAAGTGGCGGATTTGGGTATTGTCGGCGATTTACATAAGATGATTCCGGCCATTACCGAAGCATTAAAACAGGAAATGGAAAGCAAACAGATGTAACTTATTTTTTCAATATAATATTTAGGAGGCAAATTATGAGCAAAAAATTATTAGAAGGTGTAAAAGTTGTTGAATTGGCTACATTTATTGCAGCAGCAACCGCAGGCAGATTCCTTGCAGACTTGGGTGCTGATGTCATTAAAGTAGAAAGTGCCAAGGGAGATCCTCTGCGTTATACAGCACCTTCCGAAGGAAGACCTTTAGATATGTATGAAAACACCACTTGGGAGTTGGAAAACGGCAACAAACGTTGCGTTTCCATTAATACCAAAGAAGCCGAAGGCAAAGAAGCTTTGTTTAAATTGTTGGAAGATGCGGATGTATTTATTACCAACTGGAGAGTACAGGCACTTGAAAGAGCCGGTCTTAGCTATGAACAATTGAAAGCCAAATTCCCTAAATTAGTTTATGCAATTTGTACCGGTTATGGTGAATACGGTCCGGATAAAGATTTGCCCGGCTTTGACTTTACTTCTTTCTTTGCTCGTGGCGGTTATTTAGATAGCTTACGTCAAAAAGGCACCGTTCCTATGAACGTTGTTCCGGGACTTGGCGACCACAATGTCGGAATGAATCTGGCTGCCGGTATCTTGGCTGCTCTTTATCATGCAAAACAAACCGGACAAGGGGAAAAAGTAGAAACCAGCTTATATGAGAGCGCAGTCTTCAATATGGGTATGATGATTCAAGCAGCGCAATACAAAGATTATGGCAAAAAATATCCTGTAGATATTCGTTTTGCGGATAATCCATTCAATGCTGCCTGGCGTACCGCTGATGACCGCTTTATCCAAACCTGCATGCCTGACTACAACACCTATTACAAGGTATTTATGGCCGCAATCGGACGAGAAGATTTAGTGAATAGTGAAAAATACTTCCCAATCAAGACCTTGCAAGCACAAGGAATCACTCATGAAGTTTATGATATTGTGATGGAAGCATTTGGTAAGAAAACTGCTGCAGAATGGAATGAAATTTTACGGAAAGCGGATGTCGCCTTCTCTATTGCTCAAAGTTGGGAAGAAATCTTAGAAGATCCTCAAGCTTGGGAAAACAACTGCTTCTACAAGATGAAATACGACAACGGAAACGAAAGGACCCTTGTACGCCCACCGGTAAGATTCCATGAAATGGGAACTCCGGAATATCGTCGTGGCCCGTTGATTGGCGAAAACTCTTTAGAAGTATTGGCTGAGCTTGGATATAGCGAAGAACAAATCAAAGACTACTTAGAACGTGGTATCATTTACAAATGGGAACAAAAATAGGAGTATGGAATCACCGAATCGGGAAGAAAAGTAGAGTAGAATCATAATATACTTTTCTTTCCGATTGGAAAACAGAAAAAATGGTTCTATAATAAATGTTCTGCATAGATCAATATCTATCATTTATTATAGAACCTTTTTTCCAAAGAACAGGCTCAGCTGTCATTTTTCTAAATGTCAAAAACTAAGCTGCCGTTGAGTTACCTTAGCTGTCAATCTAATATATACTGCACGTATCTTATCATTAGATTTTGTCTCAGATGTCAAACTCAAAACTTGTCAGAAATTACAGGATGTAATACACATAACGAGCCTGTGCTTGCCATTATAACATCAAAGCTATTTTCGGTCAAATTAAACAATTGTATATGTTATCTGAACGTTTTGTAAACAACGAAACCTTTATTTTTATAAAACACTATTATTTCTGTGATAGGAAACCCTCTATTATAAAGTAACATATCAATCACAATTAAGATAAGTTAAAATATTAATCAACATGTACAATTTCACTCAATTTACTTTATGAATTTATATGTATTTTGTTTATCTTTTCTTAAACTGTCAGCATCTTCATTTTCATCCTCGTGACTAGCCATCAGTGGAAATGGAGATTATACAAAAAAGGCACTGAAACCTCCAGCGCCTTTTTTTATTTTTTAATTATTTTGCTAAGATAGAGCGTAAGAACCAGATTTGCTTGTCATAGTCACTTACATGATCTTCAAACAAAGCAACTGCTTGGAACCAACCTTCATCATCCGATGCATTTCTCAATTTAGTTGCTTTCTCGCGCATCAATTCCAAATCCGCTAAAACAATACCAAATGCTTCTTCCGAAGTAAAAGTACGAGAAGGTTCTTCTTTGATATCCGCCAACTCTAAATATTCTTTCAAGGTAGAAGCAGGAATCACATCAAACATTCTTAAGTGTTCTGCCACTTCATCCATTCTTTCGAAAGTCTTGTCATATTCTGCTTCGGTAAATTCATGAACCTGCACAAAATGTACTCCAAGTACATTCCAGTGAATATTGTGCAACTTGACAGTAAGAACTGCTAAATCTGCTAAATAACTATTAAACTCTTTTTCTAATTTCATTTTAAATCTCCTTATATTTGAATTTTCCAATGGCATTTCTCAACACCTTTAGATTGAATTCATTATACCATTGGCGCTATTTTACGTCAAATAAACTTCTCATAAACTCCTTTTTCATATTCCTCTCGAAAACAAAGCAAATAATTCTCTACTATTGATGAGCCTTTACGCTGGTTCCAGCCTTATTTCTTTCATGTGAAAAAATTGACAACATTATAATTTCATGCTATGCTGATAATATCACAGCAAAAAATATAAAATTGGAGGTTCCGGCAAAATGAAATATTCTAAACTATTTAAATATCCGGCAAGTGCTTATGCCATTTTATTTCTTTGGTTTCTCACATTTGTATTGATGGGCTCCTTGACCAATAAAGCAAATTATGAAACCTTCTCTATTATTAATTTCATTCTACAAGCTATTGAAATCCTTGCTTTATCCGCATGCAATCTCTATTATTACCGAAAGAAACACTATCCTTTGATATTCCTGAATGTATTGGTGCTTTTATTCTTTCTTTTTGTATTTCTGGTACCGGAAAGCGGAGGAGATGCTATAATGCAGTTGTAAATAGCTTGAAAATTAGGTATAATAAAGAATATTGTTATCTGAAATTATGAAAGACAGAGATGTGAGGTCTAGTTTGAAAGCATTAATTATTGCCGAAAAACCGTCCGTTGCCGCTGATATTGGAAAAGTATTAAATGTAAGGCAAAGGAAAAACGGTTATTTAGAAGGCGAAAAATACATTATCACCTGGGCAGTCGGACATCTCATTACTTTAAATGAGCCGGAAGACTACAACGCCAAATATAAAAAATGGAATTTCTCCGATTTGCCGATTTTACCTGAAAAAATGGGCTTAAAACCATACCCGAAAACGGAAAGTCAATTAAATATACTAAAATCTCTCTCTGAAAGAGACGACGTAGAAGAATTGATTTGTGCCACTGACAGCGGACGAGAGGGAGAGCTTATTTTTCGCTATATCTATGAATATATCAAATGTCAAAAACCGGTTCGGCGTTTGTGGATTTCTTCTATGACAGATGAGTCCATTTCCGAAGGATTTCGCAAACTGAAAGACAGCAAGGATTATGACAACCTCTATTATTCTGCCAGATGCCGCTCCGAAGCGGACTGGCTGGTCGGCATCAATGCCACTAGAGCCTATACTACCTTGCACTCCGACTTATTCAGTGTGGGCAGAGTACAAACACCGACACTTGCCCTGATTGTAGACAGAGAAGAAGAGCTGGTCAATTTTAAGCCCAAGGATTATTTTGAAGTGGTGGTTCATTTGGAAGCCAAAGTCGGCAACTTTTCTGCGACCTGGTTTGAAGACCAGATTTCCGAAACCAAAATTTTCAAGCCAGAAAAAGCGGAAGAAATTGCGGAAAAAGTGAAGGGCAAGCCCGGAAAAATCACAGATATCGAAAAAAAGAATACCAAACAAAAGCCGCCTCTCCTCTTTGACTTGACCGATTTACAGCGGCAAGCCAACAAAGAATATGGCTTTACAGCACAAACAGTCCTTGATTTGGCACAGGCTCTTTATGAAAAGCACAAACTCATTACCTATCCGAGAACAGACAGTCGTTATCTCAGTGAAGATATGAAAACAACAGTTCTTCAAACTATGGAAAAAATTGATATACCGCCTTTCAACAAAGCGATTGCAACTCTGAAAAAAGACGGTAAACTTGCTCTGACTTTCAGCAAAAGAATCATTGACAACAAAAAAATCACAGACCATCATGCGATTATTCCTACGAAAAAAACACCAAATTTAAATAGTTTAAGTGAAAGCGAAAGAAAGATTTATCAGATGATAGTAAAGCGTTTTCTGGCGGTTTTTTATCCGGATTATGAGTATCAAATGACTAAAGTTATTTGTGAAATCGAAGGAGAAAGCTTTGTAGCCAAGGGAAAAATCGTCAAACAGGAAGGCTGGAAAAAACTCTATCAAAAGCCGGAAAATCGTGACAAAGCCGAAAACAAAAATCCGGAAAACAAAGTTTCTACACCAAATGAAGAAGACAGCGAGGATGACAATACCGGAAATCTTCCTCCGCTAAAAAAAGGCGAAAGTGTCCTGACTTTTGAAAGTGAAATCCTGAAAAAGCAGACCTCTCCTCCAAAGCCTTATACTGAAGCAACGCTATTAAGTGCCATGGAAAATGCCGGTCGTTTTGTAGAAGATGAAGAACTGAAAGAACAGCTCAAAGAGTCCAGTTTCGGTACACCGGCAACCAGAGCCGGTATTATAGAACGACTTTTGAAAGTCGGCTATATTCAAAGAGTCGGTAAAACACTTCGTCCGACAGACAAAGGTAAGCAACTGATTTCTATGGTGCCGAAATCACTGCGTTCTCCGGAAACCACCGGAAAATGGGAAAGAGGACTAAGCAAAATCAACCGTGGGGAACTTGACCCCAAGATTTTTATGCAGACCATTCAAAAATTTTCCGCTTTTATTGTAGAAAATGCAAGAGCAAAGAAATCCAATTTTAATTATTCGTACAGAAATGACAATTAAATTAACAGAAGGGTAAATTTTCAAAGTAAGTTCTAGTAGGGCTAGAAGTTGCACTAAGTTTGA
>JAUMXK010000021.1 GCA_030535295.1 Eubacteriales bacterium | reverse complement strand
ACTTAGTGCAACTTCTAGCCCTACTAGAACTTACTTTGAAAATTTACCTATTTATTTTTGGTTGTTTGATTTTTTTCGTATAAAATGAATATATTTTCATTTAATGCGTTTCACCCTATGTTATTTTGAAATTTATTTCATTTTCTAAACTTTTTAAAATTGTAATTTTAAAATTTATAATTTACAAAAAATGGAGCAGGAATTTATACATCCTGCTCCATTTAATCATATAATCCGATTATCAGTTTTTCTTGCTGCCATTGCCTTTCACCAATAACTTCAATAAATCCTGCATATCCATCGGTTTATGAAAAAAATAGCCTTGAATCGAGTCACAGCCCGTTTCCCTGACAATTCGATATTCTTCCTCGGTTTCTACGCCTTCAACACATACCTGCTTGCCGAATTTATGGCAGGAATATACGATACTGGTAATAAAATCATTGCTTTCTTTGGAATGATTCATTTCTTTCATTAGGCTACGGTCGATTTTGACAATATTCAGCATATTTTTTAGCATCATTTCCAAAGAAGAATAACCAGTTCCAAAATCATCCAATGCCACCTTCATTCCGATTTCATTGCACCGCCTGATAAATTCTTTCAGTTTTTTGGGGTCTTCATTGTAATTGGTTTCGGTAATTTCCACTACCAAATTATTTCCTTTTAAACCATAAGTTTCCAAAGTCTTTTCCATAAACGGAATAAAATCATTGTCCAAAATCTGATGATAGCTGACATTAAAATTCAAATGAAAATCCGGAGATAGATTTAAAATATATTTGCACTGACTGACTGCGTGTTCAAAAATCCATTTCCCCAACGGAATAATTTGTTTGTTTTCCTCCAAAATCGGAATGAAAACAGATGGAGAAATTTCCTTATCTTTATACTTCCAGCGAACCAAAAGCTCCCCGGATTCAATTTTTCCGGTTTTGGCGTTGACTACAGGCTGAATTTCCGTCCAAAACTTAAAGCATCCGTAAGCAATATCCCGATTAAGTGTAAGCACCATTTTGCTTCTTTCTTTATGTTCGTTGGCATCTTCGGTAGAATCATCAACATAATCCTTTTCAGGACTGGCCTTTGCCACATCCAGCAAATTGACCATGTGAGCAATCGTTTCATGTACCAGCAAATTATCCGTCTTTTCTCGGATAACTGCCAAAGAAACCGGCTTACGCACCGAAATACTGTAAATGTCATATTGGGCTTCAATTACCTTCTTTATTTTAGAAATCAAGTCTTCGGTTTTTTTCTCTTTGCATTTAATCTCATCCCCATCTCGGCAACTCTCTTCCGGATATTTCATCTTCATATTCTTCAAGCTTTGCGATGAAATCACTGTCAAAAATTTCAGACCATCCAAACGGAAAAACTGCAAATCTTCTTCAAAATAGGCAAACAATGCCAAACTAATATCCTTGATTAATTTATTGGAAACATCCCTTCCTCTCAATTGGTTAATCTCCATAAAGTTATTAAGGCGAAAACCGATAAAAGTAAGCTCATCCGTTGTTGGCTGTATCTCACAAATCTTTAAGATAGCACCTTGTTCTCTTGGGAAATTGGTAATCGGATCAATAATAAACTCATATTCCAACTTGGAAATCGCTCCCGAAAAAAACAATGGATTTTCTTTCTTTTCATCCCATTTATAACTGCCACAACAGCGAATCCAAAATTCTTTTCCTTCTTTGTCTTTGACACGATAGCGAATATCATGCACTTCTTCTTTTTGGGTTTTCAAGCGTTCTAAATCACGTATAAACAAATTGCTGTCTTCTCTGTGCGGAATACGCTCCATCCACTTGCTGATAAAATCCTCCACTACATTAGATTCAAAGCCGAAGGTATTTTTCATATTATCTGTAATGTAAAAATTATTTGTCCTCATATCACCGAAATAAGGATAGTACTCCGTCATGGAAAGTGCCTTTAGAAACATTCCCAAGTCGAAGAAATTGTCCTTTAAAAAAGAGCTCAACTCCGCATTACTTTTCACATTGGAGCTTAAATATAAAGAATCGATAATACTTTTTCTGCGGTCTCGACTTGCTCCCGTGGCCGGATTGGTGCCACTGTAATATTGGGACTTACATAATTCCATATCTTTTTCAGCAAAATCAATCAGCCTTTGCAAAGGCAAATGAATGGTGTCCGTCCAGTAATTTCCGAATGCCACATCCAGCTCACTGTAGAGAAAAAAGTTATTGGCTTGATTGATTAAACGGCTGAACTGCTCTTGACTGATTTCTTCACAATAGACGACAAATTCCGCTGAGCCGATTCGGAAAATCCGATATTCGTGAAACACATTCAAAAGTATTTTAGCACAGTATTTTATCGAATCATCGGCTACATCATAACCAAAATCAGCATTGACTCTTTTCAAATCACAGATATTCAAATACAAAATGCCTACACTGTTTGCAGCAATCGGTTTTTTTAATATTTGATAGTAGGAAAAACGATTTCTCAGGCCGGTCAGTTTATCAAGTTTATCTGCATTGGTTATTTTTTCATGAATGTTTCGTTTTTTTATGATTTTGGACACAAAATCGGAAAACAGTGTCAAAAGCTCCAATTTGTTCTTCAAAATCTTACAATTCGGATTGTCCAAGGCAATCAGGCCAATGATATGCTTTCGGTATTCATTTTTAAAAAGAGGAATAATCACAATTGAGCGTAGCTCCCGAGGTTTAATCAAGGCATACGCCATGGGCTCGTCAAATTTCAGTTGTTCAAAATCCTCTACAATGATTGAATTTCCGTTGTAGAAAGCCTCCGTTCTCCATTGAATAACCGGAATCTTACCTGCATTGACCGCCTCTTGTCTGCTTTCAATTCCTTCTGCACACCATTCATAGGTGTTTTTGTAAATTTTACCTTTCTCATATTCCAAAATATAGGAACGTTCGCTTTTCGTTTTTTGTCCCAACATTTGAAGTAAATCTTTGATAACCACATCTGAACTGTCAAAGTCTAAAATGTTTTGAATCAAAATAGCAGCTTGTTCTTTGGAATAAAATTCTTCAAAAAAATCAAATATGGAATTCATAACCTGACCTTTCTCTCGCCAATTTATCTCCTAACCGATTTTAGTCCCAAAATAATCCGAACCTATTTCCCTAATCCTAACAATAACGCCTTTACATATTCCCATGTCCTTTGTGTCGAAGAAATGCTCAGTCTTTCATTAACCGAATGCACTTCCCACATATCCGGACCGATACTGATGGCTTCCAGTTCCGGCTTGTTTGACAAGAATACTCCACATTCCAGTCCCGCATGAATCGCTTTGACAATCGGCTCCTTGCCGGTTTGTGTTTTATAGACTTCTACCGCCGTCTTTAAAAGTTCACTTTCCGGTTTCATTTCCCACTCCGGATATTCCGCCGTTTTATAGAAGTGGATATCATTCATTTCCGCAAAATCTTGCAAGACAGAATTGAGTTGTTGTTTTAAACTTCCGACATTGGAGCGTGTTGCAAACGAAAGCATATAATTTTTTTCATCTTTCTGAATGACCCCCATGTTTAAAGAGCTTTCCACCATTCCTTCCAGCTTACTGCTCATAGTCTGAACAGAGTTAGGCAATGTATTGATAAGTAGCACAATCTTTTTTGTCGCTTCTTTGTTCAATCTTTGTACATCTTTATTATCCAATGTATTTACGATAAGCTGCACATTACTATCGCTAACGGAAAGCTCATTTTTCCATTCTTTCTCCATTCTTTGTACCACTTCTTCAAAGACCGGCTCTTCCGCCGGTAAAATAGCAACTTTTGCTACGGTATGACTTGGAATTACATTATCCTTAGTGCCGCCGTAAATATCAATTAAATCCAGCGAGATTTGCTTTCTCAGATTGGACAAGAGTCTCCCCATTAATTTATGAGAGTTTCCACGATTGGTATGGATTTCCGCTCCGGAGTGCCCTCCCTTGAGTCCTGTTACGATAAGCTCTTTGACCAGTTTATCACTTTCCAAAGTTTCAAGATGATAAGGCACTTCCAAAACTGCTTTTAGTCCACCGGCACAACCAATGGTAATTTCTCCCTCTTCTTCGGAATCAATATTGATAAAATATTTGCCTTGCAGTAAATTGGTATCAAAGTTTAAAGCACCATTCATATTGACTTCTTCGTTGGTTGTGATAATTACTTCCAACGCCGGATGAGGAATATCATCGGAGTCCAGAATTGCCAGTCCCATTGCTACCGCAATTCCATTGTCTGCACCTAAGGTTGTTTTATTGGCCTTTAACAAATCGCCATCTACCACCAGTTCAATCGGATCTTTCAAAAAGTCATGGCTACTGTCCGGCTCCTTGACACAAACCATATCCATGTGACCTTGCAAGATAACTCCCTGTGCATTCTCCATTCCCTTGGTAGCAGGCTTACGAATCAAGACGGAATCTGTCTTATCCTGAATCACTTCTAGACCTCTATCCTTTGCAAATTTCACCAAATAATCGGATATTTCCTTTTCATTGCCGCTTCCTCTTGGAATTTGGCTAATTTCTTCAAAATAATCAAATACTTTCTTTGGCTCTAAGTTCAACATAATTGCCTCTCTTTCTTTTGTATGTATAAAATCGCTTTAATGATATGCCTGATATAAACACAAGTTTTTGTACTATGCAAAACCTTTTAATGATTTGCTTAGTTTTTGCATAGGCAAATACCGGCTAACCATTTTATTCCTTTTCATTCCCTTTATTATATCGAATCTTTGCATTAAAATCAATGAAAACCGCTATCATTTCTGCACTGTATTTTCGACCGTATTTTTTGATACAAAAAATGATTTTAAAATGATTGTGAAAGAGAAGTTCTTTACAATATGCCAAAACTATTTTTGAAATTGTTCTTCATTCATCCGTTGAATCATTTGATTCGTTATTTCAAGTTTTATTTTTTCGCTGCTATACTTTTGGCATAGTCCATTTAGCCAATTATCCACATCCTCCTGTTTTTCTAAAAAACGAACTGTTTCTTCTGTGGTCATATTTGCCCAAAATGCCTGAACCTCACGAATAAAACCATTGACTGCCTCATCTCTCTCTACCACTGAAATTCTATGGGAAGACATGTGATAAAACACTTGATAAGAAAAGCTAAAGCGAATCAATGCCTGTGTTCTTTTGTCCGGTTGAGTCTTTGCCTGTAACTCAATATCAAAGATTGGACCTTTCATAGCCGTACCTGTAAATTTCGCTCGATTAATTGCTGCGATTTCAGTAGCAGAATAATAAAAAGTATTTTGGACAAAATCACGCTCTTCCGCTGTAAGCCCTGTCAGAATGTCATTCCAAATGATGTCGGTATAGATTCTTTCACTACTTTCCTCATGTTCATTGCTCCATTCGCTGATTTCCCGATTAAAATCCACTAAGAATTTCTCTTTGTAACGATTCTTCAAGCGAAGTAACGACTGATAATCCTCTTTTGTTCCTTTGGCGAACCGTCTTTCTTCTCTTAGCTTTTCTGTATTATTTCCTTTTTGAGATAAAACTGCAGGCGATATTTGATACAATATCTCCACCGCCAATCCATCTTTTGACCATTTTTTCTCAATCTCTGAAACCGCTTTTTCAAAAGCAATCTTTATATTGTCGGTATCCAATAATTCTTCTTTTTTTCTTGTGGATACAAATTTTTGTATCTCACCGATAACTTCTTCTCTTCCAATATAATAATCTCTTATTGTCAGAATCTTTTCATCGGTTACAGACAGGACACTTGTCCACTCCAAAGAAAATTCCTTTGCCTCTTCATAATCTACTCCAATTTGCTGATTAAAGAATTGTTTTTGCCATCTTTCAGAAGTTAGAGGGTAAAAGACATACTGCAAATATTTTACAAGACCTTGATTTTCCAGAGTGATATACAGATTCTCATCCGCAGCTGCTTTTTCCAGTAATTGCATATATTCCGGTGTATCTGTCATTGCGTGAATTTGATTTCGGAAATCCAGCACTGTCATATTCTCCACATCCGGTAGCAGCAAGGCTTCCAGTTTTGCCATCTCGTCTTTGGTATAGCTTGTAAGTTGTTTTATTTGTTCTACACTCAAGTCATTCGTAACTGTATTTGTTCTCTTTTCAAACAAAGACCGATTTGTCGATTCTTTTGTTTCTTCTCCTTGCTGTTTTTGAGGTTGGGAGGATGTGGCAAAAAGAATCCCCACTGTCAAAGTAATCAAAAGTCCTGCGACAATTAGAGAAAATCTAATCTTTTGATACTTCATAATCGCCACGATTCTTTCTTTGACTACATTCTTACTGAAATGATTATAAAGTGGTGAAAAACCATTTTTTTCTTGTGCCATTTCCAATAAGGAATGAGCATATTCCGTCCGATAATCCACTCCCATTTGAGAGAGCACCATTTCATCACAACTCACTTCCAAATCACGATTAAAATAATACATCATTAGCCATACCAAAGGATTCATCCAGTGCAGACTAACTGCCAATACCATAAGCCATTTCCATAATGCATCCCAGCGTTTGATATGACAAAATTCATGTATCAGAATAGAATGTAGCTTTGCCTTATTTTGCTGGCAGAACTCTTGCGGTAAAATGATTTTCGGGTGAAAAACTCCATACGAAATGGGTGTACTAAGATGATAGGATTCCAATATTTTTAAACTTCGTAATAAGCGATGTTGTTTTTTCCATTCCATGATAAAAGCATCGTTTTCCAGCGATTTTAGCGGTTCAATCGCTTTGCGGTTTCGATAGTAGATAAATAGAAAAAAGCAAAAAATCACTATGCTGCCGGTAAGCCATAATGGCTTCCAAATGAAAGCATCTGCAAAAAAATGCCAAACATCCTTCCCCTTGTCTTCCGGAATACTCTGCGATTTCGTCCACCGAGAGTTATCCGGAAAGAATATGGTAACCTGCTCCTGATTCTTTTCCGAGTTATCGCCATTTAATATAAGAATATTTTCTTGCATTCCTACCTGATTTTCTGCTTTCCACAGATTGTAAATGCTAAAAGCCGACGGTACAGCAAGTGGAATCAACAAGCGTAAAAGAACAACTCCCCAAAGAAAAGGAAATACCAGTTTCGGCAGTCTTTCCCACAATAACTTGCGAATGATTAAAACAATTCCAATCATTACACTCGCCTGTAAAGTCATCATCATAATGCTCATATTCTCCACCTCACTTTAGGTTTTCCACAATTTCTTTAAGTTCCTTAATTTCTTCCTTGCTCAATTTCCGACTGCTAAAAAAAGCTGAAAAAAATGATTCTGCCGAATTGTCAAAAAGTTTACCAAAGAGTTCTTTCACTTCTTGTGTTTGCACATTTTTCTTACTAATTAAGGCACTGCAAGTAAAATTCGGCTCATAGCGTCTTATTGCACCTTTTTCCACCAATTTTTTTATTATAGTATAAGTAGTATTGCGGTTCCAGCCAATTTGCTCATTCAAAATCTTAGCCAGTTGTCCTGCCGTCAAATCCCCCTCTTTCCATAAGGCCTCCATCACTTTCAGTTCCGAGTCAAATAATTTGATACTCATGCTGCACTCCTTTCTTGACTATAGCAGTAGTTATATTTTTATACTATCACAGTAGTCATAATGTGTCAACAACTATCTGATTCCTACACCTCAACTACGGAATAAAAGAAATCCACTCTCTGACCTTCACTTATCCTAAAATCATTCCTCCCTATGAATTTTTCTCAAAAACCCTCTCTTTTTAATCCTTTTCTCATATTTATTTGGTATAATATTCGTGAATAAACTGTGAGTGCAACGAACAAGTCAAAAGAAAGACGATGCTTGCATAAAGATTTCTTTTGGCGAAGTTCGTTATATGAGCGGTAACGCGAATCGAAAAATGGTACATTTTTCGATTGCACTCACAAAGCAAATATAACATTCCTGAAAAACACAAGTGCAACGAACAAGTCAAAAGAAAAGGAGGAGAACTACCATGAATCATACTTTTGAAACAAAACTTACAAAGGCGTGGGAATTATTTGAAAAAGGAGATTTGAAGCAATCGGAATCCCTCTATTTGGAATGCCTTGATACGATTGATAAATCGAATGTCCAAAAATACAGCTCCATTCTCATGGGACTAATCTATGTGGAATGCTTTGCTGAAAAATACGACATCGCAAGGCAATTTGCCGATGAACTCCTGCATATCGCCCAAAATCCCGAAGAACAACATATTTATCTACATCAACAAGGTATGGTGGAACGAATGGCAAGCAACTATGCCAAAGCTTTGGAACTTTTTGATTTAGAATCGGAAATCATCTTGGAAAACTTTCCCAATGACTTTCATCGCATTGCTACCAATTTATATGAAAAAGCCTATATTTTATCCAAATGCAAAGAATTTCAAAAAGCAATAGCAGAAATGAAAAGAGCCATTCATTATGCCGAGCAGTCCAAGGACCTGACAACGATTGCTTGCACTTATCGAGGAATGGCTGAAATATTAAGTGATTCAGGTAACCATTGCGATGCCCGACAATATTTCAAAAAAGCAATTCAATCATTTGAAAATGAAGGCAGTCCCTCTTCACAATATGCCATTGCTGAAATAAAAGAAATGATGTCCGAATCGTCAGAAGAAGTAAATAAAAATATAAAAATAAAATAGTATTGAAATTCACGAGGAGGCAAGTATGAAATCCAATAAAAAACTATGGGCAGGCATTATTCTGACTGCCGCACTGCTTTTGATATTATTCTTTTGGCTAGTACTAAAAGGAAGCAAAACACCCAGACCGCTGACCATAGAAGATGTTTACTCTTTATCCCAAAAAGAAGATATCACTTGGGCAGATCTCAGTCCCTATGCTCATGGCAGAAATACCGGTTCCGGTTTATATATTCTTATGTACAAAATTAATGAGAAATTCTACTTATTAGCAGGCGGCGTGCACCCGGAATTCAGCCCTTCGGACCAGCCGCTGTCTTATGTTCGCTTATGTTATAAAGCGGATGATGATTCCTTCATTGATAATGATGAATGTATTGATATTCAAACGAATGATGTAAAAGAATTTTATGAAAAATACAGGAAATAAAAATAGACAAAAGCATTATCCGGGAAAATTCCTTTGATAATGCTTTTGTTTTTAATCCATATCTCTTTCAAACAGTGTTTAATGCCCCACTCCAATCGCATCGGTTAGTTTCTCAAAGCCATATTTATCTAGGACTGCCGGCAATTCCTTGATAATTTGCGGACAAACCCACGGATTGACAAAGTTCTCCGTACCGACTGCCACAGCAGACGCTCCGGCATAGAAAAACTCCAGCACATCCTCTGCATTTTGAATGCCGCCCATACCGATAATCGGAATTTTAACCGTTTCATAGACATCATAAATCATTTTTAAGGCTACCGGCTTTATGGCAGGGCCGGAAAGGCCACCTGTTTTATTTGCCAAAAGCGGCTTTCTTTTTTTCATATCAAAACGCATACCGATTAGGGTATTAATCATGGTAATGCCATCCGCACCGCCTTCTTCGACCGCTTTTGCCATTTCCTTGATGTTGGCAACATTGGGCGATAATTTCATATAAACAGGCTTAGAAGAAACCGCCTTAATCTTTTCCGTCAATGCCTTAGCCACCGCAGGGTCTTGCCCATAGGTGATGCCGCCCTGCTTGACATTCGGACAGGAAATATTGATTTCCAATGCTCCGATATTCGGCACTTTGGAAATCCGCTCCGCTACATAGCAATAATCTTCATCCGAATAGCCTGCCACATTGGCAATAATCGGCAAATCAAACTGTGAAAGCCAGCTTAATTCCCCTTCCACCTTATCAATCCCCGGATTTTGCAGACCGATGGCATTGAGCATACCGGATGGGGTTTCGGCAACTCTCGGCATAGGATTGCCAAGACGAGGCTCTCTGGTTACTGCTTTAATCATAATCGAACCCAAAAGCGATAAATCATATAGCTCGGCAAATTCTCTGCCAAAGCCGAAACAACCGGATGCCGGAATCACCGGATTTTTCAGATTCAGTCCCGGCAGTGTAATCGCAAGTCTATTCATAAGACACCTCCCCAAGAGCAAACACCGGACCGTCTTTGCAGACTCTTTTCAGCCCCTCTTTCGTTTCCAGCATACAGCCATAGCAAGCACCGATTCCGCAAGCCATTCTCTCCTCAAAGGATAAATAACCTTTCTTACTGCCTTGATACTTTATGTCAAGTGCCCTAAGCATTCCCTTTGGACCACAGCTGTAAAGGGTATCAAAATCAATGGTATCGCTATTTAAAATATCCATAATGGTACCTTTTTGTCCAAAGCTTCCATCCATAGTCGATACCAATACTTCTCCCAGCTTCCCGAATTCTTCTAAGGCATAGATACTTTCCGCATCTTGAAAGCCCAAGACAGAAGTTACTTTCACTCCCTTTGCCTGTAAGCGTTTGCCAAGCTCATAGAGAGGCGGCACTCCGACACCGCCGCCAACCAAAAGTACCGACTTGCTTTCATCCTGAATCGGAAAGCCGCTTCCCAATGGCCCTAAAATATTTAACTCCTCACCGATACCAAGTCCCGATAGGATTTCCGTTCCCTTACCAAGTACCTTATAGATAATGCGTACATGGCCTTTTTCAAAATCAATTTCATAAAGAGAAATCGGTCTACGCAAAAGATACGCTCCATCTCCTATTTTGATATGGACAAAACATCCCGGTGTAAACCGCTTTAAGTCCATTTCAAAGGAAGCCAGACTCATGCGATAGGTATCCTTTGCAATTCTCACATTCTCGACAATTTGCATTTGACATTGTTGCATCTTGCTTTCCTGTTCCTTTCTTGTATTAAAGTAAATATGTCCCCTTGCGTTTTCCACGTATTGATGATATACTTTACTTATCAAAAGAAGCAACCGCCAAAAAGTGGCTTGCCTCTCGAAAATTGGGAAATAAGCCAATCCTCGGTTTGCAAAGTACAAGGATTGGCTTATTTGTTATCTACGTCTACGATCGTTTTTATCGATGTAGGCGAGAAGTGTAAGAAGTAAAATAGCAAAAGCTATCATTAAAGATAAACTTTCGAAAACACTCATTTACACCACCTCCTCTCGATTTAATGTCAACGAGAGGCTTAGCCTTTTGTACCAGCTGCTTCTGTATGCTAGTTTATCATATTTCTAACCGAAACACAAGAACATATGTTCTTATATTTCGATTGGTTGTCATATTGTGAATGTCACTTTTTTATAACCCACTACTTCATCAAACATTACTTTCCACTCTTTATTCCCATAAGTATCAAATCATATTTGAAGTATCTAAGCACATTTGAATTTGAGCTTACTTATTTTTGCAATCGCCAATTCCAGTAAATCATCGCTCCTGCTAATATGCCTCTACCGAAAAGCTCCTCGATTCTAAGACCTTCAGAATCGCTCCGGCAGTATCCAGAGAAGTAATACACGGAATATTATTTTCCACCGATTCCCGACGAATCAAAAAGCCGTCTGTAATCTTTGCTTTATGGACTTCCGTAAAAGTATTGATGACAAACTGTACCTTTCGTTTACGAATCATATCCAGAACCGTGTTTTCGCCGGCACTGATTTTGCCGACAGTCGTCGCATGCACACCATTTTCCACCAAGTAGCTTTGTGTGCCATCGGTTGCCGTAATATTGTATCCGATATTGGCAAAACCTTTGGCAATGCGAAGAGCCTCGGTCTTATCTCTATCACCGATAGTAAATAAGACGGTACCATAGTCCGGCATTTTAAAGCCGGCAGCAATCATCGCCTTATATAATGCCTTATTGATATCCTTATCTCTGCCGATAACTTCACCTGTGGACTTCATTTCCGGCCCAAGGCTGATATCCACTTTTCTTAATTTGGAAAAGCTGAATACAGGCATCTTGACAGCATAATCTTTTAATTCCGGCATTAGACCGAGCGGAGCCCCCTGAGCCTTCAAATCTTGGCCACAAATCGCTTTACAGGCAACATCTGCCATAGCAATGCCCATTATCTTGGAAAGGAAAGGTACGGTTCTCGAGCTGCGAGGATTTACTTCCAGCACATAGACTTCTTCTTCCTTGGTGACGACAAATTGGATATTGTAAAGGCCGATAATCGTAAGACCTCTGCCAATTTTTTCCGTGTAGTCCACAATCTTGGCCTTGACCGCTTCGGATAAATTCAGCGGTGGACATACTGCCATGGAATCACCGGAGTGAACACCGGCTCTCTCAATATGTTCCAGAATCCCCGGAATACATACATTTTCACCATCACAAATCGCATCCACTTCTACCTCGATACCGGTAACATATTTATCTACCAAGACAGGACTACCTTCCGTTTCGGCAATCACTCTTTCCATATATTCTTTCAGTTCCTCATCTGAATATATGATTTCCATATTCCGGCCACCCAGAACATAGGATGGACGGCAAAGTACGGGATATCCGACTTTGGCTGCCAATTTTTGTGCTTCTTCCGTACTGCCCGTAACTTCCCCGATTGGCATCGGAATGGAAAGCTCCTGTAATCGCTTTTCAAATCTGTCTCTGTCTTCGGCAAGATCAATGCTCTCCAGAGAAGTGCCCAATATTTTCACACCACGTTCTGCCAGTCCGGCTGCCAGGTTGATAGCGGTTTGTCCGCCAAATTGCACGATTACTCCTTCCGGCTGCTCCAAATCTATGACATGCATGACATCTTCTATGGTCAGCGGCTCAAAATAAAGCTTATCGGAAATGGCAAAGTCGGTCGACACCGTTTCCGGGTTGTTATTGATGATAATGGCTTCATAACCGGATTTTTTTATCGACCAGACACAGTGTACCGTTGCATAGTCAAATTCTACCCCTTGTCCAATCCGAATCGGGCCGGAACCAAGCACCACAATACTCTTTTTCCCACTGCAAACCGATTCATTTTCCTCTTCATATGTCGAGTAAAAATATGGGGTATCTGAATGAAATTCCGCTGCACAGGTATCTACCATCTTATAGACCGGACGAATCTTCCATTCGTTTCGAAGTTCTGTGATTTCTTCGACTGTTTTCTTGGTCAGTTTGGCAATATACGAATCGGAAAAACCCATTCTCTTAGCAGCTGCCAAATGGTCTTTCAAATCTTCATTGACCAGCAACTTTTCCATCTCCAGAATATAGCCGATTTTCGCCAAGAAGAATAAATCAATTCTTGTCTTATCATGAATGTATTTTTGCGTGTAGCCTCTCTTTAACAGTTCATAGATAATGAAGATTCTCTCATCTTCCGCTCTTTCCAAAATACGTACCAATTCCGCATCTTCACTATCTCTATATTTGGCAAGTTCAATATGATCCGCTTTGATTTCAAGGGAGCGCACCGCCTTTAAAAGTGCTTCTTCAAAACTTCTTCCCAGCGACATCACTTCACCGGTCGCCTTCATTTGTGTGCCCAATTTACGATTGGCCGAATTAAACTTATCAAAGGCAAAGCGTGGAATCTTAAGGGCAATGTAGTCAATTGTCGGCTCCACACAGCAATAAGATACTTTTGTGACCGGATTGATAATTTCATCCAAATGGTAGCCAAGTGCAATCTTAGCTGCCACCTTGGCAATCGGATAGCCGGTTGCCTTGGAAGCCAATGCCGAAGAGCGAGAAACTCTTGGATTGACTTCAATCACATAGTACTCGAAGCTATGAGGATTGAGAGCCAATTGGACATTACATCCGCCGCAGATTTTTAATGAACGGATAATTTTTAAAGCGGAGTTTTTCATCATCTGCATTTCTTTGTCGGTAAGGGTTTGGCAAGGTGCCACTACAATCGAGTCACCGGTATGAATCCCTACCGGATCAAAGTTCTCCATAGAGCAAACTGTAATTGCGGTATCATTGGCATCACGCATCACCTCAAACTCTATTTCCTTCCAGCCTGCAATCGACATCTCAATCAAACATTGTCCCACCGGTGAGAGAGTCAAACCATTTTCCACTGTAACTCTAAGCTCTTCCTCATCCTTACAGATGCCTCCACCGGTTCCTCCCAAGGTAAAAGCCGGCCGAACGATAATCGGATAACCGATTTCATTGGCAAAATCGACGGCTGATTGAATGTCTTCCGCAATAAAAGAAGGTGGTACCGGTTCTCCGATTTTCCGCATCAAACTACGAAATTCCTCTCTATCTTCCGCCTTTTTAATCGCTTCCATATCCGTTCCCAAGATTTCGACATTCATTTCTTTGAGGATTCCGTCGTGGTAAAGCTCCATTGCCATATTTAGACCGGTTTGTCCGCCCAGAGATGGCAAAATTGCATCCGGTCTTTCCTTGCGAATAATATGCTTACAAAAATCCAGAGTAATCGGCTCCATGTAAACCTTATCCGCCATTTCTCTATCTGTCATAATCGTTGCAGGATTGGAGTTGATTAAAACAACCGAAATGCCTTCTTCCTGTAGTGCCTGACATGCCTGTGTTCCGGCATAATCAAATTCCGCAGCCTGCCCGATAACAATCGGACCGGAGCCAATGACTAAAATCTTTTTGATATCATTTCTCTTTGGCATTTTCTTCCTCCTATTCTGCTAACAATCTTTGAAACTGTTCAAATGCAATGTGTCCGTCTTTGGTGCCTTCCGGCTGAAATTGTACGGAAAACACTTTTTGCTTACTATGTCTAAGCCCTTGGATAGTGCTATCGTTGACCGAAAGATATATGACCTCCAAATCCGTTCCGGCCAAAGTCCCTTCGTGAACGGTATAGTCATGATTCTGAGCGGTCATCAATATTTTACCGCTTTCTAAATCTTTTACCGGTGCGTTACTATGATGGCCGAACTTCAATTTTTTGATATCCGCACCACAAGCCAAAGCAATCAAATAATGTCCCATGGAAATGCCGAATACCGGTACTTTTCTTATTAATTCTTGGACTGCCTTGATTTGCTCCGGATAATCTTTGGGGTTTCCGGGGCCTCCTGCCAGTACCACTGCATCCGGATTGAAGTCTAAAATATCACCGGCATCGGTATCGAAGGGAACGACCGTCACATGGTAGCCCATATCGCTGAAATTACGAATAATACTGCTTTTGGTACCGTAATCGACCAAAACCACTCTCTTTCCGTTGGCAGGGATTTGATAAATATTTTTAGTAGACGTTGCCTCCATTGCCTTTGTGTCAAAGTTATGTTCTGCAATTCTGGCCAAGCCTTCACTCTTACAGACTTCGCTATCCAAAATGGCCGCTTTCATATTGCCATGTTCTCTGATATGTCTGGTCAGCTTTCTGGTGTCAATCCCAAAAAGCCCCGGTACCTTCATTTTTTTCAAATAATCTTCCAGATTTTTATTCATTCGGAAATTGCTCGGGTCTTTGGCATATTCTCTGACCACGAATCCACTTAAATGTGGCTGTAAGGCCTCATAATCATCTCGGTTGATACCATAATTTCCAATCAAAGGGTAGCTCATGACAACGATTTTCCCGAATAAGGCCGGGTCGGTCAACACTTCCTGATAGCCGGTCATAGAGGTGATAAAAAGCACTTCCCCAAAGGCATCCTCACAAGTACCAAAACACTCTCCCCAAAATTCCGTTCCATCTTCCAATAATAATTTTTTATTCAACGATTTGACCTCCTTTGACAATTTCCTTCCCTTGATAAATTACCGTGTCAATCAAGCCCTTTACCTTCCATCCGGCAAACGGTGTATTGGTGCTTTTACTGATAATATTTTCTTTTTTGATTTCATATTCCTTTTCCAAGTCAATCAAGACTAAATTGGCACTTTCTCCTACTTTCATTCTATGTCCGGCAATCCGGAAAATGTCGGCCGGGTTTTCTGTCATAGCTTTGACCAAAATCTCCAGTGTCACTTTGCCGGTCAGAACCAAGTTGGTGTAAAGAAGCGGAAAGGCAGTTTCCAGGCCAATGATACCAAATGGCGAAGAGGCTAAACCACGGGATTTTTCTTCCTCACTGTGCGGAGCATGGTCCGTAGCAATGCAACGAATGGTGCCTTCTGCCAATGCCTTTATCAGTCTTTCTCTATCTTTGACTCCACGAAGCGGCGGATTCATTTTGAAATCACCGTCTTCTTTTAAATCCTCTTCTGTCAGGAGGAGGTGGTGTGGAGTTACTTCTCCGCTAATCCAATCACATTTACTTTTATAATACTCCAACAAATCTACGCCACTCGCTGTACTCATGTGACAGATATGATAACGGGCACCGGTTTCCAAGGCAATGGCACAATCTCTTGCAATCTGTAAATCCTCGCAAAGAGATACAATCCCTTTATGACCATGTGCTTTACTATAATTCCCTTCATGAATATAGCCGCCTCTGATTAAACTGTTTTCTTCACAATGGGCAACAATCATACTGTCTCGTCTTTTAGCTTCCAGCATAGCATCGTACATCATGCCGGCATCTTGAACCCCTCTGCCGTCATCAGAAAAAGCAACAGCCCCTGCCGCCAGCTGTTTTTCAAAATCAACCAATTCTTCCCCTTTTTCACCATAAGTTATGGCAGAGTAGAATTTGGTATCAATGATGGATTCTTTTTCATTTTTTTCGTTCAGTAAATTCAGGATTTCCTCACTATCAATGACAGGATTGGTATTGGGCATGGCCAGAATGGTCGTATATCCACCTTTGGCAGCGGCTCTTGCACCTGTGGCAACGGTTTCCTTATACTCAAATCCCGGTTCTCTCAAATGAACATGGACATCAATAAAGCTCGGACAAATAAACTTTCCTTGTGCATCCAAGATTTCTACGCCTTCCTTATCTGCTATTTTTTCACCGATTTCTATTATCTTATCTCCATCAATTAAAACTTCAATCCATTGCAGCTCATTCTTTTCCGACACTCTTTTTGCATTGATAATTTTAAACATCACTTGATTTTCCTCCTAAATCTGCTTTTGTTACCTTTTATTCTATTGCTGAATGGACAAGCGGCTAGCCTTTCAAGGCTCTTTCCAGCACAGCCATCCGAATATATACCCCATTGGTCATCTGCTCAAAAATACGACTCTTTCCACCTTCGCACAAGTCACCGTCAATTTCCCAGCCACGATTAAATGGTGCCGGGTGCATGATGATGGCTTCTTCCTTCATTTTCTCAGCTCTTTCTTTGGATAAACCGTATCGATTTAAATACTGCTCAGAGGTCATCTGATATCTTTCCTGATGTCTTTCGTGCTGTACCCGTAGCAGCATGACAATATCCACTTCCGGTATCATTTGATCCATATCGACAAAATCAAATTCTTCCATTTGAAAGACTTCCGGTGCCGCCAGATAGACCTGCATACCCAGCCTTTGCATAATTTCAATATTGGTCTTTGCCACTCTGGAATGAGCAATATCCCCCACAATCAGACATTTTAATCCAAAAAAATCTCCAAATTCCTCTTGAATTGTCATCAAATCAAGTAAACTCTGTGTCGGATGATCACCAGAGCCATCACCTGCATTGATTAAAGGAATTTGGAGATTTTTTTCAAATTGTTTATAGTATTCGTTTTCTGTGGCACGAATAATCACGGCATCCACATCAATGGCTTCAAATGTCTTAACGGTATCGTAAAGACTTTCTCCTTTTTGAACACTGGAAATGGTTGGATTAAAATTGATATCGTAAATACCGAGCTTTTTCTCTGCTACGATAAAAGAATTTTGGGTTCTGGTACTTGGCTCAAAAAATAAATTGGCCACAATCTTACCGGAAAAATCAGCAACCGCACCTTTTTTAAATTCGGCGGCTCTGTTTAGAATAGATAGGATTTCGTCTAAAGTCAAACTTTTTAGATTGTAGAGATTCTTCAATTTTTTTCTCCTCTTGGTCAGAAGATTTGATATTTCTAACAAGTGATTATAGCGGAAAACCGCAAAAAAGTCAAATGATTTTTTATATTTTTTAGTTAATGTTCGATTTTTTCTTTTTGGCTTTTTCTTTCTCTTTCAAGCTCAACTATCTTAAAAAATATGGCTTGAAAAAGATTTCCTTCGATAAAAGCTCCGACAATTTTCTACTTGCTATTTTCATCTTAATCTTATAAACTCATAGTATTGATTCTTTTCTCTTATACTTAGTTTTTTGAAAGTAAAAGAGCAAGAAAAGAATAATATCAATTGCAATTGTGATGAGGTATTTTATGAAATCATTTATTTTTTCTTTTATTAGTTTATGGACTTGGCTTTTGACCTTTACCAGCGGTTTTGCCAATGTCATCAGCCTGCTTCTTTTAGACGGAGCCTCCAGTCATCATACCGGTAATATCAGCAAAATGGCCATTGCGATATGGGAGAAAGACATGGAAACCATTATTTTTATGCTCTTTCTTGTCGGCTCTTTTTTTCTTGGCTCTATCTTATCCGGTATATTATTTCACGAGCAAAAATTACGGCCACAGAAGCGATATGGTGTTCTTTTAATTTCCCTTGGTTTCTTTTTGCTATTTACTTCTTTCTTTTTCTCAGAAAAAGTAGTTCTATTTGCCATCAGCTTTCTATCCGGTGCACAAAATGCCATGTTCCTTTATATCAAGCATTATTTGGCCAGAACCTCTCATTTGACAGGCTATCTGACAGATACCGGCTTTGCCCTCGGAAGAGTTTTACGTGGCTATAAAGAAGACTGGCAAAAATTTTATTTTAATTTCTTTCAAATTCTGGTCTTTCTTCTCGGTGGTCTACTTGCTCATCTTTCAATTGACCTATGGGCAAAAAATGCCGTCTTTCTTGTTTCGATTCTTTATGTCCTTGCCGGTATCATTTATTTCACCGTTCGTAGAAAGTCTCTCTTTCAGCACCGGAAATAACCAACTATTTTTCTATCCGTTAAAGTGCAAAAGAAAAGCGAAAGCAAGAAAACCTTGATTTTCTTACCTTCGCTTTTTTATTTCCTAAAATGCCGGTACTACAGCACCTTCGTATTTACTTTCGATGAATTTCTTTACTTCTTCACTTTGCAATGCTTTAATTAATTTTTGAACAGCATCACTGTCTTTGTTATCTTCACGGGTAGTCAGGATATTCGCATAAGCGGATTCTCCGCCTTCCATAAACAAAGCGTCCTTGGTAGGATTTAAATTAGCAACTAATGCATAGTTGGTATTGATAACTGCAAAATCAACATCTTGCAATGCTCTTGGCAAAGTCGCTGCTTCTAATTCTTGGAATTTTAAATTTTTCGGATTTTCCACAATATCTTTTGGAGTTTGATTTAAATCCGCCGCATCTTTCAACTTAATTAATCCTTGTGCTTGTAGCAATAATAAAGCTCTTCCTTCATTGGTAGGATCATTTGGAATTGCTACTGTTGCATTGTCGGCAATTTCATTGACCGATTTGATTTTTTGCGAATACGCTCCCATCGGCTCAACGTGAACTTTTGCTACGGAAACCAAATTCATATTGTTTTCTGCATTAAATTTTTCCATATATGGAACATGTTGGAAAAAGTTGGCATCAATTTGCTTTTCATTTAAAGAAGTATTTGGTAAAACATAATCCGTAAATTCCTTTACTTCTAATTTTACACCTTCTTTTTCAAGCATTGGTTTTACAACTTCCAAAATTTCAGCGTGCGGAACCGGAGTTGCACCTACTGTTAATGTCATTACTGCTGTGTTTGCAGTTTGATTTTGATTATAAGAATCTCCTGTTGCTGTATTATTGTCTTTGCATGCAGTCACCGAAAGTGCCAAAACAAGCGCAAACAAAAATGCGATACTTCTTTTTCTCATGTTGTTACCTCCTAGATAAACATAGTTTGTGTATTCTAAACAGTTAGCCGCTTAGAAAAGCAACTCTTATTTAGTCAGTCCAGTATATCCGTTTTTTGCTTCTTTGGCAATTGATAAATGTTATCAACTTATGTGCTTTTTTGCTTTAAGTTTTGTGAAAATAACCAAAAAAACTATGAATATGTTGTACAGATTGAATATCCAGCAATATAATCTATCCATTCGTTTTTCTTTTATCCAATTTGTTGGCAATATAGTTTCCGGACGATTGAATCACTTGTACCATCAGAATTAAAATAATAACTGTTATCCAAAGGACATCACTACGAAATCTCTGGAAACCGTAACGAATCGCCAAGTCACCGATGCCTCCTGCTCCGAGAGCTCCGGCCATGGCACTATATCCGATAATATTGATGATAGTTAAGGTAAGGCCCAAAGTCAAAGCCGATACCGATTCCGGCAGCAACACTCTGAAAATGATTTGCCAATTGCTTGCTCCCATGGATTTTGCCGCCTCAATCATTCCCCAAGGTACTTCCCGAAGTGCCGACTCCACCACTCTGGCTACGAAAGGCGCTGCCGCTATAGAAAGAGGCACAATCGCTGCCGTTGAGCCGATTGCCGTCCCGAGAATAATTCTGGACAAGGGAAACAGTAAAATAATCAAGATAATGAAAGGCAGCGAACGAAAAATATTGACGATTGAAGATAACACCATATTCAACGGTTTAAACGGCAAAATATGTCCTTCTTCGGTAATTAAAAGGAATACCCCCAACGGCAAGCCCAAAAGCACCGAAAAAACCGTCGAGAAAAAGACCATATACAAGGTATCAAAGAAACTCGGTATAATTAATTCTTGAAATAATTCGTACATTACAGTACCTCCCAACGCAAATTCTTAGAGCTTAAATACTGATACACCCTTTCCAAATCCGCTTTATCCCCTTGGATTTTGACAACCAAGTAGCCCAGGTTGACATCTTGGATTTCTTCGATGTTTCCTCCCATAATAGATACTTCTACCGGGTGATTCTTGATAATATTGGATAAAATAGGCTCGTCTGCCGTCTTTCCACAAAAGGAAATCTTCAGTACAGAGGCAATCCGGCTGGAACTTTTTGCTTCCGCCTGTACCTTCTTTGATAAGTGAAACAGGTCATTTTCCAAGAAATTCTTGGCAGTTTGCGACTGGGGATTGCTGAATACATCCAGTACAGAGCCGACTTCTACCGGCGAGCCATGTTCCATGACAGCCACTTTATTGCATATTTTTTTAATTACATCCATCTCATGCGTAATGACAACGATGGTAATACCGAATTTTTGATTGATTTCTTTCAGAAGTTGTAATATCGCTTCAGTGGTAATCGGGTCAAGTGCTGAGGTCGCTTCATCCGAAAGTAAAATCTTTGGGTCATTGGCCAAGGCTCTGGCAATACCCACTCTTTGCTTTTGTCCTCCCGATAACGTTGCCGGATACGCTTTTCTTTTTTCCGTCAAACCTACCACTTCCAAAAGTTCCTTTACTCTCTCTTTAATTTTTGCTTTCGGATAATTGTTCATTTTTAGGGGAAAGGCAATATTCTCTTCCACTGTAGAGTTCATCAACAAATTAAAGTGCTGGAAAATCATTCCGATTTCTTTTCTTTTTTTACGTAGCTCCACCTCTGTTAATTTTGTCATGGCGATGTCTTCAATATAAATTTCTCCACTGGTCGGCTCTTCCAATCGATTGATGCAGCGTACCAAAGTAGATTTTCCTGCACCGGAAAGCCCGATAATACCGAAGATATCTCCTTTTTCCATCTTCAAATTTACATCTGAAAGGGCATGAACGGTAGATTCTCCACCTGCAAATGTTTTCGTTAAGTGTTCAATTCGAATCATGAAAATTGTCTCACTTTCTTTTGATTTCCTTTAATTCCAAAAGAGCAAATCCTAAGATTTGCTCTTTTTCTTTATTATCTCAACTTTCCCACAGTCTTTTTTGGCCCTATCCCGCTCTGAAGAGGGAACGTGGGAAAGTTGAGTTATTACATTATGCGTTTTTTACTTTTTCACTTTTCTTTTTAAACAAATACCATAATGGGCTGGCAACAAAAATAGAAGAATAGGTTCCCGAAATAATACCCACTAATAACGGTAATGTCAAAGCTTGAATGGAAACCGTACCAAGTACATGTAACAGCAATACCATAATCAAAGTAGTGATAGATGTATTGATGGAACGTCCTATTGTTTGACTGATACTGGTATTAATAAGCGCCTTGTAGTTTCCGTGTTCCACTCTACGATAATTTTCTCTGATTCTATCAAAAACAACAATCGTATCGTTGATGGAATAACCGACGATGGTAAGCATCGCCGCAATGAACGAGTTATTAATCGGTACATAAAATACAGAATATACCATAAATACAATAAACACGTCATGGAGTAAGGCAACAATCGCCGCAATACCGAAAGAAATTTCCTTAAAACGGAACCAGATATAAACAAGCATTAATAAGGATGCCACCAATACGGAAATAACCGCATTTCTACGCATCTCTCCGCCAATGGTTGCACCGATTGTCGAAGACTGAATTTCCGCTGAACTGATACCGAATTTTGCAATCAAGGCATCATTTAATTTATCTCTTTGTTCTGTTGTCAAAGACTTTGTCTTAATGATAAATTGAGATTTGCCGTCTGTGCCGTTCGCTGTATTTAATTGAGCAGTGGCTTCTCCGGTTGCTTCTGTGACAAGAGGCATAACCTCTGCTTGCAATTCATCAATGGATGCATAATTTTTATCTATGGAAACAATGGTAGAGGTACCGCCTGCAAACTCAATATCATAATTTAATGCACTGTTTTTCATGCTGGTGTTTAAAGGCAAGAATACAAAGCCTAATACGATTAAAGCCACCGATAAGCCGAAGAATTTCGCTTTGTTTTCTACAATTTTGAAAATCTTCAATTCTTTTTGTGCCTTTTCAGCCTTTACAACCGGTCTCCAGCCAAGAGCTACAAAACCGTCCAATAATACTCTGGTCACCACCAAAGCGGTAAACATGGAAACAATAATACCCAAACCTAAGGTAATGGCAAAACCACGAATGGTTCCGGTACCCATTCCATATAAAACACCTGCTGCAATCAGTGTGGTAATATTACCATCTACAATAGAAGAAAGGGCTTTACTAAAGCCTGCCTTCAGAGCAGCCTGAATATTTTTACCTTGTTTCAATTCTTCTTTAATTCTGGCGAAGATAATGATATTGGCATCGACCGCCATACCGACCGATAAAATCATACCGGCAATACCGCCAAGAGTTAAGGTGATATTAAATAAACTTAACACTACAACTACTAATGAAGAATAAAATACCAATGCAATCGAAGAGGCCACACCGGACACTCCATAAAATGCTATCATAAAAATAAAGATGAGAGCAATGCCGATTGCTCCGGCTTTCAAAGAAGTTGTAATGACATCTTGTCCCATCTTAGCACCAACTACATTTGAGCGCAATTCTTTTAATTCTAAAGGTAAGGCACCGATACGAATAAAGGACGCTACACGACTGGCCTCATCATGGTCATTCATTCCGGTAATAACAGCATTTCCGTCTGAAATAACAGCCTGAACTACAGGAGAAACAATTGGTTTATCATTGTAAATGACATGAATCGGTTTTCCCATGTTGGCTTTAGTTCCTTCTTCAAACTTCTTGCTACCGGCATCGGTCATTCTTAATACAATTTCATATTCACCGGTGACACTTTGTTGAGATTTTTGCGGTTGTGCATCTTTGATGTCTTCACCGGTTAAAATGACATTCCCGTCATTATCCACAAAGGATAAGCTACCCGGTTTACCAAGCTCTTGTAAAATCTTTTCCGGATCATTTACATTCGGGATATCTACATTGATACGGTTGTCTCCTTCCGGATACACTTCCCCTTCTGTATAATTGCTATCTGTGATTCTTTGTTGCAACTTGAAAATCGTATCATTCATAGCCTCTTTACTTGGCTTTTCTTCCGTGGCCTCGTAAGTAATGCTTACACCACCTGCTAAATCAAGTCCCAACTTAATATCATAGATACTTCCCGTTTGATTGGCACCAAATCCCATAGCCGCTGTATATATGGCAACTGCCAATATCAAAAGAGCCGCTATAAAATAGACTTTGGTCAGATTTTTCTTCTTCATTGTCTTATTTTCCTCCTATGGCTAAAAATTCTCAAACTCCATTATAAACATAGACTTCGAGATAGTCAAGTAAATATTAAAAAAAGCTTAATTTCGATTGGTCGTACTAAGAAACTCTTAATTTGAATTTTCCTTTATCGGAAAGTCCAATCCGTTTCAATACCGCTTTTTCAAAGATTTTTATTTTACAGCAATCCTAATTGCTTCAATTTCTTGTACCATCTGATATATTTTCCTATGATAGTACCAAGATGGAGCCCATTTTCCACTTAAATCGGAAAGCATGGTTGCTGTTCCTTTCAAGAACTTGAAATGTCTCGGATCCGGCGAATCCAATCTAGGATATCCGGCTACTCCGGCGTATAGGGCCGTATGATCGGTATGAGCATCAATTCCTTCATACCAGTCTTTAAATTTTTTATGAGACTCTGCCACAAAGCCGTCACCGCCTTCAGTCACTTTGAGTCCGCAAGGATTATGATAAGAGGCATCCAAGCCTGCTAAACTCCGAATTTTATATAAGAAACCGGTTTCATGACACATTTGTGCATATTGAATCACCGGATTGAGCCCCTTTCTTTCACAGATTTCAAAGTAAATATCCACCAAATCAAGTCCCTCTTGCGACATACCTCTGGATTTTGCCCAAAGATATACCTGCTCTTTACTGGAAGTGGCAGGGCCGACCAATGAATATGGCTTTTCATCCGGAAATTCCGGCTTGACTTCTTCCGGTTTTTCCAAATCATTCGAAGGTTTTTGAGGAACCTCACTCTTTCCATTGTCAATCGGCTCTACTTTGCTGATTTTATCTGCTATTATTTTATTTTCTTCTTTTGGCTCCGGCACATCTACCTCAGCGATAATGGCCTTTTCTTTCGAAAAGACACCTTTATCAATTAATATTGTAGCCAGAATCTTATCATCCTTGGTTTTCGCCTTTAGAGCACTGTAGGCAATTCGGACGACATCTTTGCGATAAAAATTATCCATACTCCAAGCAGCCAATTGACTCTCATTGACCAAATTTTTGGTCATCGCAAATAATTCCGGTTGACTCCAAATGAAATCTGCCGATTCATCCACACCATCCTGATACCCCATAGCTCGCAAGGTATATGTCAAGAAGGCATTGGACTGTAGTATTACATTGGGAGCAAACTCGGTTTCACTCACGCCTTTGGTAATGCCTCTGGAATATGCATAGTATACATAGGGTTTCCCCCATTCCGGTAAATCCGCAAAAAACTCACTTTCGGCTTTGAAATTTTTGGCATTTTCTTCTTCTCCCAAAAGACGCAGCATAATAACAAGGCCTTCCAAGCGTGTCGGCTGTCTATCCAGCTCAAAACCCTTATCACTGCCTTGAAATACCCCAAGTAATTTTAATTTATTGGCATAGTCCTCTTCAAATGCAGCCGCATCCAAAGATGAAATAAACATCACACACAACACCAACGCCATCCCTAGAATAAATTTCTTCATAGATTCCTTTCTGTTTTGAGGTTTATTCATTACTTCCTATTTAAGTAGCCCTGCGCTTTTAATAACTCTGCTATTAAAACCGCTCCACCGGCCGCACCACGTAAAGTATTATGAGATAAACCGATAAAACGATAATCAAATAAATTGTCTTCTCTCAATCTGCCGACAGAAATTGCCATTCCTTTTTCCAAGTCCCTATCCAAGTTTGTTTGAGGACGATTGTCTTCTTCGAAATAGTGGATAAACTGTTTTGGAGCAAGCGGTAAATTTAGTTCCTGAGGCAAGCCTTTAAATGCAGCCAGTTTTTCCAAAACTTCCTCTCGGCTTGGTTTCTTTGCAAACTTGACTGAAAAAGTCGCCAAATGTCCATCCTCTACCGGAACACGCACACATTGTGCTGAAATCTTCAATTCTGTGGAATTCACAATTCCCTTTTCGCAGACTTTGCCAAAAATCTTGAGCGGTTCTTGCTCAGACTTTTCTTCCTCTCCGCCAATATAAGGAATTATATTGTCTGCCATTTCCGGCCAACTTGCCAGAGTTTTTCCGGCACCCGATACTGCCTGATATGTGCTGACAAAGACTTCTTTCGGCTCATATTCCGAAAGTGCCGCCAACACCGGTACATAGGATTGAATCGAGCAATTAGGCTTTACCGCAATAAAACCATGCTCCGTACCGAGTCGTTTCTTTTGTTGTGCTATCACATCCAAATGGCTTGCATTGATTTCCGGAATCACCATCGGTACATCCTCAACCATACGGTGGGCGGAATTATTGGAAACCACAGGAATTTCCGCTTTTGCATAGCGCACTTCCAATTCCTTTGTAGCTGCCTTATCCATATTGACCGCACAGAATACAAAATCCACCTTTTCTTTTATCGTATCAATCGAATCGGCATTTTCAATCATCATTTCGGCCACAAAATTCGGCAATGGCATTTTTTGTGTCCAACGGCCTTCCACCACTTGCCCATATTTTTTTCCGGCTGAACGCTCACTGGCTGCCAAGCAAGTGATTTCAAACCAAGGATGTTCTGCAAGCAAAGTAATCAAACGTTGGCCAACCATACCGGTCGCTCCGACGATACCAACTCTTAATTTTTCCGACATATTTTTGTCCTCATTTCTTTCACTATCTATTTATTGTTTTCTGCCTACTTTGCCTCAGCCTTTTTATCGTCCGTCTCTTCCTTATGAATCGTTAAATCCGGCTCGGAAACCGAATTAATTGCACTTTTATGTACAGGAATTAGCACCGATTTATTTTTTCCGAATTCTACCACTACAACATCATTGACAACATCCGCTACTTTACCGTAAAAACCGGCATTGGTTAAAACAAAGTCTCCCACTTTTAAGCTGTCTTGCATCATTTGCGTTTCCCTTTGTCTCTTTTTTTGTGGACGGAAGATGAAAAACCACATCACCAAAAACATACCGCCCCAAACAACGATATACGGGAATAATTCTGCAAGTCCAAGTGGTTGTGCTGTCAATAAATGTAATAAAAAGTCCATATTTTCCTCCTAAAATCAATTAAATTTTGCCAGTAAATCACTTAACTATCCCACGTCCCCTATAACAGTCTTTTTTAGACTCGCAAAATGGGTGGGAAAGTTGAATAAATTACTTAGATTCCTTTGTATTGTGACGAAAGCCTTCCAGCTTTCTCTGTTTATAGCTTAAAAATTCATCATTTTCTATTGCCTGACGAATTTCTGCCATCATAGTATTATAAAAGTATAGATTGTGTAGGACACATAAACGCATTCCAAGCATCTCCTTGGCTTTGAGCAAATGCCGGATATAAGCTCTGGAATGGTGCCTGCAAGCCGGACATCCGCATCCTTCTTCAATCGGTCTTTCGTCCGTTTCATACTTGACATTGAATAAATTCAGTTTCCCTTGATTGGTATAAAGATGTCCGTGACGACCATTTCGGGAAGGATAGACACAGTCAAAGAAATCAACGCCTCTTTCCACTGCCTCCAGAATATTTTCCGGTGTTCCCACCCCCATCAAATATGTCGGTTTGTTTATCGGCAAATATGGAACTGTATGTTCTAAAATTTCATACATCTCCGCATGAGTTTCCCCAACCGCCAAACCGCCGATTGCATACCCATCCAAATCCATTTCCGCAATTTCTTTTGCATGCTCAATCCGGATATCCGAATAAATTCCGCCCTGATTGATACCGAAAAGCATTTGTTTTTTGTTAATGGTTCTTTCCTCTTGATTTAAACGCCGCATTTCTTCTTTGCAGCGCGCGAGCCATCTGGTCGTTCTGGCTACCGAGTCTTCTACATACTTACGGGTAGCCGGAATCGGTGGACATTCATCAAAAGCCATGGCAATTGTAGATGCCAAATTGGACTGGATTTGCATACTTTCTTCCGGTCCCATAAAGATCTTTCTGCCATCAATATGAGAACGAAAATGGACCCCTTCTTCCTTGATTTTTCGAAGTGATGCCAGGGAAAAAACCTGAAATCCGCCGGAATCAGTCAGAATTGGTTTGTGCCAGTTCATAAAGCGATGCAGTCCACCCATTTTGTGTACGATTTCATCTCCCGGACGAAGATGCAAGTGATAGGTGTTGCTCAACTCGACCTGACAGCCAATTTCCTCTAAGTCAATCGCCGAAACCGCTCCCTTTATGGCAGCCGCTGTTCCAACATTCATAAAAACCGGAGTTTCAATCACTCCGTGTGGGGTATGAAAACGCCCTCGTTTGGCATTTCCATCTTTTTTAATTAATTCATACATATTCATTCCTCTATGCTTCAGGATATTTTACCTTTTTGGTTTTGGCCAGCAAGTCATATACTTCGGTCAAAAATACCATACAGGCTCCGGCAAAAACAAAGATATCCGCAATGTTAAAATATAATTTTCCGTCAATACTCATATAATCGGTTACAAAGCCGTTCATAGCTCTATCCCATAAGTTCCCCATACCCCCGATGGCAATGAGCATCCATCCGGCTTGATAAAGGCTCCGCTTACGACTGAACATCAAATAAATGCAGTACAAAACAGTGCAAACCACGAAAATGCTTTGATATTTCAGCACTTCTTTCGGCTTATCTTTGAAAAGACCTTTGCAGACACCATAGTTTTCCACATATCCTAAGTGAAGATTACCGATTTTGGATGGCTTTCTGCGCCAATCTGCCCTTGACTTCAAGCGAAAATAATAGTCCAATAAGTAAAATATGCTCATGATTCCTCTCCTATTTTCTCAATGTCGTATGGGGTTTGCTGGTACACATAGTAGTTTAGCCAATTGGAGTACAGTAAATTGGCATGAGAATTCCAAATGGATTTCGGAGCCAAATACGGATTATCATCCGGAAAATAATTTTTTGGAAGCTCAATCTCCAGTCCTTTACTCTTATCTCTATCATATTCTTGCTTTAAGGTTAACGCATCATACTCGGAATGTCCAGTTACAAATATATTTCTTTTGTCTTTGGACATGATAAGATAGGCTCCTGCCTCCTCACTGAAAGAAATCAGCTCCAAATCTTTGACTGCCGAAATATCTTCTATATGAATGGTAGTATGTCTGGAGTGCGGAGCAAAAAACTCCGAATCAAAGCCCCTGGTTAGAGGGCAATGTTCTTTAATCACTCGATGCGGAAAAATACCAAATATTTTCTTATCCAGCGGATATTTGCGGATTCCGTACTTGTGATACAAGCCCGCTTGTGCCGCCCAACAGATATGAAAAACGGAGGTCACATTCTTTTCTGCCCAAGTCATGATTTCTTTGAGTTCTTCCCAGTATTCCACTTCTTCGAATTCCAAATGCTCAACCGGTGCTCCGGTAATAATCATACCGTCATATTTTCGGTCTTTTACATCGTAAAATGACTGGTAGAAAGTATCTAAATGGTCTTTTGCCGTATTTTTTCCGACATAACTGGAAGTACTTAAAAATGTAATTTCAATTTGCAGCGGAGTATTCGACAGCATTCGCAAAAGCTGTGTTTCGGTCTGTTCCTTCAAAGGCATCAAATTGAGCACAGCAATCTGCAGTGGACGAATATCCTGCGTTATCGCTCTTTCTTCGTCCATAATAAATATATTTTCTTTTTGTAAAATGTCGCCGGCCGGTAAGCCTTTCGGTATTTTGATTGGCATCTTTTCCTCCATACTGAAATAAACTCATTGTAATGCATGCATTTGGCTTATAAAGTGCTATTCATTTTTATGCAGGTATCGGTTGACTGCTCCTGTCTCTTCTTTCTTTATGACGGCAACGGCACAAGGCACCCTGCCCCAAATAATGCAATATTCTATATTAGAAAAGCCTGCTTTTCTAAAAAACGCTTTATATTCTCGATAGCTAAACTGCTTTTGAAAATTCGCTCCCAATTTACCGATTATTCGAACGAATAGATTGTCCTTCCCCTTTCGGCCTTTGGAAATGTAAGTCGGAATGATGATACTTCCACCCGTTCGGCAAACACGATAAAGCTCTTCCAATGCCCGGTACGGTTCTTCCAACAGATGTATTACATTGGCGGCAACCACTTTATCAAAGCTTTCCTCTTTATATCTTAATTGATTGATATCCGACTTTTCAAAATGTATGTTTGAAAAATCATAGCAATTTCTCCTTGCCACTTTCAACATATTTTTTGAAATATCCGTTGCCACCAGAAAATTACACTTTGTAGCAATCGCACGACTAAAAATACCGGTTCCGCAAGCACATTCCAGAACAATATCCCTTTCCTCTATCCGGTCCATTAAATAAAAACCAAGATTTTCATGTACTTCGGAATTGTATCTCTTTGCAAAAATATCATAAATCCCTGCAACAAAATCCCAAAACATATGAGCCTCCTTCTTTCCTACGGAAAATAGTAGCCAAAGTTTCTTTGTTTTACTTTAATTATTCCAATTTTCAGTTTCAGCTATTGCTCGGTCATTTCCTTAAATTGTGCTTCGGTAATAATCGGCACATTCAATTCCTTGGCTTTTTTATTTTTAGAAGAAGCGGACGCAAAATCATTATTAATCAAATAATCAGTTTTGCTCGAAACTGAGCCGATTACTTTGCCACCGTTTCTTTCAATAAAATCTTTTAGTTCTTCTCGATTTTTATAATGTTCCAAACTTCCGGTAATGACAAAACTCTTGCCGTTTATAAATCCGTTTTGTGCCCGTTCAATTTCTGAGCTTTCGTTTCCTTGGGGCAGTTGAAGCTCCGAAATCAATTCTTCCAGAAGTTTTTGATTGTTCTCATTTTGGAAGTAATTGACTACCGACTCCGCAATCACTTTACCAAAGCCCTCAATTGTCTCAATTTCCTCAGCTGTTGCCTTTTTTATCCTATCCAACTGATTGGAGAAACTTCTTGCTAAAAGTTTGGCATTGCTTAAGCCAACATTAGGGATACCCAAGGCATATATGAAATTACCCAGCTCAATTTTTCTGGACTTTTCGATGGCCTGCAAAAGCTTTTCATAAGACTTTTGGCCAAAACCTTCCATAGTCATGATTTCTTCCCTGTATCTCCCCAGACGAAAGATATCCGCTCCGGTATGGACATAGCCCTTTTGAATAAACTTTTCCAGTGTCGATACACTCAGTCCTTCTATATTCATAGCATTTCTACCCACAAAATGTTCCAGTCCTCGCAGCTTTTTGGTCGGGCAATCCGGATTGTTGCAGACTAGAGTTTTCACTCCATTGGCTGCTTTTATCTCGGTCTGCCGACTGCACACCGGACAAACCTCCGGAACTTTAAGCCCCCCGCTTCTGGTAAGGTTTTCCGCCACCTGCGGAATAATCATATTGGCTTTATAAACTTCCAGACTGTCACCAATGCCCAGTTCCAAGTCCTCGACAATGCTGATATTATGAAGTGAGGCTCTTTGTACTACCGTCCCCTCCAAATCTACCGGCTCAAAGACGGCAATCGGATTGATCAGCCCCGTCCGGGAAACGGACCATTCCACCTCCAGCAAAGTGGTTTCTTTGATTTCATCTCTCCATTTAAAAGCAATCGAATCTCTCGGTGCTTTCGACGTTGCTCCCAAACTTTGCGAATAGGCAATGTCATTGATGGTAAGCACCAAGCCATCTGTGGTATAGGGATTGCTCGGAATTTCTTTTTCAAAATCCGCCACTGCTTTTTCTATGGTTTCCGGCATTACCTTACGATAACGCACCACTTCAAAACCATTTTCCTTTAAAAACTCTAGCTGCTTAGACTTTTCTCCAAAAGTTTTGCCGGCAGCTTCCACTAAAGTAAAGGCATAAAAATGAACCTTTCTTTTGGCGGTAATTTCGTTGTTCAATTGACGAACAGTTCCGCTGCTTAAATTACGAGGATTTTTATACTGCATTTCCGGTGACAACGCTGCATTGATGCGTTCAAAATCATCATAGCGAATCACCGCTTCTCCCCGTAGTACCAATTTATTTTGGAAAGGAATACGATTCGGCAGATTGACAAAAACCTTGGCATTGTTTGTCACCACTTCCCCAATCAAGCCGTTTCCACGAGTAACCGCCTTAGAAAGCCTACCGTTTTCATAGGTAATTACCACCGTGAGGCCATCCAGTTTCCAAGATAAGAGACTTTCTTTTTCCGAAAATTCAATTAAATCCGTCACTTCCTTGGTCTTCCCAAGCGACAGCATCGGACTGTCATGCTCTTCTTTCGGCAAATAGTCTACCGCCTCATAACCGACTTGCATCGTCGGGCTGTCCGCATAAAGAATTCCCGTTTGCTTTTCCAAAGCTACCAATTCATCATAGAGTGCATCATATTTTTGGTCATTCATGATTTCACGACCTTTGGCATAATATGCTTCATTTGCTTCTTTCAGCAAATCAATCAATTCTCTGATTCGGCTACTCATCTTTTTTCCATTCACTTTCTGCTATAAAGCTTTATTCTTCGTCTTGATTTCCCCAGTTATGATATACATTTTGCACATCATCATCATCTTCTAACAAATCCAGCAGTTTATTCATAGCTTTGATACTGTCGGCATCGCTTAAATCGGTCGTCGTTTGCGGAATTTGGGTCACTTCTGCGGAAATCGGCTGATAGCCGGCATTTAAAAGCGCATCATTAACATCGCTGAAGCTATCCGGATCTGTAATAATCTCATAACCGTCTTCTTCCGCTACAAAGTCCTCCGCACCGGAATCCAGTGCCAACATCATCAGCTCATCTTCCTCAATTTTTGCTGATTTTTCAATAATAATTTGCCCCTTTTTATCAAACATAAAAGTAACGCTGCCGCTGGTGCCGAGATTTCCTTTTCCTTTGGTAAACGCACTTCTGACATTGGCTGCGGTGCGGTTCTTGTTGTCGGTCAGGCATTCCACGATAACCGCAATTCCTTCCGGTCCGTAGCCTTCATAGACGATAGATTCGTAACTGTTGGCATCTCCCTCACCTGCTGCTTTTTTAATCGAGCGGTCAATGGTATCATTTGGCATATTACTTGCTTTTGCTTTTGCAATGACATCGGCAAGCTTACGATTCAAAGACGGATCCGCACTGCCACCGGTCTTAACCGCTACTGCAAGCTCTCTGCCGAGTTTGGTAAAGATTTTACCCTTTTGTGCGTCATTCTTTGCTTTCTTATGTTTAATGTTTGCAAATTTACTATGTCCTGCCATAATTTTTACTCCTTTATTCTTTTAGTCATACTTCATATTATTTTACCATGAAATAGGCTATTTAACAAGTATTTGTTGAAAAATACATTTACAAGTTAATTCCCAGTTAATTCCCAAAGTAAGTTCTAGGTTTAAGGTCTGACTGGAACTTAGGTTG
>JAUMXK010000020.1 GCA_030535295.1 Eubacteriales bacterium | reverse complement strand
TGATTTTGCTTAACAGGTGGTGTGAGATGGAAGATTTTGTAAGAAAGTCTTTGTTATTTGACTTTTATGGGGAGCTTTTAACCGAGCACCAAAGAGAAGTTTATCGCAAGTATCATGCAGAAGACTTATCGCTGGCAGAGATTGCCGAAGAATATGAGGTGAGCCGACAAGCGATTCATGACCTGTTAAAACGCTGCGATAAGCAACTTGAGAGTTATGAAAAGCGATTGCAACTCATTCATCGCTTTACCGAACAGAGAGAAAAGATTTTGCAGATTCGTGAAATTGCCGGAGCAGGAGCCGACGAGAGTATGGCGAAGATTTGCCTGCTGGCAGAAGAAATACTAAGTCAGTTATAAGAAAGAAAACACAGAAACTAAAGGAGCAGCTATGGCATTTGAGTCCTTATCGGAGAAATTTCAATCCATATTTAAAAATTTAAGAGGCAAGGGCAAACTCACAGAGGCAGATGTCAATGCCGCAATGAGAGAAGTCAAGATGGCGCTTCTGGAAGCGGATGTCAACTTCAAAGTAGTCAAAGACTTTGTTGCATCCGTCAAGGCAAGAGCCGTTGGCGAGGAAGTGATGGCAAGCCTGTCTCCCGGTCAGCAGGTAATCAAAATCGTAAATGATGAGATGACCAAGCTGATGTATTCGGAGAACTCGGCACTGACTTTCTCTAAAGAATCACCGACGATTTATATGATGGTCGGTTTGCAGGGTAATGGTAAGACGACTTCGACCGCTAAATTAGCGGGATTGCTCAAAAAGCAAGGCAAAAAACCACTTCTGGTGGCCTGTGACGTATATCGTCCGGCAGCTGTCAAGCAATTGCAGGTGGTCGGAGAGCAGCAGAAGGTGGATGTCTTTGAGATGGGGACATCGGTCAGCCCCGTAGAAATTGCCATTCAGGCATTGGAACATGCCAAGAAAAACAAGTACGATTTGATGATTGTCGATACGGCCGGTCGCTTGCACATTGATGAAGAAATGATGCAGGAGCTGGTAAAAATAAAAGAAGAGCTACATCCGCAAGAAATCCTTTTGACCATCGATGCGATGGCAGGTCAAGATGCAGTCAATGTAGCCGAGCGTTTCCATGAGCTACTGGATATTACCGGTGTGATTTTGACCAAAATGGATGGTGATACCCGTGGCGGTGCGGCGCTTTCTGTCAAGGCGGTGACACAAAAGCCGATTAAATTTGTCGGTGTGGGTGAAAAACTTTCCGATTTGGAAGTCTTTCATGCTGACAGAATGGCATCTCGTATCCTCGGTATGGGAGATGTCTTGACACTGATTGAAAAAGCCAGTGCCAACATTGATCAGGAAAAAGCCAAAGAAATGGAAAAGAAGATTCGCAAAGCGGAGTTTAATTTTGAGGATTTCCTCGATCAAATGAAGCAAATGCGAAATATGGGGCCGTTGCAAGACTTGCTTGCTATGATTCCGGGGGTTTCCGGTCAGCTCAAGGATATCGAGATTGACGAAGGGGGCATCAATCGGATGGAGGCTATGATTTTGTCCATGACTCCGGAAGAGAGGCAAGATCCTTCGATTTTGAATCCTTCGAGAAAACATCGTATCGCAAAAGGTTCCGGCAATCATATTCAGGATGTCAATCGTTTCATCAAGCAGTTTGAAGAAAGCAAGAAGATGATGAAGCAGATGTCGGGAATGATGAAAGGCGGCAAAAAGAAAAAAGGAATGTTCGGAAAGTTTCCGTTTTTCTAAGGAAATAGGGAGTAGTTTCGGTGTCGCAGGATACTAGGGAGAAACTGCTGTAAATATGCTTCAAATCCCCGAATCGGGTTTGGATAGATAAAAATTATTATAGGAGGTGAAAACAATGGCAGTAAAAATGAGATTAAAAAGAATGGGTGCAAAGAAGGCTCCTTTTTATAGAATTGTAGTTGCAGATTCTAGATCTCCACGTGATGGTAAATTTATCGAACAAGTTGGTTACTATGATCCAACCAAGAATCCTTCTGAATTTAAGATTGATGAAGAAGTAGCAAAGAAATGGTTGTCAACCGGTGCTCAACCATCGGATACCGTTCGTAAGTTACTTAAAATTGCAGGGATTGTTGAGTAGTGTGGGCTGTATAAAAGTCAACACAGGAGGAAAACATGAAAGAACTAGTTGAATTAATCGCAAAATCCTTGGTGGACAATCCGGAAGCCGTTGAAGTCAACGAAGTGGAAGGGGAAAAATCTACCATTATTGAGCTGAAAGTAGCTCAAGAAGATATGGGAAAGGTTATCGGAAAGCAAGGCAGAATTGCCAAAGCAATTCGCACAGTAGTCAAAGCGGCTGCTATCAAGTCCGATAAACGAGTTGTCGTAGAAATTCTATAAAAACCAAAAAAGTCTGCTGGTCAGGCTTTTTTTGTTGCCGCTTTTCTAATCGCTTTTTTAGGATATTTAATGAAAAAACAATCAGATTCTCAGCCTAACCGCAAAGCATTTATGATACACTTTGAGGAATGTAGCAGGAGAATAACGCCAAAAAGCGAAAGAAGATTTCCTTGTGAGGAAGCGGCGCAAACCAAATGCAGCAGATACCGTTCATAGAATATAAGAAATAAAAGGAGTCCATTATGAATAAAAAACTCACCGCCTTACTATTGGCGATGATGATGTTGACGGCAACTGCTTGCAGCAATGGGAAAAGCAAACAGGCAGAAACAATGTCGGAGCCGCCCGAGTATTTAACCAAAATAGAATACACCAATTTAGCAGATGAAAAAACTCAAAAAGAATTGCAAAATATAATGACAGATGCCGGAATTTCAGCGGAAAGGCAAAATCATTTTCTGAAAAATGTCAATGAATTTAATAGTGCGGTAAGCAAAAAGCATTTGACGGATGGATATGAAATTATAGATTTGGGAGCCGTCAAATATAATCATGGTGAAATGCTGGACGAGTTGATGAAAAAAATCTAATGTATACCGGCAATAACTGTAGAATAACCTCCTTTGGCTTGTTTGGAGATTTTGTCGAGCTGGACAAGAATGCTCCGAAGAAAGAAGACTGGATTTTGACAGATTTGGTAGTTATTTCAGACAATCCGTCCGCAATTGAAGGCGGCGAAGTGGCTCTCGATGAGTACAAGGTTCTTTATTCGAGCATACCGACAGAGAAAACAAAAGATATTCAAGTGCATGCAAAGAAGGTGCAGGAAGATTGGAAAAAAAGAGAGATTAAATTTAAAAAAGATGCCAAAGTCAGTATGATTTCCGTATTCTTTTATGATGACTTATCTGAAAATGCTAGTGTCTTTATCGGACATATCGGTTTGCTGTTTGCGAAATCCGAAAAAGAGCTGTATTTTGTAGAAAAGGTTGCGTTTGATGAACCGTATCGAATGATTAAATTTAACAACAGATATGAACTCAATGATTATTTGATGAATAAATATGATGTAGACCGGACGGAAGAGGGAGTGAAGCCGTTTATCATGGAAAATGATGAGCTTTTATCAGGCTACCGTGCCAATCCGAATAATCCGGCGAAGTAAAAAAAGAGCCGGAAATGGAAGGGTCTTAGAGAAAAAAAGAGTAAAAAAGAATAAAAGATGCATATCCTTTGTCATCCGTCTTCTTTTTCATAAAAACATTGCACCTTTGGAAAATACAAGGTAAAATGAAGATATGAAAAAGGAGGAGTGCGATGGCAAAGGATTTTGTTTGGCATGAATTATATGATTTGATGGAAGAAAATAATTGTCCGGTTTGTGCTTTGATTGAAAAACGTACAGCACAGGCGATGGACCGGTTTTTGTTTGACAGTGTCAATGACCGGGGATTGCGCAAAAAAATGGCGGAAGCGCATGGCTTTTGCAATTTTCATGCACATAAGCTAAAGGAAATGGGCGACCCTTTGGCGCATGCTATCTTATATACGGATTTTTTAGAGCAATTGACACGGGAAATGAAGGAGAATAAGCCGAAAAAGATGAAAGCCTATCATCATAGGGAGCATTGCCTTTTTTGTGAAAACGCCGAAACCGGTGAAAAAAGCTATATTCCGGTGATGGTGGAGGGCTTTTCAGATGCGGGCTTTGTAGCAAAGTATGAACAAGGAGGCCTGCTCTGTGCAACTCATTTGACGATGTTCCTGGAAAAATGCCGCTGGAAGCAAGCACTTGTACAAAAAATCATTGCCATCAACGAAAGAAAGCATCAGAAAATCATCGAAGTGCTTGCAGAAATCAAGCGCAAAAATGACTATCAAAACCAGCATGAAGTCTGGACAGAGGAAGAGAAACTGATGTGGAAAAAGGTAGTTTCGGTCATGAATGACGGAGCAGGGATACGGAAGTAGTTTCCATCAAAATCAGAAATAAAGGGGCTGTTGCAAAACGATAGTAAAAATCGTTTTAGCAATGCCCCTTTATTTGTTTTTAGTTGACCTTTCGTTTTTTAGGGCTATTTTGTAACAGTCCTTTTTGCAATTTCATGCGAAAACTTCCCCTACTTCTTACCAAGTAAAATATTTACAATGCCGCAGAGCATACCTCCGATAGGAAATGCCAGCCAGCCCGGATGCCACATATTAAAAATAATACCCAAAATCAAAAAGGTCATGGTTGCCAGTATCATGATGACCGAAGATAATTTCCAAGCCAAAATATAGTTATAATTGTGCTTACTACTGCTATTTTGGTTGCGGTATTTTTCGTAGAAATCTTCCGCCATAATCAGGTCGGAATCTTTAAAATACTCGATGTAAGCACGATAATTTTCCTGACGGCTGAGAGATAAAATCATTTGTTTGAGGTTGGAGTATTTTAATTGACTGCCGACAATCAGTGCCACACCAATGCTGATAGGGAGAATAAAGGTAAGAATTGTCACAGCTTCGTTTTGGGTGAAATATTCAATAATCCCTGCTCCAAAGACACCCATAATACAAAAGAGAATACCGGCAATCAGGGTGATGCGGTATTGAATCAGATACGACTGAAAGGCCTCCATATATTCTTGCAAGCGAGCAGAAGGCTGCTGTGGCTGACCATGAACGGCTTCTGTATTTGCCAAATTCGGCATCAATTCCTCCATATTTCCGAATTCGGAAACCACTCGTCCAAAAGCCATATCCTCACTCATACCCTCCTCAAGATACCTTTGGTATTTGCTTTGCAGACTATCCAGGATTTGACTTTTCAGCCTTGCATTTTCTTCCGATTTTGGAAGAGCATAAAATAAATTATTGACATAATTGACAATTGTATTCATAATTTGCCTCCTTAAAAAATTCGTTAATGACTTCTTGGGTGTCATTCCATTCGATTGCTTTTTCTTTTAAAAATTGTTTGCCTACAGAAGAAAGACGATAGTAGGTACGGGGTCTGCCGAAGGTTTCCGCACCGTCATAAGAGAGGATGCAGCCGTTTTTTTCCAGTCGATTCAAGGCGGAGTATAATGTCGCCTCTTTGATTTGATACTTTCCTTTGCAACGCCGCTCAATTTGGCTGGAAATTTCATAACCGTAGTTATCGCCTTCTGAAAGTAGTAAGCAGATGATTATATCATGATATCCACGCATGATATCACTTGAAATCATAGCGTCACCTCCCTTGAAAACTACTCTATCTGTTTGAGTAAAATCATTATATCAAAATTACTCTATCTGGTCAAGTAAAAAATGCACAAAAAAAATAGAGCATTGATAAATATGCAGCTGAATCTTGAAAAGCTGCTTGCAAAGCGCTTTTCAAAAAAAATGGCATATTGCGATGTTCGGTTATAAAAACTTCAATCATAAAAATAGCGTAACAAAATAGGATTTGTTACGCTAAAAATCAGATTCAATTTTATGCTATGACCGGCTTTGGCCCTAATCTGCTCCTTATTGCTGTGGAGTGTTCGGGGTGTTTGGAGTATTTGGTGCAGCCGGATTGTTTGGCATATTTGGGTTATTCGGCATATCGTTTGGATACGCTTGACCGAAACCTTGACCTTGTTGCGGTTGTTGCGGTTGTTGATAAAAACCTTGTTGTTGACCGAAACCTTGGTTTGGATTTTGATATTGGTTCGGATCGTAGTATTGTCCGCCTTGGTTGTAATTGTTGTTGTATGGTTGTTGATAGTTTCTTGGAGCCTGATTCAATCCGACTTCTTTTTTGAATTCCTCGGTGGAATACACAACATCACTTACATTTTCATCAGGATGTGCCAATTTGTAGGTGTTTTCGTAAATACGGAATAAGACTAATACCAATTCAAAACCGATGCGCAAGATAAATGGAAAGGCAACCAAATAGACTGTTGCCGTAAATGCTGCAATAAAGCGAAAAGTAAATAATGCAGCAAAGGCTTGCCATAAGTATTGAACTGCAAATAAGATAACCAGTACAAGGTACAAGGTTTTCAAAATTGCAGGGGTAAATAATTTGTTGAAGCTAAAAAAGTTTTTCATAGAATTTCCTCCTCAGTTGAAAGTTGTCGGTTTGTTCGCTATCATCAGAAGATATGCTTTGCCTTTTTTGTGGTATAATATATTTCTGATGAGAAGCTACACAAAGTGAATTGGCTAAAACAGCCCGATTCCTTTGAAATCCACTCGTGAATGGACGTATTTTCAATACTATTTTATAGGAAAAATCGAGAAAATGCAAGCAAAAGTCAAATTCTGACAGGATTCTTTCTTATTCTTTCTTATTTTTTCTTCTGTCGTTTCGAACCTTTGATTCCAATTTTCTGTGTCATAGAGTATGATTTCCCCTTGGTTTTAAAGGAAAATTCCGCATTTCTTGAAAAAATGCAGAGCATTTTCACCCAGAATTCCATTTTTTTCCTTTTCTTCCAAGTCTACCAGACTGTCCATATAGCGGGAGATGGGGAGCAAAGGATAATCCGAGCCGAAGAGAATTTTATCGAGAATACCGATTTCCCGAATGCTCCGATAAATAGCCTTTTCATATAGAAAAATAGAAGCAGCCGTATCATAGTAAACATGCTTCATCAGTTCCCGCATTTCTTTCATCAGTTCATAAAATAGGATGCCGCCACCAAAGTGAGCCAGTATGATGGGGAGTTCTTGATGATGACGGATAAAGCATTCCAGCTCGGACAGACTGACGGAAGTTTTGCCGGCATAATAGTGACCGACGGTTTCATTGGCATGCAGCAAAAGGGGCATTCCGTAGTGCAGCAGACATTCTTTCAGTCCGGTTTGATGAGCGGTGGTCAAATCCATTTTTTGTCCTTCGGGGAAGATTTCGCCCATACCACGTAAGCCTGCATGATAACAGCGCTCAATTTCTTTTTCCATCTCCTTATGTCCAATCGGCAACACCATAAAACCAATCAGCTCCGGATGATTCCGAATGGCCTCTATCGTGTAATCATTGACATAGCGACAAAGTCCCATATCCTGAAAGGCAAAGCCAAAAACGACACCATAATCGAATTGGCTGTCTTTTAGGTGTCGGGCGACTTCTTCATAAGTAGCAAATTTATTGTGTTTGGTTTCTGAAAGCAACCGAAAATACGGCTCTTTTTCCCCGATTTTTTTATAATCCCGGATGATATCCGGTGGGGTGATGTGAATATGAGAATCCATTTTCATTTCGTTTTCTCCTCATTGGTCAAGAGAAGTTCAAGCTATCTGAAACAGATAGCTTGAGGGGGATTATATTATACATTAAATCGAAATAAAATGACATCGCCGTCTTTGACGACATATTCTTTTCCTTCTTGGCGAACAAGACCTTTTTCTTTGGCGGCTTGATAGTTTCCGCAGGCAATTAAATCATCATAAGACACGATTTCCGCTTTGATAAAACCACGTTCAAAATCACTGTGAATTTTACCGGCAGCTCCCGGTGCTTTGGTGCCTTTGGTAATTGTCCAGGCACGAACTTCTTTTTCGCCGGCAGTCAGATAGCTGATTAATCCCAGTAACGAATAAGAAGCGTGAATCAGTTTATCCAAGCCGGAATCCTGTAACCCCAGCTCACTTAAGAACTCTTTCTTTTCTTCTTCATCCAGGTCAGCAATTTCCGATTCCAGTTTGGCGCTGACGACAAAGACCTCAGAACCTTCTTCGGCAGCAAATTTCTTGACTGCCTCTACCATTTCATTGCTAGCACCATCATCGGCAAGATCCTCTTCGGAAACATTGCTGGCATAGATGGTCGGTTTGGCACTCAGAAGATTATACTCTTTCAGCATTTCTTCTTCTTCGGTGGTCATGGACAGACTGCGGACGGATTTGCCGTTCTCCAAAGTTTCCTTGATACGAGCCAGAAAATCCATTTCTCCTTGCAGACTCTTATCGGCTCTTACCGCTTTGGCGGTCTTGGCGATACGACGTTCCAAAACTTCCAAATCGGAGAAAATCAGCTCAAGCTGAATGGTTTCGATATCACGAATCGGCTGAATTGAGCCGTCTACATGGACGATATTGGCATCTTCAAAGCAGCGTACCACGTGGACGATGGCATCGACTTCTCGGATATGACTTAAAAACTTATTGCCAAGGCCTTCGCCTTTACTGGCACCTTTGACAAGTCCTGCAATATCCACAAACTCAATCACGGCAGGAATGGTCTTTTGTGATTGGTACAAATCCGTCAAAACTTGAAGGCGTTTATCCGGTACACTGACAATACCGACATTCGGGTCAATTGTGCAAAAAGGATAATTGGCAGCTTCTGCCTTATCCTTGGTAAGCGAATTAAATAAGGTGCTTTTTCCGACATTGGGTAAACCCACAATTCCTAATTTCATGTTTCTTTCCTTCTTCCTTCTTTGTATTCTTTGTATCTTTTGCGGTTTCTAAGGTGATACAATATTTCTCTAATCAAAAAGTATAGCATAAAAACAGGGAAAAGTATATATGAAAAAAAGACTGTGAGAAATGCTGGTTGATGAAATAAAATAGTGCAGAGATTCTATCGTCTGCATGGAATTTGACATTCTTGAAATAAAGTTTGTATTTTTTGCCGGATATCTAAAGAAAAGAAAATCAAAATACAAAGAAAAATCTGCCGAACTATCAAAAGGAGATGATTTTAAGGAAATGATTGCGTAAAAAAAGAAAAGCAAGACAATCCGACTCCCAAAGGGGATTCGTCCGCTTTAAAGCAAGAAAAAAACAGGTGGAAAATGTTTTTTTAAAATATTTGAAAAAAAGGCTTGCAAAATTTCCGGGTTTCTAGTATAATACCAAAGTGTTCAGCGGAAATGCTGAAAAACAAAAGTTAGCTGGCGTGGCACAGTCGGTAGCGCGCAACATTGGTAGTGTTGAGGTCACGGGTTCGATTCCCGTCGCTAGCTTAAAGAGCATCCTGTGCGGATGCTCTTTTAAATTCTTCAAAGGTTATGTTAAAAGCCTCCGGTAAACTCATAGAGTTACTCGGAGGTTTTTCGGTTGCTGAAAGTATAGGCGGCACAAATTCATGAAGCATCCAAGATTGCCTGTATGACCGGCTACCCCCAAAATTAAAGAGTGGCCTTTTCTCTTAAATAGCAATGTCCGCACATGGCTATGTACTGAACGGCAGCATCATTGTCAATGACCACTTGCTTGCCTTCAAAAACAAATCTACCATTGATTTTGCGAGCGTTTAAAATTGCCTTACGACCACAGCTGCAAATGGTTTTTAGTTCTTCGATACTGTGTGCAATCAAAAGCAGACGAGCGGAGCCTTCAAAGCCTTTGGTCATAAAATCGGTACGCAGTCCATAGCATATCACCGGAATATTATGATTGACCGCAATTTCAAACAATTGGTTGACCTGCTCTTCGGTGAAAAATTGCGATTCATCGGTCAAAATACAGTCTACCTTTCCCTTTTCTCGGATATGATTTTCAATCAAGGTCAGGAAGTTATCTTGCGGAGCGACGATAAAATCTGCTTTACGCAGGATTCCCAGTCTGGAAGCAATCATTTCTCCTTCTTTGGTATCCAGTTTGGGCTTGGCGATTAATACCTCCATGCCGCGCTCTTCATAGTTGTGAGCAACTTGAATTAAGTTGGTCGATTTTCCGCAGTTCATTGCTCCGTATCGAAAATATAGTTTTGCCATTTTTTTCCCCTATCTAAACTTGAATATTCAGTGTCTTGCCCGAGTTCGGCAAAGCATGATAATAAATTCCCACCATGTCCATCATTTTTTTTGCAGCCATAACGGAGTCGGTATCGGCATATTTATCATCCTGATAAATCACTTCCTTGATACCGGCCTGGATGATTGCTTTGGTACATTCGTTGCAAGGAAAGAGTGTTGTGTATATTTTAGCACCTTGCAAAGAAGAGCCGGAATGATTTAATATAGCATTCAGCTCTGCGTGGCACACATAAAAATACTTGGTATTCAAGGCATCTCCCTCATAATTCCAAGGCATATCGTCATCACTGACACCGGTAGGCATTCCATTGTATCCGACGGAAAGAATTTTATTGCTTTGGCTGACAATACAGGCACCGACTTGCGTACGATTGTCTTTGCTTCTCATGGCTGAGAGCAGAGCAATTCCCATAAAATATTCATCCCAAGAAATATAGTCGCTTCGTTTCAAGGCAAATCCTCCTTCATTTTTATTTTTTAGTATAGCATAATTTAAGGAAGAATCAAACCATTTCTTTTAGACTTTTGGCAAATGAAAGAAACAAGAGAAAAGGGGTTCGGCTAAGAAACGGATGGCCGGCTAAAAGGCGGAAACCGGAAAAATACCGGGATGAAAAAGCATAAATCTCCCGAAATAGGTGGGTTAAAAATATCATTAGAAAATAAAAACAAAGCTATTCAATTTGTAGAAACTGTTGTATAATAAAGTAATAACTCAATTTTTCGTATTTATGGAATGAGCTTTTTGGAAAGGTTTTATGTTGTGCCAAAGAGCAGAGCCCTTTGGCAGGCGGCCTTCTACGGAAGAGGACAGCAATTCCGCAGAGCGAGTTGCAGAAGGCAGTTTATGCCCGCACTTTCATAAGTGGAAGACAAAACAAAGGACAAGCTGAGTTAAGAATACATAATATAAGGAAGAAATAGCTTTTATAAGCTGAAATAGATAAAATAGATAAAACATAGGAAAGGATAGAAGTTATGCCAAAAAAACAAGTTGCAGCAATTGATGTGGGCTCACACTCTATTCAAATGAAAGTTGGGGAAATCAATCGCAAAGGCGAGTTTCGGGAACTCGAGCATTTTTATAAAACGACTTCCTTGGGAAGAGATACCTTTACCGACGGAAAAATCAGTTTTGAATCGGTAGATGAGCTTTGTGAGCTCTTGGAAGTTTTTTCCAGAGTGATAAAAGATTACCGGGTTACCAATTTCAAGGCGGTAGCAACCTCCGCTCTTCGGGAGGCCGGAAATCGGGATTATATTATTGACCAGGTAAAACAAAAAACGGGGATTGAGATAAATGTCATCAGTAACTCCGAAGAACAATTCTATCATCATCGTGCTCTCAAGTCACGGATGAAGGAAATACAGCATATCTTATCGGAAAACACTTTAATGATTGTATTGGGGGCCGGCAGTATTCAGATTACGGCTTATCACAATCAGACTCTTCATTCCACACAAAATATCAAAATCGGTGCCCTTCGTTTGCGGGAAGTATTCGGTATTCTGGAAAATGAAATGCTGGACTATCAAAAGGTAATTGAAGAGTACATCTGTGCCAATTTGGATGCCATTGATATTTTTCAGGCAGGTGTCAGCTACCACAATCTGATTGTAGTAGGGGGAGAAATTGAGCTGCTCAATCAAATTCAAAATCTTATTTTCAAACGAAATGCCTCTGTCCTGACAGCGGAAGATTTTGCAAAGCTGTATCAATTACTGATGCGACACAATGTGGAAGAACTGGAAGAAAAATATGATATTGCTTATGAGAGAGCGGAAATTCTGCATCCGATTTTGATGCTTCTGAAAAATGTGATTGAACAGGTCGGAACCAAACAGATTATTTTATCGGAAGTGGGATTAAATGATGGTTTGGTAGATGAATTGCATGAAGAAATCTATTCGTTGACCAGTAAGGCAGCCTATGCCGGTGATATTCTGGAAAATGCCAGAGAGCTGGCAAGACGATTTTACTATCATGAAAAGCATCAAAGAACCCTCGAAGACTATGCAGGATTCATTTTTCAAAAAACCAAACGTTTGCATGGCATGAATGAAGAAGAAATTCTGCTTCGAGCTGCCATAATTTTACAGGATGTCGGAAAATCGATTGACCAAAGCAATCATGCGTTGCACTCTTATCAAATCATCAAGGCACTTGAGATTTTGGGGCTCTCAGAAAGAGAAGTCAATATAATAGCTTATGTAGCGGGATATCATACCGACAGAAGGCCGAAGTTCTTTGATGCTCAGTATCGCAGCTTGACACAGAATGATAGGATTTTGGTGGCCAAAATCACGGCAATCATCGGACTGGCCACGGCCCTTGATAAATCGCATCAAAGAAAATATCATTTGCAGTCAATCAGTCTAAAAAATAAGGAGCTGGTGATTACTGCAAGCACTAAGTTTTTGACCAATACAACCCTAGAAGAATGGAGTTTCCGTGGAAAAGCTAAGTTTTTCAAAGAAGTCTTTGGCGTGATGCCAATTTTGAAAATAAAGAAGGAGTATCAATAATGCAAAAAAATGAAGTTCCGGAAATTGATTTATTAAGTCCGCAGTATTATGAAAACAGAGAATTAAGTTGGTTGGAGTTCAACCAAAGGGTATTGGAAGAAGCGGAAAATGCAGAAAATCCTTTGTTTGAAAGAATCAAGTTTTTGTCGATTGTCAGCTCCAATTTGGATGAATTTTTTATGGTTCGGGTGGCCTCTTTAAAAGAGCAAGTCAATGCCGGCTATGTCAAAGAAGATTTTGCCGGATATACTCCGAAAGCTCAGCTAAAGGCGATTTCGCAGCGGACACATGCCATGGTGGAAGAGCAAGTACAGCATTTCAAGAGAGGGATTTTGCCGCAACTCAAAAAAAGAAAAATCTTTTTGCATACCGATATCAGTCAACTGAGCGAAGAGCAAAAAATATTTATTCAGCAGTATTTTACCAATGTCCTTTATCCGACACTTACTCCAATGGGAGTGGACTCTTCTCGCCCGTTTCCGCTGATTATGAACAAAACTCTCAATATCGGCGTAATTGTGAAAAATAAGGGAAAGGAAGAATTTGCTACCATTCAGGTTCCTTCGATTGTCGATCGTTTGGTCAGAATTCCGGCAGCCGAAGAAGGAAACCATGAATTTGTGTATTTGGAAAGTATGATTACCGAGCATATCGGTCAATTATTTGTCGGCAGAGAAGTCTTGGCCTATGGCGAGTATCGTATTACCAGAAATTCCGATTTATCGATTGATGAAGAAGAAGCGGAAGATTTATTGCTGGAGATAGAAAAGTCGATTCAAAAACGAAAATGGGGACAGGCCATTCGCCTGGAAATAAAAAAGGATATCAGTCAAAGGATTGTCGAGCATTTACAAAAGTCCTTAGAAATTCACACGAAAGATATTTATGAAATTGATGGACCGCTAGATTTTACCTTTTTGATGAAATTTTACGGGGATGAATGCGGAGCATCTATGAAATTTCCGGACTTTACGCCATGTGAGCCGTGGTCACTCCTGGGCAAAGAAAATATCTTTGATGAAATCAGAGAAAGAGATATCTTCTTGCACCATCCGTTTGAGAGCTTTCAACCGGTGGTGGAATTTGTGCAGATGGCAGCGGAGGATCCGCAGGTACTGGCAATCAAGCAGACTTTGTACCGTGTCAGTGGAAAATCGCCGATTATTCAGGCACTGGCCAAAGCGGCACAAGCCGGTAAGCAAGTGACAGTGTTGGTAGAATTGAAAGCCAGATTTGATGAAGAAAATAATATACAGTGGGCAAGAAGTTTGGAAAGAGCAGGTTGCCATGTAATTTACGGTTTGGTCGGCTTGAAGACACATAGCAAGATTACTTTGGTAGTTCGAAAAGAAGAAGACGGGATTCGGCGTTATGTTCACCTTGGTACCGGCAATTACAATGATGTCACAGCCAGATTTTACACGGATATGGGACTTCTGACTTGCAATGAACTGATTGGTGCCGATGCCTCGGCGGTCTTTAATACATTGTCCGGATACTCCGAGCCGCCAAAGCTCCATAAGCTGACGATGGCACCGACCGGACTGCGTAAAAAGTTTTATAGTCTGATTCGTCGGGAAGCGGAGCATGCCCGTATGGGGCAACCGGCCAAGATGATTTGCAAAATGAATTCTCTTTGTGATTTCGGTATTATGAAAGAGATTTACAAAGCGGCAATGGCAGGTGTAAAGATTGAACTGATTGTGCGTGGTATTTGCGGCGTGATTCCGGATATCGAAGGGGTTAGCGAAAATATTACGGTTCGTTCGATTGTCGGAAAATATTTGGAGCATAGCCGTATCTATTATTTTTACAACAACGGCAGAGAAGAAGTATATCTGTCGAGTGCGGACTTTATGCCGAGAAATTTGGACCGCAGGGTGGAACTGCTCTTCCCGATTGAAGATGAGAAAATCAAGCAAAGATTAATTTTTATTTTGGATGTGGTGCTGAAAGATACGGTCAAAGCGAAACTGAAAAATAAGGATAAGCAGTATCGACTGGTAGACCGTCGTGGTAAGGAGCTCCTCAATTCACAAAGCAAATTTGAAGAACTGGCTATGGAAAGAGCTGACAAATTTGAAAAAAATAAGGAAACCGGCATTTTTGTTCCGATTATGGGAAATGAAGAGAAAGAGTAAATTCTTTTGGATGAAAAAGCTTGCTCAAAGGAAACCCTCTGTTTTATAAAGGGTTTCCTTTGAGCGAAAGCTTGAAAGGCTTGAAATTTAAGAAAAACTAAAAATTTGATTAGAAGAGTAAGATTTACTACTCAAATTGTTTTTTTTGTGGTATGATGTTTCAAGCAATAAAGGGGACAAAAGATGATGAATAGGAGCGTTTTTTTTAATGAGTAAGCAAGGAAGAATTTTGATCCTGCTATGTAGTATGATTGCTATCCTGCTGGTAGGAAGTTATGTATTGATAAAATCAACAGATACAAAGCCGGATAAAGTACCTCAAATGAATTTGCAACCGGCAGAAGAGATTACGGAGCAGGAAGAAGAAAAAGAAGAGCCGGTTCCGGAATCCAAAAATGGCTTGATGATAGGCTTTGACCAGTCGAACCAATTGACGGATGTCTTGATGTTGGGACATGTAGACACAGAGCAAAATAAGATTAAGGTTATTTCTATTCCGAGAGACTTTTTGATTGACTTTAGCAAAGAGCCTTTCCGCAGTATTAAAAAGGCCAATCCCAAGAATAAAATCGGTCATTGTAAAATCAATGAAATCTACATTAACATGGGCTCCAATGAAGAAGGGTTACAAACCTTAAAACAAGTGATTGAGGCCATTACCGGATTGAAAATTGACTATATGGCGACGATTAATGTAAATGGATTTAAAGAAGTGGTCGATATTGTTGGTGGAGTGGAATTTGATGTACCGGAGAGAATGTATAAAATGGATCCTTACCAAAACCCGCCGCTGCGAATTGACTTACAGCCGGGATTGCAGCTTTTGAACGGAGAGCAGGCACAAGGTTTGGTTCGTTTCCGTGGCTATCGTTTGGGCGACTTTCAACGAATTAAGGTACAGCAAGATTTTATTACCGCATTATTCAAAAAGGTTACAGCCAGCAGTCCAAAGCAAATGACGGAGTTGGTAAAACAAATTTTCACGATGTTCAAAGCGGATTTCGGTATTGTGGAAACGATGGACTACTTTAATTACTTTTTGGGTAAGGATATTTCCGGGATTATGAGTACCGCCAATATGATGACATTGGAGGGATATCCGGGAGATATCAACGGAATTTCCGTACTGTATTTTGATATTGATAAAAATCAAAAACTGGTACAGGAATTATTGGAAAAAGATGGAGATAAGCCGGAAGAAAATGCCAATTTGACAGAAGGTCAAATTTCGGAGGAAACAAAAACAGAAAGCAAAGAATGAGGTGGCAACAGTGATAAATAAAGCAAAGGTTCGTAGAAATAAGTTTTTTCGTGTATTTTTATTTTCGCTAGCTATTTTTACTGTTACAATAGCACTTGGTACGACCGTATATGTTTTGGTAGCAAAGAACAATTTACTGAGTAAGGTCTTAAAAACACCGGTTTTAAAAAATGAAGATGCGAAGACTTCAGCCAAAGATAAGGCTTTTACCGTGATTTCTCTGTTTGGAGTAGACCAAATGGGCTCGCAGCGGACAGAAGACAATATGCTGCTGTTCTTCAATCATAAGAATCAAGAAATCAATTTGATTTCCATCCCGATGGACACCAAATTTAATTGGCCGGAAGATGTTTACAATGAGATTTCCGCCAAGAGAAAAGATATTCCGAAGATTGTTCCGATTAGTGAAGTGCCGATTTATGTGTCGGCGGAGAAGAGAAACGAGTTTTCGGTCAAGGTCTTGGAAAATGCTTTTCACATGAACATTGACTATTATGTCAATATGGATTTAAATGCCTTTAAGTATTTTATTGATTTAATCGGGCCGGTATCATTTGATGTACCGGTGGATATGAATTTCAGCGATGCGGCTACCAATGTGCAAATCAACTTGGAAAAAGGTTTACAGGAGATTGATGGTGCCAAGGCGATTCAGTTGATGCAATATCGAGGATATGCCAATGGGGAACTGGGACGTATCAGAACACAGCAGGATTTCCTCAGAGTCGTCTTTGATAAATTGCTTGAACCAAAGAACAAGGCGAATTTACCAAATGTTTTAAAATCGGTTCATCCTTATATTCAAACTGATTTTGAAAATGCAGCGGACTATATGATTTATCTGGAGCAAATCCATGCGGATAATGTCTATATGACGACATTACCGGGTGGACAGACAGAGGATAAGAAATATGCCTACAATTCGGCAGAATCCAAGAAACTGTTTGAAATCATTTTAAGTTCGCAAAACACGCAAACACCGGAGCAACCGCAAGGCAGTGCAAATCTGCCGGAGACACCGAAACAGCCGGAAAATACTGGTGCCGAGCCGGCAAAACCGGAAGAGCAAACACAGGTCATTGTGCAAGAAGTCTATGATGTCAAGATTATGCCAATTGGTGTATACAATGGAACGAATATCGGAGGTTTGGCGGCAAAGACCAAGCAAATGCTGGAAGCAAAGGGCTATAAGGTAGTAAAAACCGACAACTATCCGACCAAGCCGGTAGAAAAGACCATCATCAAAGCTTATGCCAAGGAGATTGGCGAAGAGCTGTTGCCGAACTTTAAGGGGGCAATGGTTCAAGTGGATGAATCTCTTAAAGGCAAAGAAGAAGAAATTGTGGTGGTATTGGGATTGACAGAAAAAACGAATTAAAAAGACGATAAAATGATTTCGATAACCCTATCCTTGATAGGGTTATCTTCTGTAAAAGGAGTAAAAAGAGGATATGCAGAAGAATTCTTGTGAAGCTACGATTTCGATTTTGGGTGTGAAGATTCATGTACTGACCATGAATCAGGCGGTATCAACGGTAAAAGAATGGCTCAAGGGAGAAGAAAAGAGAATTATTTATACGGTAAATCCGGAAATTATCATGCTTGCCAAGGAAGATGCGGACTTTCGCCGGATGATTAATCAGGCTGATATGGTGACGGCGGACGGTATCGGGGTTGTGATTGCTTCCAAGAAGATTGGCAAACCTCTACCGGAAAGAGTGGCAGGCTATGATTTGCAGCTTCGAATGTTCGAGGAAACCGATGCCAGCTATTTCTTTTTGGGAGCGGCGGAGGGAGTCGCAGAGGAATCGGCACGTAAAATCATGCAAAAATATCCGAAAGCCAAAGTGCTTGGCACTCGAAATGGATATTTCAAAGATTTTGAGGAAGTCCTGGAAGAAATCAACAAGCTCCGTCCGGATGTTTTATTGGTTGGACTCGGTGCCAAAAAGCAAGAAGAATTAATTGCAAAATACAAAGATAGAATCCATGCCAAAATCTTTATTGGAGTGGGTGGTTCTTTTGACGGTTTTTCCGGAAAGGTAAAAAGGGCACCGGAGTTCTTTATTCGCCTACACTTGGAATGGTTTTACCGTTTGCTCAAGCAGCCGAGCCGTTGGAAGAGAATGTTGAAGTTACCGCTATTTTTAGTGGAAGTTCAAAAAAATAAAAATAAGTAGGAGTTAAAAATGTTAAAGCTGAGAAAAAAACATAAGTTTATAGACTATCTATTGATTATCATTGGAACTACTTTGCTTGCTACAGGCATTAATGTCTACTATGAAGGCCTAGGTATTGTCACAGGAGGTGTGACCGGTTTATCCATTATTATCAAATATTACACGGAAGGAATTTGGCCGGGCGGAATTCCCCTTTCGATTTCCAACTTGTGTATCAATATACCTTTGTTTATTATAGCATTTGCTATTCGGGGAAAAGAATTCGGTGGAAAAAGTTTGTTTGCCACAGTGTATTTGTCGATTGCATTGGAATACACCAAATTTTTACCGCAATTAAATCATGACTTTTTTTTGGCGGCTGTTTTCGGGGCGATATTTTCCGGTATCGGAATCGGTATGGTCTTTATGGCCGAAGCCAGCACAGGCGGAACGGATTTAGCCGGAAGTGTGCTTCACCATTTCTTCCCTAGCCTAAGCATGGCAAAATGGATGCAAAGCATTGATATCGTCATTATTTTAATCGGTTTATTTGCATTCGGACCGGAAAAAGCAATGTATGCCATCATTAGTGTGTATATTTCGGTGCAAATCATAGATACCTTGCTGGAAGGCCTCAATTTCTCCAAAGCCGCTATGATTATTTCGGATAAAAATGAGGAAATTTCGCAGGAAATCATGAAACAGTTGGATAGGGGAGTAACCGGCCTGAAAGGTGTTGGAAAATACACCGGTCTGGACAAAGAGGTTTTGCTGTGCGTGATGTCCAAGAGAGAAATTTTGACCGTCAAGAAAATTGTCAAGCAGGTGGATGTCAATGCTTTCATGATTGTGACGGATGCCAGAGAAGTCTTTGGAGAAGGATTTATTGAACATCCGGAGATGAATAAATCCAAAAAACTTAGCAAAAATAACTAAAATAAAGAACCGGTGTTCAAAATGCCCCTTAAATTTGGCTGAAATAATAATTTTTAATACTGTTTTAATAAAAAATGTTGTATAAAAAGTGAGCAAAAGGCATTTAGTACAGAAAGAAGCCGCTATTTTTGGATATTTTATCAATTGTCGATAGTTTAAAATTAAGGTATATTAGTTACGAAGAAACTTAAGCAGTGTAAAACCCTTTTGCAGTAAGGGAATAGAGATGCTCAAGTTAAATGATTGTTTAAAGAAGGGAGCTATTACACAATGGCAAGTTTATCATTAAGAAATGTAAAAAAAGTATACTCCGGAAACGTTACCGCAGTAAACGATTTCAACTTAGAAATTGCAGATAAAGAGTTTATCATCTTTGTAGGACCATCCGGTTGCGGTAAGACAACCACTTTGCGTATGATTGCCGGTTTGGAAGAAATTACCGAAGGTGAGCTATATATTGGAGATCGTTTGGTAAATGACGTAGAGCCAAAAGACAGAGATATCGCAATGGTTTTCCAAAACTATGCTTTGTATCCACACATGACCGTATATGATAACATGGCATTTGGTTTGAAGCTTCGCAAGACTCCAAAAGAAGAAATTGAAAGAAGAGTGCGTGAAGCGGCTAAGATTTTAGGTATTGAAGCATTGCTTGACCGTCGTCCGAAAGCATTATCCGGTGGACAACGTCAACGTGTTGCGATGGGACGTGCAATTGTTCGTGAACCGAAAGTATTCTTAATGGACGAACCTCTTTCCAACTTAGATGCTAAATTACGTGTACAAATGCGTGTTGAAATTTCCAAATTACACAAAAAATTACAAACAACCATTATCTACGTAACTCACGACCAAGTAGAAGCGATGACCTTGGGTACCCGTATCGTAGTAATGAAAGACGGTATTATTCAACAAGTAGATTCTCCATCTACCTTATACTCCAAACCTGCCAACTTATTCGTAGCAGGATTTATCGGTTCTCCGCAAATGAACTTCATTGAAGCGGTTGTTTCCAAAGAAGGCGACCGTGCCAAACTTACTTTCGGAGCCAATGCGGTTGTTTTATCTGCAGATAAATCCAAGGCTGTTTTGGGTGGCGGATACGAAGGCAAGACTGTTATCTTAGGTATTCGTCCGGAAGACATTCACGACGAAGAAAAATTCATGGCAAACAAAGAAGCTGTGGTTGATTTTGAAGTAGCAGTAACTGAAATGCTCGGTGCGGAAGTTATCTTAATCGGTACCATCGAAAACTTTGATACCACTGCTAAAGTTGGTCCACGTTCTACAGCGAAAGCCGGAGATAAGATTAAATTAGCGTTTGATATCGAAAGAATCCATGTATTCGACAAAGATACTGAAAAAGTAATAACAAACTAATTGAAAATGTAAAAAAATTAGAGGAAATGCACAAAGTTTAGCTTTCCTCTTTTTTTTTTGCACAAAATGCTATACAATAGTTAATAGTATAGGATTTTATACGCTTTTCCAACAAAAGAAAAGCGGATAAATTTCATTTCACTGGAGAAATTAAACTGGAGAAGGGTAAAAGATGAAAATTGGCGAAAGCAAATTCTTTGTAAGAAATCGCTAATTTCACGAGATTAATTCGGGAAAAAAGGAGAAAAAAATGATTTCAAACCAGATTTTACAAACTACAATTGAGGGACTTAAAACAATTACCCGAATGGACTTGACGGTAATGGATACAGAAGGTCGAGTGCTGGCATCGACAGAAGAAGATGCCTTTGGGGATTACAATTTTTCGGTCTTGGATTTTGTCAATTCACAGGCGGAAAGTCAATTGGTTCAGGGTTATCAGTTTTTCAAAGTATTTGATGAAAGTACGGTAGAGTATATTATCACAGTAAAGGGCGAAGCCGAAGATGTCTATAAGATAGGAAAGATTGCCTCCTTCCAAATTCAAAATTTGCTGGTGGCATACAAAGAGCGTTTCGACAAAGATAATTTTGTGAAAAACTTATTATTAGATAATTTATTATTGGTAGATATTTACAATCGCTCTAAGAAATTACATATTGAAACCGATATTCCAAGAGTAGCATTGATTGTCGAAACCAAGATGGAAAAGGACAACAGTTCTTTGGAAGTGGTAAAGAGTTTGTTCTCTCCGAAGTCACAAGATTTTATCACTGCGGTGGATGAGAAGAATATCATTATTGTCAAGGCACTCAAAGCCGGCGACACCAGAAAAGATATCATCAATTTAGCCAATATGATTGTCGATACCATTAATGCCGAGGCGATGAGTCAAGCTTATGTGGCTATCGGTACCGTAGTCAATGATATTAAGGACGTTTCCAAGTCTTACAAAGAAGCCAAGATGTCACTGGAAGTAGGCAAGATTTTCTATCAAGAGCACAATGTCATTGCTTATGAAAATCTTGGTATCGGCCGCTTGATTTATCAATTGCCTTTGGCACTTTGCCGAATGTTTATTGACGAAATTTTCCACGGCAAGTCTCCGGACCAATTTGATGAGGAAACACTCACGACCATTCATAAGTTTTTTGAAAACAGCTTAAACGTTTCGGAAACCTCAAGACAATTGTATATTCACAGAAATACATTGGTTTACCGTTTGGATAAGCTGCAAAAAAATACCGGTCTTGATTTGCGTGTCTTTGAAGATGCGATTACCTTTAAGATTGCTTTAATGGTAGTGCGTTATATGAGATATATGCAAGACCACAGTATGTATTAAAATTGCCATAATTCGTCACAAAACGGCAAGCCCTGCAAAGGGAAATGTCCGCTTTGGCGGCTGCATTTCTATGTGCTTGGGGGGCTTAGCGTGGCGGAAACAGGAAAAGATAAGGAGATGGCATGATTAAGTTAGTTGATGTAAGTAAGGAATATCCGGGCGGTGTCAAGGCTCTGGATAAGGTATCCTTTCAAATAGACAAAGGGGAATTTGTCTTTATTGTCGGAGATAGCGGCTCCGGAAAGACGACTTTGTTCAAATTATTGTTGCGAGAAATTGAGGCGAGTAGCGGCTCTATCTATATAGAAGGGGTTGATATCGCCAGAATCAATAAAAATAAAGTGCCGAAGTTGAGAAGGAGTTTGGGAGTAGTGTTTCAGGATTTCCGACTGCTTCGAGACAGGACAGTTTATGAAAATGTAGCCTTTGCTTTGGAAGTAACCGAAACGCCAAAACGAGTGATTCGCAAGACGGTTCCGGCACTTTTGAGTCTGGTTGGACTAAAGGGCTATGAAAAGAAAAAACCAAGTCAGTTGTCCGGTGGAGAACAGCAAAGAGTAGCACTTGCCAGAGCCATTGCCAACAATCCGCCGATTCTTTTGGCCGATGAGCCGACAGGAAACCTAGATGCGGACCGCTCATGGAACATAGTGAAACTCCTCAAAGATATCAATCTTCGAGGTACGACCGTGGTGGTCATCACCCATGACCGGGAAATTGTCAATTCTATGAAGAAACGAGTAATTACCATTCAAGACGGGAAAATCGTTCGAGATGACGCAAAAGGAGAGTATTGGCATGAGCTTACGCACTCTAAGTTATAGTTTTTCCCAAGGCTTGCAGAATTTGTTTAAAAATGGTTGGATGTCCGTTGTCTCCATCATGACCATTGCCATTAATGTATTTGTCATCACTGTCTTTTATACTGTAGTGACTAATATCAACTTTATGATGACCGAATTTGAAAAAAATATCGGCGTGGCGGTCTTTTTTGAGGACAACACGACGGAAGAGCAAATTTTGGCATTAAAATTGGAAGTGGAAAAGCGTTCGGAAGTTTATCGTGTGGAATATATTTCTGCCGAAGCAGCTTGGGAAAGTTTTAAAGAACAGTATTTTGGCCAAAAAGAGGAGCTTTTGGTGGGCTTTGGCAGTGACAACCCGCTTGCCAAGTCGGCCTCCTTGCAAATCTCATTGGCGGATATCTCAAAGCAAGGTACTTTGGTGCAAGTCTTGGAATCCGAGACCATTGTACGCTATGTCAGAGAAACCAGAGATGTTACCCATGTGGTAGAGGCCTTGAACAAATTAGTTACTTATGTCAGTTTGGGGTTACTGATTATTTTGATTCTTTTGGCCCTGTTTCTGATTTCCAATACCATTCGTTTGGCAGTGACTTTGCGAAATGAAGAAATCAGTATCATGCGTTATATTGGTGCGAGAAACATGATGATTCGAGGACCGTTTATTGTAGAAGGAATTTTAATCGGATTAATTGGAGCAAGTTTACCATTAGTGTTGTTTTACTATACTTATCCGGAAGTGGTGATTCAAATTCAAAAGAGCTATGCTATCTTGAGCGAATACTTGATTTTCCTCAGCAGAGATAGAATCCTGCAATTGCTGATTCCGATATCTCTTGGCTCGGGAGCGGCACTTGGCTATTTGGGAAGCCGCATTACGGTTGGAAAGTACTTAAAAGTATAGGAAAGAAATGGGGGAATCCTTTTGAAAAAAATCTTATTACGCACGGCAATATGCCTGTTGTTAGTTGTTGCCTTTTCCAGTATCACTTATGGAACAAGTAAGCTGAAGGATATGCAGAAGCAGAAAAAAGAAATCCAGGAGCAGATGAATAAAAATCTGCAAGAATTAAAGGCAAAAAAAGGGGAGATTTCTCAAATCCATCAGGAGATTTTGAAATATGACCAGCAGTATGCCGATGTCCAACAGGTGTTGGATGTTTTGGAAGAGCGTCTGGATGTCAAAAAAAGTGAAATCCAGTTTACACAAACAGAACTGGAAAATGCAAAAGAAAAAGAAACCGAGTATTATAAAAATACCAAAGACCGGATTCGAGTGATGTACGAATACGGGAACACCGAATATATTGCCGTACTCCTGGAGTCTGACAATGCCATGGATTTTTACAATCGCTTGGAATACCTGAATAAAATTGTGGAATATGATAAGTCTATGATGACTCGGCTGGAGAAAATCAGAGAGGATATCGAAGAAACCGAAGGTAGATTGATTGTGGAAAAAGCGGAGCTCGAGCATACGCAGTCCGAAACCTTAATTCGCAAAAATGAAATCGAAAATATCCGTGTGATGAAAGCGCAGCAAATTGCCGAAGCCGAGAAAAACAAGGCATATCTGGAAGCGGAAATCAAAGAAAGACAAAGAGAAGAAGCGGCAATCAACAAAAAAATCAATGACCATATTGCAGCTTTGGAAAGAGAAAGACAAAAAAATGCCAGCAAGGGCAATTTGAAGTTCAGTCAAGGTCTTTTGAAATGGCCGTTACCCGGCTTTTCTATAATCTCTTCCCCGTTTGAAATGCGCCCCGATCCGTTTACCAAACGTTGGGTCAAACACAATGGAACGGATATTCCGGCTCCTGCCGGTACCCCGATTTATGCGGCGGCAGATGGTGAAGTTATTCATGCCGGTTGGATGAACGGTTATGGGAATACCATTATTATTGACCATGGTAGAAACAGTAAAGGCCAACATGTAACGACTCTATATGCTCACTGTTCTTCCTTGTCTGTTTCCAAGGGAACCTTTGTCAAGGCGGGAAAAACAGTAGTGGCAAAAGTCGGAAGCACAGGACGTTCCACCGGTAATCACCTGCACTGGGGACTTCGTATCGGCGGCTCTTGGGTTGACCCGATGAAAAATACATCAAGATAACAAAAGCGATTATTAAAGTAAAATACAGAAAAAGGGGCTGTTGCAAAATGGCGATTTGCACTTAATATTGCGGTAAAGCTATGGACTTATCTGCAATCTCAGGTGGAACGGCAGAATGCAACAGTCTCTTTAAAATAGGAGTGAAAATGAAAGCAAAATATTTTTGGATTGGTGCACTTAGCTCATTTGCCGTCCTGTCAATTATTTGGATGAGTGTATCCATTGTCAGCAACCTTACCGGTTTGATTGTTAGCATGTCTCGAGAATCAACACAGGCAGAGGGCAAAAGCCTTCGTGAAAATATGGATATCAAGTGGTTTGAGTCCAAGATAAAAGACATTGATGATAAACTGAATAAAAACTATATCGAGGAAATCGACAAAGAAAAAATGTATGAAGAAGCTCTCAAAGGCTATGTCAATGCACTGGGAGATCCCTACACCAACTACATGACCAAGGAGGAATTTGAAGAATTTCAAAAAGATTTATCTGCCAGTTATGACGGTATCGGGGCACCTCTGGTACGGGATAAGCAAACCAATGCGTTGACGATTATTTCTCCGTATAAAGGTTCACCGGCGGAAAAATCGGGAATTCGTACAGGAGATGTAATTATTGCAGTGGATGGAGAAGAAATCAGCTCCATCGAAGTGGAAGAAATTGCCAGAAGAATTCGAGGGGAAAAAGGCACTACCGTCGTGCTTACCATTCAAAGAAAAGTGGAGGAAAGGGTAGAAGTCAAGGATATATCCATTGTCAGAGATACCATTATTATCCCTACCATTGAAGCCAAAATGTTGCCGGATGAAATCGGCTATATTGCGATTTTCGGTTTTGATGAGCCGACCGGAGAACAGTTCAAAAAAGAAATCGATCATTTCCGTCAAAAGAATATCAAGGGTCTGGTCATTGACTTGCGTGGTAATCCGGGCGGATATTTGCAAATTGCTCAAGAGATTGCCGATGAAATCATGCTCAATGGCTTGGTAGTTTCGGTCAAAGACAAACATGGCAATACCACCGAGTATAAGGCAACCAATCCGGCTGAATTGAAAGTACCGATTGCCGTTTTGGTGGATAAGGGAAGTGCCTCTGCCTCTGAAATTTTGGCCGGTGCCTTAAAAGACCACAATTTGGCAACGGTAGTCGGTACTACCACTTTTGGAAAAGGCTTGGTGCAAAATACGATGCCGTTTTTGGATGGCAGCGCATTGAAAATAACCATTGCCAAATACTACACACCAAGCGGTGAATACATTCACGGCAAGGGGATTGATCCGGATATCGCAGTGGAATTGAAAGAACTTTCCGAAGAGGACAAAAAAAATCCGGATAAAATGGACAATCAATTACAAAAGGCTTGGGAAGTTGTGAAATCGCAAATTCGTTAGATGAGAGGTCATGAGGCACGCTCTAAAATGATTGACTTTCGAAAGATATCAAGCGTGCCTCGAGTATGTTCTCAGCGACGAAAGTTTAGGATGCCAACAGGCAAGAAATTGCGGAGAAAATTCGTAGCCGCTTCTATTATGATTGTGCACTTCAGACTTGGAATTCAGTATAGTATAGATATACTATAAAAAATGTGAAAATTGTATGAAAAAATGTGTAATTTTGTTATAATAAGATTGAGAGATGATGGGAAAGGAGGTGAAATGATGTCGGCAGTAAATGTAAAAATAGAGCCGGAAATTATAAATTGGGCATTGAGTCAAACGAAGGAAGAAAAGCTTGGAGAAAACATGATGAGTAATATTTCCCATTGGCTGAAAGGAACCAAAACTCCAACCTTTCGTCAAATAGAAGATTTGAGTAAAAAGACGAATATCCCCCTCGGTTATTTCTTTTTAGAAACACCTCCCGTGGAAGAAATAAAGCTACTTGAATATCGGACTGTTGGCAGTATCCAAGTTGATAATCCAAGCAGAAATTTGATTGACAAAATATATGAAATGGAACGGATTCAAGATTGGATGAAAGAATATAGGAGAGATAGAGGTTTTGATGTATCAACTATTGTTGGCAGTACTAAAGGCATTCAAAATATAGGTGTTATTGTTGAAAGAATTCGTAGAGATTTAGAATTAAAGGAAATTTGGCATAATGAATGTAGGGATGTTCCGGATGCTTTCAACTATATCAGAAAAAAACTGGAGGAATGTGGAATCATTGTAATGATGAGTGGTGTAGTAGGAAGTAATACGCATCGTGCTCTAGATATAAATGAATTTAGGGCATTTGCTATGATAGATGATTGGGCACCTCTTATTTTTATTAATTCAGTAGATTCCATTCGGGCGAGATTATTTTCCCTATTCCATGAGGCAGTTCATATCTGGATGGGAGAAGATGACTTTTATAATGACAGAGTTAGTGATTTAGAAAGTTTGAGAGAAACTGAAAAAATCTGCAATGAGGTTGCAGGAGAATTGATTGCACCGAAACAAGAATTTCTGCGGATGTGGAATAATCTTTTGGGAGAAAATGAAGTTCCTTTTATCATAACCGAGCTGGCAAAACGGTTTCACAGCAGTGAAATTGTTATCGCAAGAAAAGCATTAGACAATAAAAAAATTAGTCAAAAATCATACTATGAAATTGTAGAAAAAACGATGGAGCAATATAAACAATTGAAAGAAAAGAAAAAGAATTCAGGAGGCAATTACTATAATACTATGAGCTCTCGTTTGGATAGTAATTTTGTAAAAGCGTTGTGTGAAAGTATAAGTATAGGAAGAACATCTTATACTGAGGCATATCGCTTGACGAATACTAGCAGGAAGACATTTTCTGAAGTTACTCAAACTCTTGGAGGTGTAGAATGGTAGAAAATTTTTTGATTGATTCTAACTCTTTTATTACACCTTTTAGACAATACTATGCATTTGATTTGGCTCCTTCCTATTGGGATCAGTTATCAAGAGCTGCCAGTACCGGAAGAATTATTTTACTTGACATGGTGAAGGCGGAGCTAGAACAAGGTGGAGATGAATTAGCAGATTGGGTAAAAAAAACAAATTTTCAAGTTTGCAAGCATGCGGCGCAAGACATAATTATAAAGTATGCACAAATTATGCAGTATGTAAAGGATTGCGGATTATATAAACCAAGTGCTTTTCAAGCTTGGGCACCTGCAAATATTGCCGATCCATGGATAATTGCAGCTTCTTGCGTTAAAGATTATACAATTATTACTGCAGAAGTACCTTCAGGAGGCTTGAAGAAAAATACTCCGAATAAATCGGCTAAGATACCGGATGTAGCCAAACAGTTTAATGCAAGATGCAACAATATATACTATATGATGAGGCAGCTTGGTATTACGATGTAGAGGTAAATCTTATTTTTAGAATGTTTGTAAAATTTAAATAAAATAAAGGGACTGTTGCATTTTATAATTTTATATAAAGATATTACAATTTATCACAATATCTTGCATGGAAATTATACTTTGCAGCAGCTCTTTTATATCCTAAATTTATTATGATTAACAATAAAGCCAAAGTCAAAAAATCCACAAAACAGAACAAACATTCGCTTCCCCTCTATACTTTTTTTTCGATTTCTGATATACTAAAAGCAGTTTGAAAATACAAAGAGGAATCGAGTACTTGTTTCATTTGGAAAAAGATACGCAGGCTAAGAGAAACCCAAAAAGAGGAGAAAACCATGGAGCGATTTAAACTGCATTCACAATTTCAGCCGACCGGTGACCAACCGCAGGCAATAGAAGCCTTAGTGCAAGGCTATCGGGAAAATAAGCAAAACGGTACACTGCTTGGCGTGACAGGCTCAGGGAAAACCTTTACCATGGCCAATGTTATTGAAAGGCTGAATGTGCCGACCTTGGTGATTGCCCACAACAAGACCTTGGCAGCACAACTATATAGTGAGTTCAAAGATTTTTTTCCGGAAAATGCCGTGGAATACTTTGTGTCTTATTATGATTATTATCAACCGGAAGCCTATGTGCCGTCTTCGGATACCTATATTGAAAAAGATTCCTCCATTAATGAGGAAATTGACAAATTGCGCCACTCGGCAACAGCGGCTCTTACAGAGCGCAGAGATGTCATAATCGTAGCGTCTGTTTCCTGTATCTACGGCTTGGGTTCGCCGATTGACTATAAGCAGATGGTGATTTCCCTGCGACCGGGTATTGAAAAAGAAAGAGATGACCTGTTACGGAAATTGGTTGACATTCAGTATACCAGAAATGATTTGGATTTCAATCGTACCAATTTCAGAGTGCGTGGAGATGTGGTCGAGATTTTTCCGGCCGGCTCAAGTGAAAATGCCATTCGGGTAGAGTTTTTCGGAGATGAAATTGAGCGTATCACGGAAATCAATTCGCTGACGGGAGAAATCCTTTGTGAACTCAATCATGTTGCTATTTTCCCGGCCTCGCATTATGTTATTCCGCCGGAAAAGATGGAAATTGCCATCACGGAAATCGAGAGAGAATTAGAAGAAAGAATCGCTTATTTCAAAGCCAATGATAAATTAATTGAAGCGCAAAGAATCAAAGAGAGAACACGTTTTGATATTGAAATGCTCAAAGAAACCGGTTTTTGCTCGGGCATTGAAAACTACTCCCGTGTACTGGCAGGCAATCCGCCGGGAGCCAAACCGCATACTCTTTTGGACTATTTTCCGGAAGATTTTTTGCTGATTGTGGATGAATCCCACATGACCATTCCTCAAGTGGGAGCCATGTATTCGGGTGACCGTTCCAGAAAGACCACCTTGGTAGATTATGGCTTTCGTTTGCCTTCGGCACTGGATAATCGTCCTCTTAATTTTTCAGAGTTTGAGGAGATGATTGGCAAGGCGATGTATGTATCGGCAACTCCTGCCAAATATGAGCGAGAGAGAGAAGAAATTTTTGCCGAGCAGATTATTCGTCCGACCGGACTGCTTGATCCGGAAATCAGTATTCGTCCGATTGAGGGACAAATTGATGATTTGCTGGCAGAATTACAGAAGACTATCAAGGCCGGCGGTAAGGCATTGGTGACGACTTTGACCAAAAAAATGGCAGAAAATCTGACCGACTTTTTAAAGGAGGCCGGTGTGCGAGTGCGCTATCTGCACTCCGATATTCAGACCTTGGAGAGAGTGGAAATTGTGCGGGATTTGCGGATGGATGTTTTTGATGTTCTGGTGGGAATCAACCTGTTAAGGGAGGGACTGGATATTCCGGAGGTGAGTCTGATTGCCATTCTGGATGCCGATAAGGAAGGATTTTTGCGTTCGGAAACTTCACTGATTCAGACCATTGGCAGAGCTGCCAGAAATGTGGACGGTCATGTCATTATGTATGCCGACAATATGACCGGCTCCATGGAAAGAGCAATCAGAGAAACCGAAAGACGGAGAAAGATTCAGCAGGAATACAATGAGGCGCATGGTATCACTCCGCAATCCGTCAGAAAGGCAGTTCGGGATTTGATTAGTGTGTCCAAAGTGGCAGAGCCGAAGGCGAAATACACATTGGATAAGGATGTGGAGTCGATGTCCACGAAAGAATTGGAAGCGCATTTACAAAAACTGACTAAGGAAATGAAAAAAGCCAGCAATGACCTCAATTTTGAAGAAGCAGCTCGTATTCGAGATGAGATTATTGAGATTAAAAAGGCTAGATTATAAATTAACAGAGGAGAACACTGTGTCAAAAAATGAAATTAAAATTACAGGTGCAAAAGAGAATAATTTAAAGAATATCAACTTGAAGGTGCCAAGAGATAAATTGGTGGTCTTTACCGGACTTTCCGGCTCCGGTAAGACGTCATTGGCTTTTGATACCATTTATGCCGAAGGGCAAAGAAGATATATGGAGTCATTGTCTTCTTATTCCAGACAGTTTCTGGGGCAAATGGAAAAGCCGGATGTGGAAAGTATTGAAGGACTGAGTCCTGCCATTTCCATTGACCAAAAAACGACATCCAAAAACCCGCGCTCGACAGTGGGAACGGTGACGGAAATTTATGATTATTTTCGTTTGCTCTATGCCAGAATCGGTAAGGTATATTGTCCAAAGTGCGGCAAGCCGATTGCCAAACAAACCATTGACCAGATTGTAGACCAAATTATGACATTACCGGAAAAAGCCAGAATTCAATTGATGGCACCCATTGTCAGAGGTAGAAAAGGCCAACATGAAAAAGTCCTGGAGCAAGCCAAAAAAAGTGGTTATGTGCGGGCTATGATTGACGGCCAAATGTACGAATTGTCCGAAGAAATTGTACTGGAAAAAAATAAAAAACACAGTATATCCATTGTAGTAGACCGTCTGATTATCAAAGAAGGCATAGAAAAGCGCTTGACCGATTCGATTGAAACGGTGATGAAACTTAGCAATGGCCTGTTGGAAGTAGAAGAAATCGGCAAGGTAATTACCACTTACAGCCAAAGCTTTGCCTGTGTGGACTGTGACATCAGTATGCCGGAATTGGAGCCACGTCTTTTTTCCTTCAACAATCCGTTCGGAGCCTGTAAAGAATGTCATGGGTTGGGCTTTAAAATGGAGTTTGATCCGGATTTAATCATTCCGGATGCAAGCAAAAGCATTACGGAGGGAGCGGTGCAAGTCCTAGGACAAATGGGAACGCATGAGCAAAGCCATACCAGAAGACTATATGAGGCATTGGCAGCAAAATTCAACTTTTCTTTGGATACCCCTTTTAAGGACTATCCGCAAAAGATACGAGATATTTTCTTTTATGGCAGTGGTGCGGAGCAGTTGGAAATTCATTATGAAAATAAGAGTGGAAAAGGTGTGTATCGTACCGAATTTGAAGGTATTATTCCTATTTTGGAAAGACGTTATCGAGAAACTTCTTCGGAATATGCACGGCAGGAATACGAAAGCCTGATGACCAATCATGATTGTCCGAGTTGCCATGGTGCCAGATTGAGTGAAGCGGCTTTGGCAGTTCGAGTAGGAGAAAAAAATATTTCGCAGCTGATGAATGATTCGATTGTAGAGATTCAAAATTATGTCAAGAACTTGGTACTGACCGAGAGAGAAAACCTGATTGGAGAACGTATTTTAAGGGAAATCACTGCTCGAATTGACTTTTTGGTCGATGTCGGACTGGATTATTTGACCTTATCCCGCTCGGCAGGAACTCTTTCCGGTGGTGAGGCACAGAGAATTCGTCTGGCTACTCAAATCGGCTCAGGGCTTATGGGTGTGCTTTATATTTTGGACGAGCCTTCCATTGGTTTACACCAAAGAGATAATAAACGCCTTTTGGCAACCTTGAAACATTTGCGGGATTTGGGCAATACTTTGATTGTGGTGGAGCATGATGAAGAAACGATGATGGAATCCGACTTTATCGTGGATATCGGGCCGGGAGCCGGTGTGCATGGCGGAGAAGTGGTTTATGCCGGTACCCCAAAAGGAATTCTGAAAAGTAAAAAATCCATTACCGGAGCATACTTAAGTAAAAAAATAGAAATCAAAGTACCGGAGCGGAGAAAGCCGGAGAATCGGGAGCTCAAAATTATCGGTGCGTCAGAAAATAATTTGAAAAACATTGATGTAACCATTCCTTTGGGAATACAAACCTGTATTACCGGAGTTTCCGGCTCAGGGAAATCTTCCTTAATCAATGAAATATTATATAAAAGATTGGCAAGAGATTTAAATCGTTCCAAGACCAAACCGGGTCAACATAAGGATATCTTGGGACTGGAGCATTTGGATAAAGTCATTGCCATTGACCAATCTCCAATCGGCAGAACGCCACGCTCCAATCCTGCCACTTATACCGGTGTCTTTGATGGTATCCGTGATTTGTTTGCCGAAACCAATGATGCCAAAATGAGAGGCTATAAAAAAGGTAGATTTAGTTTTAATGTAAAGGGCGGTCGTTGTGAGGCTTGTCATGGAGATGGGATTATTACTATTGAAATGCACTTTTTACCGGATATTTATGTTCCATGTGAAGCTTGCGGCGGTGCCAGATACAATCGGGAAACTTTGGAAGTTCGTTACAAGGGAAAGAATATTTCAGATGTCCTAAATATGACAGTGGAAGATGCACTTCACTTTTTTGAAAATATTCCCTCGATTCAAAGAAAAATGCAAACTCTCTATGATGTAGGACTTAGCTATATTAAGCTGGGGCAATCTTCCACCACATTATCAGGTGGTGAGGCGCAAAGGGTAAAATTGGCAACGGAACTTTCCAAACGCTCTACCGGAAAGACTTTGTATATTCTGGATGAGCCGACCACCGGACTTCATTTTGATGATGTCAATAAGCTGGTCAGCATTTTGTCGAGATTAGTGGAGCAAGGAAATTCAGTGGTGGTGATTGAGCATAATTTGGATATCATCAAAACCTCCGACTATATTATTGACATCGGGCCGGAGGGCGGCAATCGTGGCGGCACCATTGTAGCACAAGGCACACCGGAAGAAGTGGCAAAGGTCAAAGAATCGTATACCGGACAATTTTTGAGGGATTTATTGCCGCAATAGTGGAAATATATACTTTAATAGAAGAGTAGTTTGCAAATTTAACTTGGAGGAAAGAAATAATGAATTGGGATAATTTTAGATTTATTGATTTATTTGCCGGAATTGGAGGGATCAGAATAGGATTTCAAAATCAAGGTGGTTATTGCGTCTTCTCTTCTGAGTGGGACAAAGATGCAGTGAAGACTTATGAAGCAAACTTTGGAG
>JAUMXK010000019.1 GCA_030535295.1 Eubacteriales bacterium | reverse complement strand
ATCGTTCAAATCATTAAATCAGCATTCAAAACAAGAAAAAACAGCAAAAATTCATCAAAAAATCATTTACCCGACTGTGGACAGGGTAAATTTTGACCTGTGAAAAAATAAAAGCGTTCAAAACCCATTAAATAAGCCTTTTCATCAAAAATGAAATTTCAAAAAAGACAAAATTTCTCGCGGAAGTCACGGAAGTAAAATAGGGGTGTCGCGGAAGTAACTTCCGTCAGGCTCTGGCAGTGGGATTGATGGGGTTCTGTTCAATATTTGAAAGATTAAAAAATTAACACGAAAAAAATAAAAAAATAAGGCTTCAGACGGTATATGACGAATATACTTTTTGTTCTTTTTTTGCCTTAGATTCAGTTAATTCAGAAACCTTATATTCAAGCATTCCTTCTAATTTATATTTTTCCCTATCCGGTAACTGGGAGAGTAAAGTTAGTATATTTATTTCGTAATCGGTTAATTTTTTAGAGTTACTATCAGCGGAAACAAAAATATCCCTTTTAGGATTATCTTCCATTAACATATCTATCGACACAGAAAGTTTGTCGTACATTGATTTCAGAGTGTCAAAAGAAGGTTTATTGATGCCTTTTTCTAGTTCGCTGACTTTCCCTTGCGAAATGCCTAATATCTTAGAGAATTCAGCTTGTGTTAAATTCTTGTTTGTGCGGATTAATTTGATTTTTTCATGTAATAACATAGAAACCTCCTAAAAATATTCTAAAAAGAATAAAAAGATATTGACAATATCCTTTTAAGGATATATAATGTGAATAGCTTAAGAAATTAAACTATAATTAGTTAAAAAAAGTATATCACAAATTCGAGGAAAGGAGCAAGAATAATGAAGAAAAAAACAATCTACGGAACAAAAGTAAAAAATAGATTGGTCGAAATGGGAATGACACAAACAGAGCTTTCTCAAATGGTAGGGATTAAAACACCTTATCTAACTTATATTTTAACTGGGGAAAGAGGAGGCTGGAAACATAGACAAAAAATCAATGAAATCCTATGGGGCAACCAAAAACTGGAATCGGCAATATAAGAAAGGGGGCGGAGCGTATTTCAAAGCAAGAAAAGGTTATTTTTTGTAATGCAAAGGGTGAAGTTACCCAAAATGCAATTTACAGCAACTATGACAGAGAAAGAAAGGAAATGGTCTACTATGAAATCCTTGGTCAAAGCGGCATTGATGGTATACCGTATTTAACCATGAAAGGCAAACAATTATATAGAAGAATACTGATACAAAGGGTTTTTCCGGTAAAGATAGAGGAAAATAAAAAACTAGAATCGGTAATCTAAGAAAGGAAGAAAATGGATAAGACTATACTTTTAAGCGTGTTATTAAACGGTGTATCGCTTGCATATCTGTACTTTACTTATAAAAAGTACAAAGAAGCGGCGGAATACTTAAAAGGAGCAGAAAAAGTGAAAGAAGAAGCATATAACAATTTATATGACAGTCAAAAGCATTTAGAAAGATGCAGAAAATTATCGGCAGAAATGAAAGTGGAAGGAGAAAAGTTAAAAAATGTATATCTTAACGCAAGATCAAAAGAAAATTGTTAATACGGAAAAGGTTGCAATGATTGAAATGGTAAGAACTACCGGTCAAGTTTATGCAGTGCAAAATATTGGTGAACATTTGGATGAATATATCATCTTAGGAAAATACGGAAATCCCAAAGGGGCGTTATTAGACATTTTTATAGCATTAAGAAATGGAAACAGTTCATACGAAATGCCGCAATCAACAGAAGGAGAATAAGATGAAAAAACAAAAAGGAATGAGTAAAAATAAAAGAAGAACGAATACATTGATGTTACAAGCATTTAAAGGCATAAGTGCAAGAAATAGCTTTACAAAATCATTTATTAAAAACAAGAAGAAGTAGAGGTAAGAAATGCTGGTTAGAAAATGTGATGTATGTGCGAAGTTGTACGAACAATATTCAGGACAAGGAAAATATAGAGATAAAGGTTGTGCAAATGGTCTAATGCTAATTGATGTAGATAAAGATGAGAAGTATTGGAAAAGAAAAAAATATGATCTATGCAAAGAGTGTATGGAGAAATTGAATACATTTTTGGAGTGCAATCATGAATGAAATCATTGAATTTTTAATTGACATTAAAGAGCTTTTAAATGACATTAAAATGCTTTTAGAAAGTCAAAAAATTAAAACTAAAAAAGAAAAATCAGTGCCGGAAGCAAAAGAAACGGTCGAAACGGTTTTTCGGGGTTACACAGAGAACGGAACGCTGCTAAAGGCTTTGCTGGACTTTGCGGAAAGCAGAAATAAAGCCAAATCAGCAATTACTGTCCGAGCAGCTCACTTGTTGCTGAAAAAACTTGATGAACTGGGAAAAACGGAAGCAGAAAAAATTGCGCTGGTGGAACAAAGCACAATGAACGGCTGGAAAAGTATTTATCCGCTCCGGATGACAACGGGCGGGACAGGAGTGGTGAAGCAGACGGCGTTCAACAGCTATCAGCAACGAGAGGAAGACTACGACGAAATCGAACGGAAAATTTTGCAGCAAAGAATCAATAATAGCAGAAAGGGGTGTAATCATTGGGATTGCTGACAGTACAGGAAGTTGCAGAATTAAAAGGTTGTACAGAGAGATATATAAGGATGTTAATTAAAAAAGGCGAGCTTACGGCAGTCGAGAATAACAATCCCTCAAACAATCGAAAAGAATATCTGTTCAAATTGGAAGATTTGCCGGAGGGTTTGCAAAAAAAATATTTAAAACAAGAAGAACTGTTTCTTCCGGAGGCGAAAGATTCGGCAAATTACGGCAAAGGACTAACGGCAGAGAAAAGGAAGTTTTCGGACTTTAATGACCGAGAGCGAGAGGAAATCAGAGAATGGATAGAGATTTTAAAGCAATGGCAGACAGAAAGGGCGATGTATCACAACAAGGGCGAAGCGGATAAAAATATCATTGCTGCTATCAATCACGAATTATTTAATAAAGGAAGTAATATCATTGTCAGCAGTCCGATTTTGTATAGAAAGTTCTTCTTTTACCGCAACGGAGATTATGAAGGCTTACTGGATAGGCGTGGTGGCTGGAATAAAGGAAATTCTTCGGTACCGCCGAAAGTTTGGGATGCGTTCCTGTTCTACTATTTAGACGAAAGACAACCGGCGCTGGCAAGGGTTTACAAAGATACCATTCAGTGGACAAAAGAGTTTTATCCGCATCTTTTGGAAGTCATGCCAAGCGAGCGGACATTTCGCCGGAAGCTGGAGAAAGAAGTTCCTAGTGCAGTACAAACATTTATGAGAAAAGGAGCAAAGGCACTAGACGATGATTGCCTACCGTATATTGAACGGGCATATGATGAATTACAAGTTAATGATGTTTGGGTTACCGACAACCACACACTGGATATTATCAGTAAGTACGAAGACGGCAAAGAGGGAGAACATCGAATGCATTTAACCGCTTTTTGGGATGCGAAATCGGGCATTTTAACGGGGTGGAATATAACGAATAACCCAAGTATCAACTCAACTCTTTTCGCTTTAAGACATGGGATTAAGCGGTGCGGAGTTCCTAAAATGATTTACGCAGATAACGGTAGTGAATTTATGTCCTACGACTTTGCTACTCGTGGAAAGAGAAAAACAAAAGAAGAAAACGAAATCGACTATGCCCTTACCATCCTAGGCAGAATGGGAATAGAAATCAAAACGGCAAAGGTAAAAAATGCCAGAGCAAAGCCGGTGGAGCGATTCTTTTTGAGCTTTAAAGAACATATCAGCAAGCTGTTTTCGACCTACACCGGTGGCAATATCACCGAGCGACCGGAAAGCCTAAAAAGTCAACTCAAAAAAGGCAATATTCCGGTAGATTCCAAACTCCGAGATGATTTATCCCTTTTAATTGAGAAAGAAAATTGTGAGTTATACGGCGGAGCAGAAAAGCGAAAATACAAAGGCATGACCAAAATGGAAGTGTTCAACGAGGGCTTAAAAGAGATAAAACAAGTAATCATGACCGATGATGACCTCGACCTCTTTTTGCTTCGTGGCAAAAAGCAAAAAGTCGGCAGAAAAGGGGTATATGTGGAGATTGCGAAAGAAAAGATTTACTTCATGGCAAATGACACATGGATGCATTTCGGCAAAGAGGTGCTGGTTCGCTATGACCCGACAGACCTTTCCAGCGTTCGCATTTACGATATGGCAGATAGATATATGGCGACCTGGGAAGTCGAAAGAACATTACTGCTGAACTTCTTAGAAAACGATGCAGAAAGATTAGCCGAAGCAAATGAAAAACTGGCAAACATCAGAAAGTCAGTCAAACAGTATAAAAAAGATATGTTCGCCAACATGCGAGCGGATACGAAAATTGACATTCTGGATTTACAAATCCGCAAGGCTCATATGCTGACCGAGGGAACATTGATTGAACAAAGTAATCTGGTAGAGGTGCGAAGATACGAAGAAAAACACCTGCATCAAGCAACCGGCACAGATAATGCAGTGGTTATTGATATCGAAAAAATGAACCGCAACGGCGAAAGGAGAAAAGGAAGATGACAAGCGAAAGAAAACAGGAATTATTAAGAAAGTTTGACGAACTCGTCAGCCGGGAAGGTAGCCAAGCAAAGGCTTGTAAACTTGTCGGCATTTCGGCAAGTATCATGACACCGCTCCGCAAGGGAGAATATGCCGGCGATGAAGACAAGCAATTTGCTATCCTCGAAAAATATTTTGAATTAAAAGAAGAAGCAAAGGGAAAATACCAAGCTGGAGATTATGTGCCGACTTCGATATCGGAAAGTGTCCGGGCATACCTTAGAAATGCACAAATCAAAGGCGGACTATTAGCGGTATCGGGAGCTGCCGGAATCGGAAAGACAAGAGCAATCCGCAAGTTCCACGAGGAAAACAAAGGAAACTGTATCTGGATAACCGCCAATCCTTGCCTTAACACGGTTAAGCCAATCTTGAAAAAGATTTGTAAAGAACTGGGAATTGCTAATGTTCGCACAAATGACGACATGTATATGGCAATCATGGAAAAATTACGGGACGGAATGGTTATCGTCTTTGACGAGGCTCAACATTTATCCTTAAAAGTCATCGAAACGCTTCGAGGATTTTCGGATTATTTCCTTGACCGAAACATGACATTGGGAATTGTATTCGTGGGAAATAGCACCACGATAACAAGATTCGGCGGTCGACAGGATGCCGTCTTTGAGCAAATCGCCAACCGTACGATTCAAAAGCCGGTATTTCAAACTTCGGACATCCGCAAAACAGATATTCAAATGCTCTATCCGGAGCTGACCGATGAAAAATCCATTGATTTTATGCTGAAGATTGCACAGTCAAGGGAAGCAATCCGGGGAGCAAATAACTTATTTAGTAACGCCTACGACAACGAAAATATTACATATGAAGGACTTGTTACAATGGCAAAGCATATGCACATGATGATTTAGGAGGAGAAGATTATGACAAATGCGGAAGTAATTGCAAGGCTGAAAGCAAACAGAGAAGAGATTTTTGATATTGAAAAAAGTCATAGGGATTTAAGAGAACACTGTCGGCATGACAGACTGGCTCTTACGATTGCAATTCGTCAGCTGGAAAGAGCAGAGCGTAGGCAAGAGCGGTGGAACAAACTACCGGCTATCCTCTATTTTTTGGCGGTAACGTTGTTAGGAATGTTTTTGACAAAAATCGGCATGCAGGTTGCATATGCAGAAAGAGGCTACTTTGCAATCGGGGGAGAAATCTTACTGTTACCGTTTACTTACTTTATTTTTTACGGCTTAGAAAGCTGTTTTAATAGCATAAAAAAAACGTTCAAGGAACTATTAAACGAGGAGAAAAACGATGAAACTAAATAGAAAAAAATATCAAGAAATAAGAAAGTATGACCATGGACAGATGGATAGCTTTGTAGAGAGTGTTAAGAAAACAGAAAGAGAAAGAATTATCCGAGTATATCAAGAAGCCTTGGAAAATGTTCCGGGTATTGGTCAAAAACGCAGGGAAGAAGTGCAAAATAAAGTTAATGAGATATTAAAAAAAGGAGACTAAGATTATGTTAAACGAAAAGAAAATCAGCAAATCAGGAAGCATTACAATTCCAAGCCATCTTCGCCGAGAAATGGGGCTTATCGCAGGGGAAAAGGTAAAAATCGAGCAAGACAAAGAAGGAAATTTCTCTATAAAGAGAATTGAAGGAAGTTGTATCATGTGCAAGTCAAACGAAAACCTTATCAAACTTCAAGGAATTTTCGTTTGTGAAACTTGTGCGGAAAATATCAAAAAGAACTATGAAGCAAGGCAAGAGAGGTAGGAGAGCGAAATGGAAAATATCAGAGAGTTAGTCGATAGAGCGGTAGAATTAGATGGACAAATCAAAGCGAAAACAGTAGAACTGAATGAGGTCAAGGCAATGCTTCAAGCGGAGGGTCTTCGGGAACTGGAAAATAAAAACATTCGCTTCTTGCAGTACTTTGGAGATAACGGGACTTGTGAAGTGGGATATAAACAAAAAATGGAAGTCGATAACTTCGGTAGACTGGTTGAAGTACTTGGGGATATCGTAACCGAAAAGGCAAGCAAAAAAGAAGAAGTCAAATATGACTTTGATAAGAAGTTTAAGACCGCCCTCATGTGCTTATATCTTGGTGACTTTAAAAGGCACGACTTAGAAAAAATCTTGCTTGTTAACCTAGGAATTACCGAGGAAAAGCAAAGAAAAATGCTATTAAAGAAGCTAAAGGGGGAGTACACAGCGGACAGGAAACTGTTATCCAGTGTAGGTGTAACGAATCCGGTAGAAGAAGAACTTGATGCCATTCGGGAGCAACGCAATTTTGAACTGGTAACTAGATTTTTCGTTCCGGAATCGGTAGACATGGAACAATTAAAAAGGTGTATCTCGATAGAAGACACGCTTTCGCTTGGTCTTACCTATCAAAAGTAGGTGAAGATGATGACGATTACAAAGGAGCAGATTAGTAAACTCTATGGACTTGCTGCAAGAGCTGGGCTGGTGGAATCAGGGAATAAGGACGATACCTTTCATCAAATCGTTTCCGGAATCACCGGCAAGGAATCGGTGAAAAAGCTGACGGAGGCGGAATATAAGAAGGTGCGGAGCCGGCTGTTGCAGGAGCTGGAGCATAAAAACGCTTCCGGTAGAATCAGTAGCGGACAGATTAAAAAAGCATGGAGCCTCATGTATCAGATTATCGAACACTCCCCGAGCGAACAAGGAAAGACAGCCGGAGAGCGTATGGTCGGAGCAATCAAAAAGATTTTAGATATTGATGCAGATGTCAAAAATCCGTTTGCGTGGGTGTCGGCAGAGCAGGGAAACAAACTGATTGAAATGCTGAAACGATATTTGCGGACAGAAAAGGAGAAACAAGTGAAGGGAGCATAGATGGAAAAAACACAAGAAGCAATCAGAAAATTAAATTATGTGATATGGTTTATCGGTGTAATTAGTATTGCGGTTGTACTTAGAAAATATTTTGTACAGGTGCAAGTAATTAAGGATGCGGTATTGATTATTTCGATATCCTACATTTTATACAACATTAATAAACTGGAAACAAAATAAAGGGAAGGAGCGTATATGCTGAAAGAGCTGAAACTACAAGATATTGCAGATGAGCAGCAGAAAAGTATTGCTGAATTAATCGGCATGGAAAATTATATTAAGCTTGTAGAAAACTACGGCGGAAGCAGTATATACATCTACAAGCCCGACAGTTTTATTCGCATATTAAGAGATAAGCAAATCAAAGAAGAGTTTCGGGGCGATTATAAAGTGCTTGCACAAAAATACAATTTGACCGAAGTAGCAATCCGGAAAATTGTAGACGAAAAAAACATTACATTCCAAGGACAGATAGAGTTTGATTTTTAAACTAAATTTCTAAAGTGCTTTATTATCGTAGTTTACGAAAAAGCGTTATACTGATATCAATGAGTATGACGCTTTTTCAATTTGTAAAAAAGGGGTAGAAATATGTTTGATGAAACGACAGTTCAGATTATAAAAATTATAGCAATTATTATTCCGCTCACATCGGCGATTGTTGGTGCGGTCGTGTCGTGGGTATTTAAGCGAACGATGGCACGAATCGACGAAACAGAAGCAAGGGTTGGTCGATTGGAAAAAGAAATCAACACGGAAGATATTCGCAATCTCCTAAAAAAAATAGAAGAACTGCAAAAAGAGCTGTACGATGTTCGAGTGAATTATATTCATAAGCAGGATTTTGTTCGGGAAATAAACAAAATTGATACAAAAATAGATAAAATCCTAGATGCAATCGTAGAGATAGAAAGGAATCGCAATGGACTTTGAAAAAGAAATCAGACAAAAAGTGGAAGCAGAAAAGTTCGCAAGAAATAACGGAAGAGTTATCCGGGTTGTCAATATCCTTGCAGGGGAATGGGTTGACCTAGATGTCGTTCGGGCGGCACTGGAAAATGATATGGCAGGTTATGACTTTGATAAAAGCATGATTTTTCTTTTGAAAAGCGGATATTTAGAGCTTAGGAAGCGAAGAAGCAGAGAAAAGGCAAACTGGGAAGACAGGAGAAGAGAAGATGTCGAGGTTGCCCTTACCGGACAGGGCATGAAGCTGGCGGCGTATCGTATTACGGATGAAGCCGTAGAGGTGTAGAGTATGGGAGTAACGAGAAAACATTCGATTATTGACGGACTTCCGGCAGATATCAAGGAAGCAGTCGAAGAAATGATTCGTAATGACTTCACCTATCGGGAAATTGTGGACTATATCAAGCGAAACGGGTTTGATATCAGCATTGCTTCTGTGTGTAGGCACGCCAAGGGGTTAAATGCAACGCTTCAATCGTTACGCATGGCACAGGAAAACTTTCGGGTAGTTATAGAAGAGCTTGACAAATACCCCGACCTTGACACGACAGAGGGAATGGTCAGGCTAGCTTCCCATGTGATGCTGGAGAGGATTCAGACATTAACAGCAGAGGAGCTTGCTCTTGTAAATCCGGCTAAACTGTTGACACAGATGAACGCACTAATCCGCACTGCTTCTTATAAGAAAAACATGGATCTGAAAAACAGAGACATTTTAGAAGCCGGATATGAACAAGTTAAAAAGCTGGTATTCGATGCGATGGCAAAAGAAAGACCGGATTTATATGAACAGGTTAGTAGCTTCCTAAACGAGAAAAAGCAGGAGGTGAAACAATGATTTATGTACTTCAGGTCATGACCGGCAAGGAAAAGGATGTACAGTGGGAACTATTAAAAAGAGGATATAAAAGCTATGTCCCCAATCAGACAATCCCCTTTCGCAAGTCAGGAACTGCAACAACAAGAAATGTCATTTATTTTCCGAGTTATGTATTTCTTGCGGTAAAAGAACTGACCGATGAAATCTACTACGCAATGAAAACAATTCCTTATGTGCTACACTTTGTACCAAGAGAAAAGCCGGAGAACTTATCCGACCTTGAGGCGGTACATATCAGGCTACTAAGCAAAGAGCAAAATATCATTGCAACAAGACAAGCGGATGGCACATGGAAGTTAAATGTAGAGGAATTAGAACCCTACATTGAAAAAGTGTTACACAGAGATTTTAGGATTCGCTTTTCCCTGCCGTTTCGACACGGTGACGCAAAAGCAACCTTGCCTTGTGAGATTATGAAATAAAGTTAAATAAAAGCACTTAATGAGTAGTTCGGTGTTGATTCGCTCCACCAAATAAAAGTTAGGGAACAAACGAAAAATACAAAAGGGAATTTCTTAGGAGAAATTTCCGGTCAAAAACATGGAAAAAAATAGTTTATGTTCGCAGATAATTTTATATGCGTTCAAAAGCGTTCAAATACCATTCAATTTTTATGGAAATGTCTTACTCGATTATTTTATCGAGTGGGGCATTTTTTTCAAATAAACGCAAATTAGACGGGGTGAATTTTAGGAAAGGAGAGATAGACTTATGCAAAGCACCAAAGAAAAGAGCAGAAAACGGCTAAGACAAGCCATTTTCAAGGAAACAAAAAGCGAAGATAAGTCTATTCTTGCAGCAAGGGAAAATCTATTTGCCTACTGCAAACTCAGAGGCCCGAAATTCTATAAAGATGACCGGCTTTATCAAGTAGAAATGTGCAAGGCAATACAGGAGTTTCTGGCAAGCGATGAAGAGGTTCTACTCTTAAATGCACCGCCCCGTCATGGAAAATCTCGAACCGCACAATTGTCGGTTGAATGGATACTGGGCAGAGATAACACAAAGAAAATTATGACCGGTTCGTATAATGAAACCTTGGCGACACAATTCTCTAAGGGCGTTAGAAATGCCATTAGTGAAGAAAAAGCAGATAAGTCAAAGATTGTATTTCGTGACATTTTTCCGGAAACGAAAATCAAAGCCGGCGATGCAGCCATGAACCTTTGGAGCTTAGAGGGTGGCTATAATAACTATTTGGCAACCTCTCCCACCGGCACGGCGACCGGTTTCGGTGCGGATATTCTAATCATAGACGACCTTATCAAAAACGCATATGAAGCCAACAACGAAGATATTTTAGACAAGCACTGGGAGTGGTTTACGAATACCATGCTGTCCCGCTTGGAGAGCGGTGGAAAAATCATCATTATCATGACCCGTTGGCACTCGAAAGACCTAGCAGGTAGAGCAATGGACGAACTGCCGAAACTCGGCTATAAACTTCGGCATATCTCCTTTCAGGCAATGAAGCCGGACGGAAGTATGCTTTGTGAACAGATATTAAGCCGCAAGGAATACGATAGAAAAGTAGCCACCATGAGCAAAGAAATTGCCCTTGCAAACTATCAGCAAGAGCCGATTGATGTCAAAGGACGATTATATTCAAGCTTTAAAACTTATTCTGAACTTCCAAGGGATGAATACGGGCATTTGTTATTTACCAAAATCAAAGCCTATTGTGATACTGCCGACACCGGAGCGGATTATCTTTGCAATCTGATTTATGGCGAATACGAAAGGGAAGCCTATATTTTAGACATCTACTTTACCAAAGAGCCGATGGAAGTGACCGAGAGAGAAACGGCAAAGCGAATGATGGACTTTAAAGTCAATGTGGCGGATATCGAAAGCAACAACGGCGGTCGGGGCTTTGCTCGTGCGGTCGAGCGAATCCTTGAGGGCTGGGGCTGGAATCGGACACGGTTTAACTGGTTTCACCAGTCAAAGAACAAGAAATCAAGGATCCTATCCAATGCCACTTGGGTGATGGATCATATCTATTACCCGGAGGGCTGGGAGATGAAATACCCCGAATACTATAACAGCATGATACGGTATCAAAAAGAGGGCAAGAATAAACATGACGATGCGCAAGATGCCACAACCGGCATTGCGGAGAAAATGGAACTTTCAGGGCTATATAGTTTTGACTAGTAAAGGGAGTATGTATGGATTACACAAAGTTTAAATTAGAGGAATTAATAAAGTACATCAAAGATTGCTTGTCAGCCGATAGCACAAGAAAACAGCAAATGGCTGAATCTCTTCGCTATTACGATGGCAAGCATGATATCCTAAATAAAGAACGATTAACCATCGGCAAAAAGGGCAAGGTACAAAGAATCCACAACCTACCAAACAGCCGAATCATAGATAATCAGTACGCAACCGCCGTCGATAAGAAAGTAGCATATCTTTTTTCCAAAGCTCCGGTCGTTCGGTGCAAAGAAGATAAAGCGTATCAAAAAGAAATCCAAAATCTATATACGATGAAATTTCTTAGAACGCTTTCCAAAATTGCACTGGAAAGTTATCTTTGCGGAATCTCTTGGATGTATGTATCGGCAAACGGGGAACGGCTGACCTATCAAAAGATGAATACCGAAGAGATTACCCCGATATGGTCGGATAAAAACCACGAAAGCCTATCGGCACTGATTCGTTCCTATTCAGTCAGTGAGTTTATGGGCGGAAAAGTGAAAGAAGTGCAACGCTTGGATTTTTATACCAGAGATGAAATCTATTTGTTTGAAGTAGGAAACGACGATTTTAAACTCCTAAAAAAAGAAAGCTATATCAAAAAAGGCGAGAAACATTATAGTTTTGGCAAGATTCCTTTCATTTACTTTAAAAGCAACTCCAAAGAAACGATATTGTTATCTCGGTGTAAATCCTTGCAGGACGGTATCAATACTATCCTTTCTAACTTTCAGGACAACATGCTGGAAGATAAGAGAAACACAATTTTGGTCATTACCAACTACGACGGGCAAGACCTCGGCGAGTTTCGTAGCAATTTAGCACAGTACGGAGCGGTAAAGGTTCGTAGTGAAGAGAAGATGAAAGGTGGGGTGGAAACACTTGAAATCACGGTCAACGCAGAGAATTATAAAACCATTTTAGAAATCTTAAAGCAGAAACTGATTGAGAATGTTCGCAGCATTGACCTAAAAGGCGATAGAACCACACAAGCACCGAATGAGTTAAACATCAAAGCCATGTATGCGGAGATGGAACTGGACGCAAACGCAACCGAACTGGAGTATCAAGCGAGCTTGGAACATTTGGAATGGTTTTACCGAAAAATTAAGAACTTACAGCCGGAAGAGTTAACCGCTACCGTTGCCTTCCGCCGGAACATCATGGTCAACGAGGAAAGCCTTGTCGGCATGATAAAGAACAGTGTCGGCATTGTTTCAAAGGAAACCCTACTGGCAAGTCATCCGCTGGTCGATGATGTGGAAGAAGAGCTGGAAAGAATCACAGCAGAAAAGGAAAAAGAACAGTCGGACATCTATGATCCCTTTCAGAAAGGCGTAAGCTATGACAAGTAGAGATTACTGGGAAATGCGGGCAAGACAGGCGCAGATGGATGAATACCTTTATTCGGAAGATGCGTATCGGTACATTTCCGGAGTCATGGACGAAACCAAGGAAAAGATATGGGAAAAGCTCCTTTATTATCTTTCAAGAATATCGGGAGAAACCGGATTATCCTTTGAGCGATTAAAGGAAAAGCTAACTGCCGGTGAGCTGGAACATTACCGGATGAGCCTAGAGGAATATATCAAGTTGGCAGAAAGTGCCGTGACAAAGGCGGATATGCACCGATTAAACATGGCATCTCATATGCACGGCATCGACCGCCTAACGGCTATGGCGGAGGAAATTAACCGTTATACACACGAAGCATACCTGAAATATCAAAACCATCTTGGCAAGTTTTTAGAAGATAGCTTTGAAAGGGAGTGGGAGCGTATCGGGGAAGAAATCGGCAATCAAAAGACCTTGCTTTTAGAAGATAAGGCAGTCCCTCAAAAGCCGGAAGCACCAAAATCCAAAGTACCAAAGCCAAAAGCACAAAAGCCGGATGCACCGCTAAAGATCGATAAGCGAAAGATGAATCAGATACTAAAAGAGCCTTGGGCATCGGATAAAAACTTTTCGGATAACATTTGGCAGGATAAACAAAGACTGGCGGACGAGCTTCGCAAAGAACTGACGCAGGCAACCATCACCGGCGAAAAGCTGGAGAATGTGGAAAAGAGAATTGCCGATAAGTTTGATACCCATAAAAAGGCAGCCAGACGACTGGTACATACCGAAAACGCTTATGCAACCTCTAAGGCAAGACAGGAGCGGTACAAAGAGGACGGAGTAGAGAAATACCAATACATTGCAACCCTTGACCTAAAGACTTCCAAGCCGTGCAGGGGATTAGACAAAAAGGTATTTCAGACAGTGGACTACGCTGTCGGCACGACCGCCCCACCCATGCATCCGCATTGCCGAAGTACCACGGTAGCCTATTATGGCATGGAGTCAAGCACCCGAATGGCAAGAAATCCGGTCACCGGCAAGAGCGAAAAAGTCGACAATATGAATTATCAGGAATGGTATGATAAATATGTCAAAGGCAATCCCGAAGCCGAAGCAAGGGAGAAGATGTGGCAAAACCGCTATCAGGACGACAAGCAGTATCAAAGATACCAAGCAGTTCTAGGCAAAAATGCACCAAAAACACTTGAAGAATTTCAGAAAATGAAGTATATTAAACCTGAGGACTTTGAGGAATTAAAGCAGGACTTCGATGTACACAAAGCGATTGAAAAAAATGCTAAAATCACCGACAAGGCAAGAGCAAAAGATTTATATCGCAGATTTCGAGAAAACGGAGTTTATGCAAGCGACCATTTTATTGAGCAATTCATCAATCGGGAGCATGACAAGAAAGGAAATCAAGTTTTCACATTTGAAGAAATTGCAGAGATTGCAAAGAAAAAGCCGAACTATAAAGATGAAAAAAACGGCAGGGAGATAACGATTGATAATGGGATTAGCATAATAAAAGAAGAAGGAAAAGCTATCACATTAAGAAAAGGGAGGTTGAGTAAACGTTGGAAAAAGATTTAAAGCAGATGCTATTAAACTTTCTTGAAAATTTTGATGCTTATGAAATCAATGAATATTTTGCTTGGGATTTTGCGGAAGATTGTGTTGAATTTGAAAAAATAAATGATAGCGAAGAAGTTTTAGAGTATTTAAACGATGCATTTTATGAGATTGACACTCAAGTTCTTCCGGATCATTTGTTGGAAAGAAAAGTGAAAGAAACCATAAAAACCGCTCTTGAAATGATAGGTTAAATAACCAATAAAGCACCTAGCAATAGGTGTTTTATTGTACCCTAAAATAGAAAGGACAGCCAGATGAATCAAAAGGAAATGATAACGGCAAGGATTAAAATGCTGGGCGGTAGTATCAAGTCCGGCGATATCTTAGACTATATTATTGGTAAATCGGAAAGGGAAGTCAAAGACTTTTGCCATGTTGAGGAACTACCCGAAGAAGCAAGTATTTATCTCATAGAGTGGACAGTGGCAAACTATATGACCGAAACCGCCGGCTACTCCAAAGAGTGGGAGAAAGTGCGAGAACAAGCCGAAGTCGGACTGATTAAGTATAGAAAAATGAGATGGTAAGCGAGGTGAGAATATGAAAATCCTAATAGATACCATAAAAACAGAAAATGCCGAGCTTTATAGTATAGAAAACGGCAAACGCTATTTATACGCAAAGCCCGTGGCAAAGATAGAGCATTACGAAGAACAAACCAAAATGGCACTGCTTGGTTCTCTTTCTTGTAAGGTACGAAAGCGGAGAATTACCCTTGCAGTCTTAGGCGTGCATGCCACCATTGAAAAATTAGAGAAGATAACAAGGTTTGAACTGATAGCCGATATCCAAAGACCGGACGGAGTGTATCAGCGAATCCGCTTTGATAAGCTCATTCCGGTAGACCTTGACCTTGACGGCGAATGGACATTTGAAACAGAATTACCGGAAGAATGGAGGGGGCTATGGAAAAACAAAGATTAAAAGGATTTTATCCTATGACGGACTACCGGATAAAGGTGTTTGAAATTACGACAGAAAAAAATACTTTTCATGTGTATCTTCGTAAAAATAAAGTGATTGATATTACGGAAAACGGCTACTTTGTACCGTTTCAGGCAAGAGAAATGACATATTTAAGCCTTTGGGGAAAGATTAAATATGCCATTTGGGAAATGAAGTGGTTAATCAAAAATAGACTGGGCAAGCGTTACGCCGCTATTCGTCAGAACAACAGAAGCCATGCCTAAGGCTGCATAATTGGGTTTGATAAGCCCGTTATGATACATATCATCTAAAGTATCAAGATAATCTTGACGTACGGCATTGTCAAAACCAAAGATAAACTCAGACTTAGCGATTCCGGTTCTTAAATAACTACCGTAACACTCTTTTAGAATTTTTTCTTTAAGTGACGAGTTAATCATATTTTTCCTCTCCTTTCCTAAAATTTCCGCCACAAGCGGATAATCCTATTATAGCAAGAGAAAAGAGAGGCTACAACTTTCTGACAAGCAAAATGATAATAAATCTTGCATCTGACCATATAGGAGCGTTTCCGTTGGGATTTATTATATATCCCCTTGGAATATCCATATTTTTTGTATGGGCGGACGGGTTATTAAAAAGCACGAAAGGAGAGGAGAAATGAAAGGACTAGGCATTATTCTTATTATGTCGATATTGGCCATTCCGGCATATGCTGTCTTGGCGTATGAAAAGAAAGGGAAAAAGATTGACCTATCCGCATTTCTTAGCGGAATGATACGATATCCGAAGTATTTCATAAAAGGAGTATGGGCAAGGGTAAAAAACGAAAAAGAAAGCCAAAGAACCGCATTCTTTTCCGTTCGCTTTGCAAAAATTATTGTTGAAACAATACTATATTTTCCGTTTCTTTTTCCGATTAGCTATATTGAACTCTTGATAGAATATCAGGAATTAAAAGAAAGCGGATATTTGGATAAAATCCTTGAAGAAATCGAAGAAGAAAACGAACTAAACAAGGTAAAGAAAGAGTTAAGAAAGCAGTTTTACGGCACTCATACAGCCTAATCATAAAAGCACCCCACAAGGTGCTTTTATGATACCCAAAAATAAGGCTACAACTTTCTGACAAGCAAAATGAAAATTTCCTCTTGACTTTATACGCTACATAAAATATAATTATTGTAGCGTATAAAGTGAGGTGATGGAATGAACGCTAAACCAATAGGCAGACCAAAGGCTGAAAATCCTAAATCTTTTGAAATCCGAACAAGGGTGGACGAAGAAACAAATAACAGAATAAATGTATATTGTGAAAAAGAAAAAATAACAAGAAGTACATTTTTGAGAAAAGGGATAGATTTGGCATTGGAAAGCCACGAAGAAAATGAAAAAGAGTAATCTACCTAAGTTTGCGGCTTACAGATTACTCTCACAGAAAGAAACTCTTTCTATGGAATATATTAACATAGAAAAGGGCTTCTTTCAAGTATCAATTTTTATTGAAACAAGAAAGGAGTTTTTAAATGCGACAAATTTCGTTATTAAACAAAGAAACATTGGATAGTCGTGAAGTGGCAGAGATGATAGGAAAACAACATTCACATTTGTTACGGGATATAGCCAGTTATGAGGATTATCTCATTCAATCCAATTTTGGATTGAATGATTATTTCCAAGAATCCAGTTTTACTGACGCAATCGGTAGAAAGCTGAAAAACTACCAAATCACAAAGAAAGGCTGCGAGTTTTTAGCCCATAAACTGACCGGAGCAAAGGGGGCGGCATTTACCGCCAAGTATATTGATGCCTTTCACGAAATGAAAGAAAGCCTTGCTTTTCCGAGTGAGGTCATTACCCAAATGCTTCAAGTGCAGGCTAAGATGCTGGAACGCTTAGAGCAGTTAGAAAACCGGAAGCCGGTAGCGATAGGTTATGGCGGTACAACGGACGAGATTGAAAGTCTTTTAAACCGGCAAAGAAGAAGCCGAAAGACCGGAAAAGCCCGTCAGCTCCTGATGGAAACCTTACCGCCGGAAATCCGAATCATTGTGGATAGGTTACTCCTTGACAAAAGCCGGAATTATACCTTTGTTCAAAAGGTACTGGCAGAAAAAGGCTATCGGGTTTCCGACAGTGCCATTCGTAACTATTACCGCAAGACGATAGCAAAGACGGAGGTGACAAGATGAACGAAACCGTAAGGACTAAGATTGCCGGTGAAGTTCCGGCAGAAGAAGCCGGAGCGTGGAACGATGTCGAGCAAGGGATTTATAATCTCATTGACGGAAGCTGCTACCTTGCGGAAAAGTGGGTCAGCGAAACGGAAGAGATGAAAATCCTCGAAGCGGAGCTTGAGGAATTAATGGAGAGGCTTCACAAGAGCGAAAGGCTTAGCTTTGAGGAAACCGAAAGGCTGTCGGCTCACATCATCACAAAGCAAACCAAAAACGCAAGAGCCAGCTTTTTAGTAGGCTTTCAGCAAGGAATCAAGATGTTTGAACTGCTAAAATCTGCTAACCTTGCCAAAACGGCGTTGGAGCTGAAAATCATCTAATAACAAAAAACAAAAGAAACCACAAAAAGGGATTTACTGAACAAAAATCAGTAAGCCCTTTTTTGATTGCGGAAAATAGAAAGCGAGGGAGTCAGAAATAGAGGTTAATAAGATTTATCAAATGGATTGTTTCGAGGGAATTCAGAAAGTGCCGGATGAAAGCGTAGATGTTATTATAGCTGATCCTCCGTACTTTCAAGGAATGACACACAATGGCAAACGGGGCGAGTTTGAAGATTTGGCTATCAGCAAACCCTTTTTTAAAGAACTTTTTAAGCAATACAAAAGAGTTTTAAAAAAAGACGGAAGCGTATACTTCTTTACGGACTGGAGAGGATATGCGTTTTATTATCCTTTGATGATGGAAGCCTTACCGGTCAAGAATCTACTGGTATGGAATAAAAACAGCGGTCCGGGCAATTATTATGGCTTTTTTCATGAGCTTATCATATACGCAAAACAAACCCCACGGAACGGCGGAAGGGGGCTAGGTGGAAACGTGATAAACATACAAGGATTTTCTCTGGGGGCAAAGAAGAAAGACGGAGAAAAAATCCACCCAACCCAAAAACCGACGGAATTAATAGAAAAACTGATATTAGACAGTACAGAAAAAGGCGAACTGGTACTGGATACCTTTATGGGAAGCGGTACGACGGCGGTAGCAGCAATACGAACCGGACGCAACTTTATCGGTTTTGAAATCAGTGAAGAATATTATCAAAAAGCAATGAAGCGAATAGAAGCAGAAAGGAGCAAAGGGAATGAAAACGCTTTTTAAATAAGGTACAAACATCATTTTAAAACCATTTTAAGAAAGGGGAAACCATGAAAGAAAAATTATTACAATTAGGCTTAACGGAGGAGCAGGCAGAAAAAGTGCTTGCAGAGGTAGAAGCGGAAAGAAAGGAAGCGGCGGAAAAGCTGGGGCAACTGCAAGCGGAGCTTACCGCAGTGGGTAATCAGCTGGCCGAAGCAAACAAAACGATGAAATCCTATCAGGATATGAAAATCGAGGACATCAAGGCTTCGGCGGCCGAGTGGGAAGAAAAAGCCAAGGCTTTAGAAACAGAGCTTGCGAATCAAAAACAGGAAGCAGCACTGGATAAAGCCCTTGCCGGAGTAAATGCCCATGATACCGAGGTGTTAAAAGGTCTTTTAAATCGTGAGGCATTAACCTTTGGCGAATCCGGCATTGAGGGTTTGGAGGAGCAAATCGGGGAGCTGAAAACCGGCAAGCCGTATCTTTTTAAACCGGCAGAGGAAAGCACGCAGTATCAAGGGTTTGAGCCGGAAGTGTCAACCGGCGAAGGCACATCGGCAATGGAACAAGCAATATCAGCAATCTTTAATTAAAACAGGAGGATGAAACAATGGGAAAATTAAATACCATCGAATTTCAAAAAATCATGATGACACAGCTCGACCAACACGCCGTAGCCAGCCTGACATCCGGCTGGATGGAAAAGAACGCCAAAGGTCTTATCTATAACGGCGGGGATGAAGTGAAAATTCCGACCATGTCAACGCAGGGGCTTGCTAATTATGACCGAAGCGAAGGCTTTACCAAAGGCGGCGTAACAGTGGCGTATAACAGCTACAAAATGACCCAAGACAGAGGCAGAACATTTCTGCTGGACGCTATGGATGTCAACGAAAGTAATTTTGTAGCGACCGCTGCCAATGTTTTAAAAACTTTCCAAGAAACGCAGGTTATTCCGGAAATTGACTCTTACCGCTACTCTAAGATTTATTCGATTGCACAAGCAGGAAGCAGAACGGAATCGGTAAAGATTACCGCCGAAAATGTGTTTGTAAAGCTTCGGGCAGACATTCGCAAAGTTCAGGACAAAATCGGCACGAGTGCAAAACTGATTATCACTATGCCGCTTGCTATCCTTGGACTGCTCGAAGAAAACGAAAAGCTCCGTCACTTTATTTCGGTTTCCGACTTTACCCAAGGCGAGGTCAACTTCCGCATTAAAAAGTTTGATGGTCATGCGATTGTAACCCCACCGGCGGATCGTTTAAAAACCTTATACGATATCAAAACCGGAGCGGTAGGACAAGAAGCGGGCGGTTTAACTCCGAATGCTTCAGCAAAAGACATCAACTGGATTATTGCAGCCGAAAATGCACCGATGGCGGTGAGTAAGACCGATAAAATCAGAGTGTTTGAACCGGATACCAACCAAAGTGCAGACGCTTGGAAAGTAGACTACCGGAAGTACCATGATTTATGGGTGAAAAAGCAACAGGAAGACGCTCTGTTTGTCAGTGTATCCGTGTAGAAGGAGGTAGTTAATTATGAAGTTAAGACTGGATAATTTAGTTTATACCGTAACGGATCCGGCAGAGATTGACAGACTTTATGAACTGGGAGCGGTGCCTTTTGAGGAGAAACAGCCGGAAGCGGAACAAGGGGAAGAAGAGGAAGCAGAGGAAACCGTAGAGGAAGAACCAAAACCAAAAGGAAGAGGCAAGAAATAGGGGGCTTTCATGATTGCGATAGTCAAGCAACGCCTATTATCTTTGGGCTATCAGCCGGTCGATGAAGACGACTGGCTGATAGATTATATGATTAAAGTTAAGAGGCAAGAAATTTTAAATTACTGCAATGTGGATGAAATACCGGAAGAACTGGAACACATCCTAATTGAGCGGATTTGCGGCAGTATTTTAGCGCAAAAAACAATTCAAAATCCGCAAAACACCGAAGGCGTAATTAAAAGCATCAAGGAAGGGGATGTGTCGATTGACTATGCAGTATCAAACGCCAGTCCCTTATCTCTCTTTTCACAGATGGCAAACACCGGAGAGGAGGAGCTTATATGCTACCGCCAAATGAAGTGGTAAAAGCAAGAAATGCCGTAGAACGCTTATATGACCGCCTATGCACGATATCGGAAAATAAGCCTTACCAAAAAGAAAACGGAACAACCGGCACAAGATGGGAAGCCGTAGCGGAAAATATCCCTTGCCGGATATCCTTTTCACAGCTTACAAGTGCAGACAAAGGAGAAAAAGTGACAGCAATAACACAAGTAATTAAACTGCTCCTAAGTCCTGAAATAGTTATCAAACCGGGTTCAAGGGTTAAAGTCGTAAAAGATACTTGGGTAGACTACTTTGAAGCGGCAGGAGTGCCGAAGGTTTATGATTCGCATCAGGAAGTTATGCTGGTGCTTTCAAAGAGGTGGGCATAATGATAGAGGTGGATGTCAGTGGTTTGGATGACCTTGCAAAAAGATTCGAAGAGCTTGGTAAGAGTGTGGACTGGTTTTTGAAAAAGTTACTGATTGTCTTAGCAAATCAACTGGAGAGTAACATCATACAAAACACACCGGTTCAGACAGGTGAGCTAAGACATTCGTGGTTTATTACGGACATTGTAAAAAGCGGTGATACTTACGAAGTTACGATTGTCAACAACAAAGAATATGCTTCCTATGTCGAATACGGGCATCGTCAGCAAGAAGGGCGATATGTTCCGGCACTGGGCAAGAGGCTAAAAAACGGATGGGTAGAAGGACAATATTTTATGACAATCGAAGCAAAGAAGTTTGAGGAAATCGTGGACGATATCATAAGGCAAGCAGTGGAAGAAATACTGAAGGGTTTGGGTGGATAAATGAACTTAATAGATGCAATCATCAGAGCAATCAAAAGAGAATTCGGGAAAGACACAATAATTTATGAGGATATCGTAGAGCAAGAGCTTAACGTTACCTCTTTTTTTATTCGGATACTTTCGGATAGCCTAAAAGAAGAACTTTCCGGTCTATATCGCTATCGTGCGCTGGTTGAAGTTACATACTTCGATAATCAGTTATCACAAAGCGAATTGGAAGAGATGCGTTTAAGAACTTCCGTGGCACTTAGTGATTTGCCGGGCCTTACACGAGCGGAAAAGACAGATACCAAGGTAGTAGATGGCTTTTTAATTACAAGCACAACCTATACTTTGTTTTTAAGCAAAAGAGAAAAAGACAGCCTAATGGCTAGATTGGAGAAAGGAAATGGCAAGAGAAAAGACGGCTAAAGAAGAACAAAAATATCCGAAAGCAGAGTTTTTAAAAGCGGAGAGCTTTTCAGAGCATAGGGATATTCTGGAAGTGGTATTGAAGGACGAGGAAACTTATACGGCCAAAGAAGTAGAAAGCAAATTGCAAGAATTTAGGGAAAGAGAGGTGTCATAATGCACGGCGGTGGCAATTTTACAGCACAAAACAAGATTTTACCGGGAGCGTATATCAACTTTATTTCGGCGGAAAGAAGCGGTAGCGTATTCGGCGAGCGTGGAAGAGTAGCGATTGGGCTAAGTCATAACTGGGGCGGTAACGAAGTCATTGAACTGGACAGAGAAACCTTTGGGAAGAACGCCAAAAAGATTTTGGGGTATTCGGCTACGGATGAGAAAGTAAGAGCGTTTCGGGAACTGTTTCAAGGGGCGAAAACGGTTATTTTCCAAAGGCTCAATAAAAACGGAGCAAAGGCAACCAAGACCGAAGGGACGCTAACGGTTACGGCAACCAAGGAAGGAAGCAGAGGAAATGACCTTGCGGTCACAATATCTGCCGGACTAGAAAATACCTTTACTATTACCACCAAGTTAGGAACCGATAAAGTGGATGAGCAGGTAGCAAAGAAACCGGCAGATGTGAAAAACAATGATTTTGTGGCCTTTCACTGGACGGGGACTTCCATTGCGGCAGCCGCTTTGATTAAATTATCCGGCGGAAGTGACGGAACAGTAAACGGCGAAGCACACACGGAGTTTCTTTCTAAACTGGAAAGCAGGGATTTTAATATTCTTGCCTACGATGGCACGGACAATTCGATAAAAGAGTTATATATTGCCTACACAAAAAGGCTCAGGGACGAGCTTGGTATCAAGTTTCAAACGGTGTTATTTAAAAAAGCGGCAAATTATGAGGGCGTGATCAATGTAACGACCGAGGCGGCAGAGATGGCAAGTGGACTGATTTACTTTACCGCCGGAAAGCTGGCAGGGGCCGAGATTCAAAGAAGCCTTACCAATGAAACTTATACCGGAGAGTATACCGTAAAAAGCGAATACACCATGAACGCCCTAAAAGAAGCGATTAAGCGTGGCGAGTTTGTCTTTCACAAAGTCGGCGAAGAATACAGGGCATTATCGGATGTGAACTCTTTAACGGAAGAAGTGCCGGAAAAATCAAAGGACTTTAAAAACAACCAAGTCATTCGGGTGCTTGACCAAATCGGCAAAGACATTGCGGCAATCTTTAATTCAAAATATTTAGGCAAAGTGCAGAACAACAAAGACGGTCAAATCAGCCTTTGGAGCGAAATTGTAAAGCACGCAAACACGCTCCAAAACATGGGAGCAATCCGAAGCTTTCAGAGCGAGGATGTGGAAGTCCTTGAGGGTGAGGATAAAGATTCGGTCATTGTCAACTATGCGATTTTACCGGCGGTTACTATGAATAAGCTTTATATGACGGTCATGGTCAATTAGGAGGTAGTATGGATTTAGCAAATATTATACGAAAAGAAGATGTGATTGACGGCAGAGCGGCATCGGCATTTTATATCAGTGAGGGGAAGCGAATGCTTCTCTTTCACTTAAAGAAATGGGAATCGAAAGTAGACATTGAAAAAACGGAAATACAAAGACTGGGAACAACCACCACCGCTCACCGCTATAACGGCACAAAAGGAAGCTGGAGTGCGGAGATGTACTATGTGTCGGATGTGTTTCGCAAACTGGTATTAGACTATATGCAAACCGGTAAAATGTTTACGTTTGATATTCAAACCACAAACGAGGATAAGAATTCAAAAGCCGGACGGCATACGGTGATTCACCGCAACTGTACGATTGATTCGGTGATTTTATCAAAAATTGATGTATCAAGCACCGCACTCGAAGAGAGTGTATCCGGCACCTTTGAGAGTGCAGAAATGCCGGAGATGTTCAAAGACTTGGAGGGAATGAACTAATGGGAAAATTACAGGCTTTTTTTAGAGAACACGCAGGTAGTAGAGAAGTAAAAGTGGACTTTGTCGTCAGCAAACGCTTCAAAGACGAACATGGAAATCCAATCCCTTGGAAACTTGCCGCCCTGATGCCGCACGAGATGGACGAAATCCGCAAAGCTTCTACCACGATGGATTTAAAAACAAAAACCGTTGATTTTGATTCGGAGCTATATCAAAAGAACTTGATGTGCCTGTCAGTAGTTTACCCGGATCTTGAAAATGCAGAGCTTCAAGATAACTATGGAGTATCCACTCCGGCAGAGCTTCTTACTAAGATGCTGAACGGCGGAGAATATAGCAGGTTACTGGCAAAGGTCAACGAATTAAACGGCGGTGATATTGAAGAAGATTACATCAAAGAGAAGAAGGACGAAGCAAAAAACGGATAAAGGAAGATTTGGAAACCTATCTGGCGTATACCCTCTTTTGTTTTACCAAAGGGGGAATACGTCCGGAGGAGTTTGCAAGTTTTCCGCCACATCAAAAAGCACTGTATTGGGCTTTTTTAGAACAATACAGTGAGGACATCAAAGAGCAGGAAAAGGATTAAACGGAAAGGAGGGAAATCATGGGTGCAATAGAAACCGCAATCCGGCTGAAGGACCAAATGAGTCAACCGCTGAAGTCGATACAAGGCAACCTTACACAGGTAACGAATACGACAAGGAACCTCAAACGCATCAATCAAAATGTATACAACACTACAACGCTTGTGGATGCAAGAAAGAGTTATCAGCAGATTAATCATGTGCTTCATCAAAATATTGTGAATATTCAGCAAGTGCAAGCCGAGCAAAGAAAACACACAAACGAAGTTAAGAAGACAGAAAGTGCTACTTCATCGCTTGCGAATAAAGTAAAACAGCTTGTCATTGCGTATGTTGGCATGAGGGCAGCTTCGGCGTTTACGAAGTTATCGGATGACATGACCCTAGTCGGCGCAAGGCTTGACCGAATCAATGACGGCACAAAAACCAATGCGGAATTGCAGACTATGATTTTCCTATCTTCCCAAAGAGCAAGAGGAAGTTATACCGAAACCTTAGAAGCGGTTACAAAGCTTAACCTCTTAGCAAAAGACAGCTTTCAAACAAACGAAGAGGCGGTTGCTTTTGTTGAGCAGATGAATAAACAATTTAAGCTCTCAGGAGCGTCTACACAAACCCAAGTAGCCGCTATGCAACAGCTTACGCAGGCGTTGGCTTCGGGGGTGTTACAGGGCGATGAATTTCGTTCGGTGATGGAAAACGCCCCAATGCTGGCACAGTCAATAGCGAAGCACTTAGGAGTATCCGCCGGAGAACTCAAAAAACTATCCTCAGAGGGAAAAATCACGGCGGACATCATTAAAAATGCGGTTTTTGCATCAGCGACAGAAACCGACGAGGCATTTAAAACCTTACCACTTACATTAGGAGATGTAGCAAATCAAATACAGTCCTCTTTTGTAAGAAGCCTAGAACCGGCACTGGCGGCATTTAACGAACTAATCAATACGCAGAGCTTTCAAAACTTTGTCGTCCGGATTTCAGATGGGGCGCAGACGGTGGCAGGTTGGCTTGAAGTTGTGGTAGGAGGAATTTCGGCAGTTATCGGGTGGATGGACTCGGCTTGGGAAACAGTCGGCCCGATTCTTTCCGGAGCAGCGGTAGCGATTGCGGCAGTTACTGTGGCGCAAATAGCTCTAAATGCAGCAATGGCAGTCAATCCGGTGCTGCTTATCATAATGGCGATCGGGGCGCTGCTTGGCTACTTGTGGAGCCTTGTCGAGAGTATCGGCGGTGTAAAAGTGGCATGGATGTTATTTGTAACTGCTCATCAATTTGCTTGGGATGTAATTAAGATTACCGTTATGCAAGGAGTATTTAAAGTTCAAGAGTTTTTAGCAAAACTTAAATTAGGCTTTTTGATATTAAAAAACGGCGTTCTAAACGGTGTCGGAGCATTCAAAGTTTTGTTTCTAATGCTTCTTCAAAACATGGTAAATAGCGGAATTGACATCCTAAATGGCTTTTTTAAAATGCTCAATAAAATCCCCGGCGTTTCGATTGGGATGATTGAGTATGTCACCTTTGGTGCAACCGCCAAAGCGGAAGAAGAAGCGAAAAGGCAAGCAAGAGCCAAAGAAGTTGCGGAAGGGATTCAGGATTTTGAGAGTCTGCAAGCAAAAAATGTAGAAACGATTCAAACCATGAAAAACGATGCTCACCGGCTATTGAGCGAAAGGCTGAAAGAGGCAAAAAAGGAAGAAGAAAAGGCCAAAGCCAAGAAAGAAGCCGAAAAGAATAAAAAGCTGGAGCTAGGTGGTGATGGATTTTCTAAGCTCTACGGCGAGGCTCAAAAGACCAATGCAAACCTCAAAGGTATCGGAAAGGATGTTAAAGGGGCAAGCGAAAAGGGCTTAAAGGTAGAAAATGAGGATTTAAGCTATTTGAAGTCTGTGTTTTTACGCAGAAACCTAACACAGATTAACTTAGATAAAGTTGTTGTTCAGGTAGACAATAGTTTTGGCGACATTCACCAAACCGCCGATTTAAACGGCTGGGTGGATGGATTAACCGACGGACTTCGGGTAGCAATTCACAGAGTAGCGGAGGGATAGGATATGCAAAAGTTTTATATTGACGGAGTGCTTCTTCCTATCACTCCGGGGCAACTGGTGACGCAAATCGTAAACAAGAATAAAACGGTGCAGCTGGCAAACGGAGAAGAATACAACTTGACAGAAAAACCGGGATTAACGGAGTTTTCGTTTTCCTTTTGGCTTCCGTTTGATGCAAACAGCCCTTTGAGCATAAACCGAATACCGCAAGAGGAAATGCTTCAAAAATTAAGTAATTTAAAGAGTAAGGCGAATCCTTTTTTATTCCAAGTGTTAAACACGGAAAGAACCGGCAATGTGAACCAATATGTAACATTGGAAGAGTATAAGGTAGATGAGAGTGCGGAAAACGGCAAAGATATTTTAATCGACATCACATTAAAAGCGTGGAATCCGCTTAAGACCCAAAGAGTGGAAGTAGAAGCCGGAAAGGTTAAAGTCGTAAAGCAGGAAGCCGGAACGAAAGGAATCAATAAAGAATTACCGAAAAATCAGGAATTAAAGACCTATACCGTAAAAAAAGGAGATACCCTTTCCTTGATTGCCAAAAGGTATTTAGGAAATAGCAGTAAATGGCGTGAACTATACCAAAGAAATAGAGAAAGCATTACAAACCCGAACAAAATTAAAGTAGGTCAGGTGATTAAACTTGAAGGTTGAAATCTTAATTTTAAACAAGAATACCATATATCAACCGGTGGTAGAGGGCGTGATTACGGTTAATTTTGCACTAAATACCGTAGGCAAAATGGAATTTACCGTGGTAAAAGATGATATCATTTCCTTTCACGAAGGAAATCCGGTTGTTTTAAAACTGGACGGAGTTACCTTTTTTAAAGGCTTTGTCTTTACCAAGTCAAGAAACAAAGACAATTTAATTAAAGTCGTGTGCTTTGACCAAATGCGGTACTTAAAGAACAAAGACACATACCAATACGGAGGAATAACATACTCTAAGCTATTGATAGAAATATGCAAGGATAGAGGACTAAAAACCGGATACATGGAAGATACAAAATTTATTTTACCGGAAAGAATTGAGAAAAACAAAGAATATCTTCAAATCTTGCAGACCGCCGGAGATATCACCATGAAAAACACCGGAAACATATTCTTCCTTGCAGACGAAGCCGGAAGTTTATGTCTTAGAGATATCACGAAGACAAAAGTCGATTACCCGGTTACCGTAAACAATATGTCGAACTTCGAGCTACAAAGCAGTATTGACAACTCATACAACCGCATCAGGCTGGCATATGAAAGCAAAAACAAAGTCATAGAGCATAAGACGAAGGAAGATGCGAAAAATATCGAAAAATGGGGCATGTTACAGTACTATGAAGAAGTCAAAACAAAGGAAAATATCGAAGCAAGAGCCGAAGAGCTTCTAAAAATGCACAACCGGGTCAAGAGGAGCCTGAAACTTCGCAAGGTCTTAGGAAATACACTGGTCAGAGAGGGCAGAATTATTCCGGTGTCCATATCGGCGGCGTTAGATATGTCCGTTCAAGAATACATGCTTGTTACAGAGGCGACCCATAGCTTTGAGGGTGGTCATCATTTTATGGACTTGACAGTACAAGGAGAACGGTTTTAATGAATGGAATCAATAGCTTACTTCATACACTAAAGGAACTGATAGAAAGCACAATCAACGCAAGAGCCTTTTCAAAGGTAATTACCGCAAGATTGATATCCTTAGAACCTCTGACTTTTTCCTATCTAAATGGAAAGATTAAACTAAAAGGCAATAGCTTAGTTACACCGGCACACCGGATATTTACAAACGAAGACTTAAATAAAAACTTTTGCTTTCTGGAAAACGAGGGCGGTCAAGAATATTTTTATTTATACGAGATGGCAGAAAGAGGCAAGAACGGAACGCTCTTTGAGTATGAGGTGGAAACGAAAGAAACGGCAAAACCGAACCATATCCGCAAAAAAGAAAGGTTATTATTATGATACCAAAACAAATGTTAGAAATAGAGGGGTTAAATGCCGAAGGTACAGTGCAGTCAAGCAAAACCTACGCTATGAATAAGACTGGAAGAATATCCGGCAGTATTACAGAGTTGGAAGCGGTAAAACAGTTTATCCATAAAACGCTTAGCACCGAACAAGGCAGATATTATATTTATGATGAGTATGGTATTGCAGTAGAGGACTTATTGGGAAAAGAAAAGGACTATGTCTTTTTTGAACTAAGCAGACGAATCAAAGAATGCTTGGAGCGAGATGAAAGAATCGTTACCGTAAAAGAGTTTAAAGAGTTAGAAACTACAGAAAGGGATGCCTTGGCAGTCTCTTTTTTTGTAGAAACGATTTACGGCAACATAAACAGGGAGGAGGTATTTCACCTTGCAAGATAACAGTTTTGAAGCGATTATGACAAGAGCGTTAGCAAGAGTGCCGGCAGATATGGATAAACGGGAAGGCAGCCTTATTTATGATGCGTTAGCACCGCTTGCTTTGGAACTTGAAATGGTATATATAGAACTCGAAAATAATGAAAAAGAATCCTTTGCAGATACCGCAAGCAGGGAATATCTCATTAAAAGAGCAAAAGAGCGAGGATTAAAGCCATATCAGGCAAGTCATGCAGTTTTAAAAATCTCAATATTGCCGGCAATGTTGGAGCTGGCCTTGGGAACGCGGTTTAATAGCCAAGGTGCGAATTATATTGTTATAGAGAAAATCAATGCCGGACAATACAAAATCAAATGCGAAGAACCGGGAGTAATCGGCAACCGCTTAAACATTGATTTAATACCGATGGAATACATTGAAAATCTGGAAAGCATTATAATATCAGAACTCTTAATACCGGCAGAGGACGAAGAGCCAACGGAAGACTTCCGGAAACGATATTTTGACAGCTTTGGAAGTCAGGCGTTCGGTGGAAATATTCAGGATTACAAAGAAAAGACAAGAGCGATTTCAGGTGTGAGCGGTGTTAAAGTAACGCCAAACCACGAAGGAGCCGGAACGGTGAAATTAACCATTATATCAAGCAACTACGATGTGCCAAGCAGTGAGTTAATTCAGCAGGTGCAGGAAAAGATAGATCCGCAGGAAAACGCAGGAAAAGGTTACGGTCTTGCTCCGATTGGTCATAGAGTGACGGTTCAAGGAGTAACAAGTCAAGCAGTCAATATTCAAACGACAATTACCTATCAGAGTGGGTGGAACTATGAGGCAGGTAGGACTTACATCGAAACGACAATTGATGATTATTTTCTTGAACTTGCGAAAAATTGGGAGAATGAAACTCAGCTAGTGATTCGGATTAGTCAAATCGAAACAAGGATATTAAATGCTCAGGGGGTGCTTGATATCCAGAATACAAGGCTCAACGGTCAAGCAAGCAACTTAACACTTGCCGAAATGCAAATACCGAAGAGAGGTAGCATAAATGGATAGAAAACTTATAAATTACCTACCGGCTGTCATTGCGGAAGTTAAAGATTATCAGGAGCTGATGAAAACGGAGCAGGTCGAGATTGAAAAGCTTTGGCAAAAAGCGCATCAAGCACTGGAAAATCAGTTCATTGAAAGCACAGACGAACAGGCCATTGGAAGATATGAATTGATGTTAAATATTAGCCCAAAAGCGACAGACGACCTTGAATTAAGACGGTTTAGAGTGCTCTCAAGATACAACGAGCAACTGCCTTATACTTACGCTAAGATGATGGAACAGCTCAAAGCTCTTTGCGGTGAAAACGGCGTTAAAGTCGAATTAAATGGGCTTTCACTAACTGTTAAAGTCGAACTTGCTGCAAAGGGCAAAGTCGATGAAGTGAGGAAGTTGCTTGACCGGATGATACCGGCGAATGTGATGGTTGATGTTATGTTACTCTATAATCAATGGAAACAGGCAAAAGGCTTAAAATGGGGACAAGTGAAAAATAAGACCTGGGGACAATTAAGAAATGAGGTGTTATAGTGCAAACAACAAGCAATTTAGGCTTGCGAAAGCCTAGTGAAAATGATTTTATCCATATTGAAGATTTAAATTACAATGTAGAGAAGCTGGATGAGAAAGTACAAGAGATAGTTGGAAATATAGAAGGGCTGTCAGGGCTTAAAGACAGCATTCAACTAACCACCGACAGCGAATTTGTAAACAGTTTAATCAACAATACTGTAAAAGCGGGGAGCGTGCTTTTGTTTTCGAACATCGGGGAGAGGTATGGAAATGTCACAGGAGCGGACTATAGCCTATATGTAGCACTCGGAAACTGCAATCAATATTCAGGATTTAATATCACAGTAAAATCACTTGATGCAGAGGAGGAACAAAACCTTCATCCGCTGTACTTTCAATATCCAAATTATTTTATTGCGAAAGTGGATAAAAGCAATGTAAAAAGAATCACAATTTATCCGCTTGGTGGTGGGAACGTAGATGAATTGAGAGAAAGACTTGACAGCGTGGAAGATAAAGCAAACGAGGCTTTTACGCAAGCCGGTGAAGGTAAAAAGGCAATAGCTAACACTCTCACCGGCTTAGGGATTTCGGCAAGCTCAAGCGAAACATTTAAAAGCCTTGCGGATAAAATAAAAACAAAAACACTGAATAAATTTAAGGTAGCAGTTGTTTTATTGAATAAGGGGATTGCAATTCCGACAACAGCTTCAACAGAACAAATTGTTGAGAAAATTAATAATATGATGGTAATAAATCCTGAAAAAAATATATCTTTCGGGGTATCTCAATCGGACGGCTCCAGTTATACTTTTCCGCAGTACGCTTTAACCAAAATATACACAAAAAAGAATAATTATTGGTATGGCATATCTATTTATAAGATACTAAAACCATTTAAAAAAGCGTTGGTGTCGTTAATTGTTGCTACTCACAATACTAGCAGTGACTATGGTGGCTATGTAGTCTTTAGCGACGATTTGGATTTGTTGAAAAACTCGTTAAGAGATAACATCCGCTACCCTTCAGGTGTTCCGTCAACGCACAGGTTTGACACGACTCCTATAGCTATTACAGGTAATGGGGGTGAGAGAGCCGATTGGTTTTCAAATATTGTATCATTTTCGAGTCCTGTCAGTTATATGGCGGTGTACTCAGACAGGCCTCAAAATGAACATAACTATATAAAAATGTTGGGAGTGTATGGCTGTAATTTTGTTATTTTAGATTAGGAGGATACTTGAAATGAACATTTTAATTGATGAAAACAATCGAATAATCGGGTTTTACGATAAAGAGATAAAGATGCAGAAAATAGATGACATTCCCCCACGGCCAGAAAAGAAGATAGGTGTTGAGTTTGTTTTATTTTATGATGAACAAACAAATAGTGCTGTATACAAAGAACTCGAAAGACCGTTGACGCTCGAAGAAGAATATCAGCAAAAGCTTGATGAGCTTAACAAAGAAATCGAAAAAGCGAAAGAACAGGCGGAAAAAGCCGAAAGACAAGCGAAGATAGCAAAAAGTCAATCTCTTACCGCGCTTCAAGCAATCGGAGAGCTTGCGGAAGAAAGGCCTTCCGGCATGGAAATAGAGGTGATGTAATGTTAAACAGGTTAAAAACTAAAATGTTTTGGTTTTTAATAGATACTTTAATCAGATTGGAGGTGAAGCAAATGAAAAAAATTAAAAAGATGGCGGTAGTGTTTGCGTGGCTCATTGTGGAAGGAGATTACACCATTTCGGATTTTGAAGGCGATTTTAAAGAACAAGTGAAAGCTGCCCTTGTAAAAATTGGTTATCCGGAATTAGCAGAAGAAAACAAATAAAAACTTTAGGAAAGGAAAGGAAAAGATATGAATATTAATTGGAAACAAAAACTAACATCTAGAAAGTTTTGGATGGCACTAATTGGCTTTATTACGGCATTATTGGTAGCTTTTAAGGTTGATAGTCTTACAACGGAACAAGTGGTTGCAGTTGTAACGGCTGTATCCTCTCTAATTGCTTACACAATCGGCGAAGGCTTAGTTGATGCAAGTCGTAATAATCAAGTGAAAGAGTGAAACGCATGGAATCGCTTAATATTATAAAATGCGCCAGTAAAGTTAATACTACCTTTGTGTCTAAAAGGAATATCAAATATCTCGTAATCCACTACACGGCAGGTGTTACAAGCCGTGTAGGAACAGCGAGAAATGTAGCTGCTTGGTTCTCAAAACCGGAAGCGAAAGCAAGTGCAGATTTTATTGTTGATGACAATGAAATAGTGCAGTATAATCCAGATATTGAAAATTACTACTGCTGGAGCGTAGGAGGACGGAAGTACCCGAGAACCAAAGGTGGGCGACTCTATGGAGTTGCAAAGAGTACTAACTGCATCAATATAGAAATCTGTTCAAATAACCGAACAGGAAAGATGACAAAGCCAAACGATGGGAACTATTATTTTACAGAAAAAGCACTAGAAAATGCCATTAAACTAGCAAAATACTTAATTAAAAAGTATAATCTTGAGCTGATTAGGCATTTCGATGTAAATGGAAAACCATGTCCGGGGATAGTCGGCTGGAACGAAGATAGTGGAAACAATCATCAATGGGAGAAGTTTAGAGATAAGGTTCTTCATGAAAAACAAGAAGAAAATCTTGAAACAGTTAAAATATCCTACGATGGTGCAAAATATAATCTTGTTGGAAAGAAGATTAATAACCGGAACTATGTCGGTATCAGAGAGTTTGCTGAAAAAGTCTTTAAGAAGAAAGTTGACTGGAATCCGGAGACGCAAGAGGTTATTATAACGGATGTTAAAGATAATTTGAACACTGTTAAATAGCCATTCAAAAATCTCTGAAAAAAACTGAATATAATGTTAAAATCAAAAAAGACTAAGGATTAATATTAGGAAGAAACTATAACCTTAGTCTTTTTTATTTTGCGTGTCAAGTTTTTGCATTTTGCGTGGCAAGCAACA
>JAUMXK010000018.1 GCA_030535295.1 Eubacteriales bacterium | reverse complement strand
GAAAGAATACCAAAAATTTCAGCCGGATAGCGTGAATGGCAGTAAAGATACCAAGGAGTTAAAAAGAAGTATCGAAAAAGAAGACAATCGGATTGTAGTTACTACGATTCAAAAATTGAATGAGTTTGTCAAGAAAAATCCGGCTCATGAGATTTATGAGAAACATTGTGTCCTTATTTATGATGAATGTCATCGTTCCCAATTTGGCGAAGCGCAAAAGAATATCAGAAAAGCATTTAAAAATTACTATCAATTTGGGTTTACCGGTACTCCTATTTTTCCGGAAAATGCTTTGGGAAGTGAAACGACCGCCGGAGTATTTGGAGCACAGCTCCATAGTTATGTCATCACCGATGCCATCAGAGATGGAAAAGTATTGAAATTTAAGGTGGACTACAATAATATTAGTGCCAAATTTAAAGAAGCAGAAACGGAATACGACGAAAAAGAACTGAAAAAATTAGAAAGAAAAATGCTGTTACATCCGGAGCGAATTACGGAGGTGACAAGACATATTTTATCGGTTTTTGATACGAAAACCCATAGGAACGAGCATTATGATTTGAAGAATCGTAGATTAAATGGATTTAATGCTATGTTTGCCGTTCAAAGTGTCGAGGCTGCCAAATGTTATTATGAAGAGTTTCAAAAGCAGCAGTCAGAATTGACACCCGAAAAACAATTAAAGATAGCCACAATTTATAGCTTTGCGGCAAATGAGGAACAAAGTGCAATCGGAGAAATTGTCGAAGAAAATTTTGAACCGAATGTCCTTGATTTAAGTGCAAAAGAATTTTTAGAACAAGTGATTGAAGATTATAATAAATGCTTTGCTACCAATTTTTCCACCAATGGAAATGACTTTCAAAATTATTACAAAGATTTATCCTTGAAAGTAAAAAATAAAGAGATTGATTTACTAATTGTGGTCGGAATGTTTTTAACGGGCTTTGATGCACCGACCCTAAACACCTTATTTGTGGACAAAAATTTGCGTTATCATGGGCTGATACAAGCGTTTTCAAGAACGAACCGAATTTTAAATAAAGTGAAGAAATTTGGTAATATCGTTTGTTTTAGAGATTTGGAAAATGCCACCAAAGAGGCAATCAAGCTGTTTGGGGATGAAAATAGCGTAAATGTTATCCTAGAAAGAAGTTATCATGATTATTTGTTTGGATTTGAAGAAGAAGAAACAGGGCAAGCAGTAACAGGCTATGTTACCATTTGTAATCAAATTTTGGATAAATTCAATGATCCGACGGAAATAATTGGAGAAGCAGATAAAAAAGAATTTGTAACACTTTTTGGAGAGCTTTTAAAAGCAGAAAATATCCTAAGAAATTTTGATGAGTTTGAAAGCTTTGAAAAGATTATTTCCGAACGACAAATGCAGGACATGAAAAGTGCATATGTAGATATTCGGGAAGAAGTATTGTCCGGAAGGCAAAAGGAAAACGGGGAAAAATTTAAAATTGATTTTTCGGATATCGAATTTCAAATTGAGCTATTAAAGACCGATGAAATTAATTTAGATTATATTTTGGCACTCATCTTGGAAAAGTCAAAAGTGCAAGAAGATACGGAAGCCTTAAAATCGGATATTCGCAGGCTTATTCGCTCCAGTTTGGGAACTCGTGCCAAAGAAGAGTTGATTATAGACTTTGTGAATGAAACGGATTTAGCAAACATTCAGCAAAAAGAAGAGATTCTTAGTGCTTTTTATGAATATGCCAAAAAGAAAAAAGAGCTTAAAATCAAGGAAATCATTGAGAGTGAAAAATTGAAAGAGGATTCAAAACGCTTTATTGAAAAAGCGATTGAAAAAGGCTATGCTACTTCCATGGGAACGGAATTGGACAGTTTCCTGCCGCCGACCTCAAGAAGGCAAGGAGCAAGAGAAGCCAAGAAACAAAGTATCTTGCAAAAGATTCAAGAGATAGTAGAAGTCTTTCTAGGAATTTAAAAATAGCAATGACCAAAAAAGAGGTATAACCATGACAAATCAAAAACAACTATCCCAATCCATCGAGCAAAAAATGATGGAGCTTTTTGCGGTAAATAAACCGTTCACCCAAAACTTAAGCAAATGGCAGGATGACGGATTGAAGGATAAATATGACCATAATTACTTTGAATACTCTGCCCAACCAAGTGAGGAGGAGTTTCAAAAGGCGCTTGCCTATCAAAAAGAAAGAGGAGATAATTTTATCAAATTGGAGGGAAATTTTCCCTTAAAAAGCAGCTTTGGCATAGAAGAAGGGATTACTCTGACGATGGCATTAAAAGAGGACAGACCGGAGTGGAAAACCAATCCGGATGTGAGAATTGCCGTGCCGACTATCGAGGAGCTGGAGGAAATCGAGGGAAAGCATTATGGCGAAATCTACGGCAGAGATTTTACCGTTCGCAATATTCGTCATAATTATGAGAAACTGAATTATATCGGGGCATATCTGGAGGAAAGATTAGTCGGAGTATGCTACTATTTTGTAGATGGTGGGGCTGCCTGCTTTGACGGACTGCTTGTCGATACGGACTATCGCAGCAAATACATCGCCACTACCATCATTGAGGAAGTGGTCAAACGAACACAGGGCAATGCATTATTTCTACATGCCGATGCGGACGACACCCCAAAAGAAATGTATGAAAAAATGGGCTTTGAAGTTGTCGATAGGGTTTATGAGTATTGTTGCTCCAATCTGAATGAGATGTTAATAAATCAAAGGGAGAGATAAATATCGTGAATCGTAAGATTACATTGGAAGATGTTTTACTATCGGAAATACAGCCATCTCAGTTTTATATTTCTGATTTGAAATTAGAAAAAATTTGGGAATGGTTTAATAAAGAGGATCTCAGTAATTTTTCGCCTATTCCGGTAAAAATACTGGATGATGAGCTGATTATGACGGATGGACATACCAGAGCGGTTGCCGCTATATTGTCAGGACTGACTAAAGTGCCGCTGATATGGGAAGAAGATAGCCTTGATTGGAATTTGTATCGACTTTGCGTCAAAGAATGTAAAAACAGAGCGGTGTATCGTCCGAGTGATTTAATAAAACGCCATCTTTCGGCAGAAGAATATGACGAAATGTGGATTGCATGGTGTGAAAAGCAGAGCAGTAAAATGGAGTAAATTACCTTTTTGGAAATGTTTTTTAAGAAAAAGATAAGGATTTGGAAGTAGAAGTATCATAAGATAGTTTCTATTGACATTAACTTTTTGACAGTATATATTAAAAATAGAAAGATATAGAAAGAACAAAATAAAGAGAAAATAAGTGAAAAAGCAATATTTTTAACTCAAGTTCCCGCCCATTTTACGAGTCTAAAAAAGACTGTTCCAGAGAACGTGGGAAAGTTGAGTTTTTAAGATATTGTGTAAATAAAGGGTTATTATTAATATTTTAAAAGAGGAGAGAAAAGTTATGAGAGATTACAAATTTAAGACAAAATCCATGCTGTCAATAGTGATGGTGCTTGCATTGATGTTTCAAATTATGCAGGTTACGCTAGGGAATTATGAGGTAAATGCACAAGAGTCATATGAAAATCCTGACCCGCTGGAAGGCAGCGGTGAATATCAGGGAATAGCCGTTAATAAAACGGTTACAGACTATGCAGATGGCAAATTTAAAGTCAAAGTCGAGGTCGAGGCGGCGAATGATCCGCTTCAAAATAATCTGGATGTAGTACTGTTGATTGATAAATCCGGCAGTATGGCAGGAGAGCGGATTACAAAAGCGAAAGAAGCTGCAAAAAAGTTCGTGGATAAGCTGATTTTGCCGGGAAAAGATAATATTCAGCTTGCTGTGGTCAGTTTTTCGGATGATGCAACGACGGAAATAGGGCTTTCTACCAATGGGGATGCCATAAAGCAGGCGATAGATAATGTTTCCGCTTCGGGAGCCACTTTTGTCGATATGGGCTTGGCGGCGGCACATATGGAACTGGGAGCCGGCAGACCGAAAGCACAGAAGCTAATCATCTTTCTTGCAGACGGCATTCCTACCTATGCTTGGGAGAGAGAAGAAATTCCAATTGACAAAGAACTCCAATATGAGCCGGACTATACTTCATGGAATCTTGCCGCAGTCAAATTTTGGAAGCGTGGATATGATGCAACAAAGGGCACCAATGTAAAGGTAAAAAACAAAGCAAATGTTCACGAGAAAATCGGGGACGGTAGTTCGGATGGAGATGTTGGTAGAGTTGCACGTAATACCATTATGACAGCGGATGGCTATAAAAAGCTGGGAACGGAAATTATCTCTCTCGGACTGGGAATGACATCCGAACGCGAAAAATATTTTATGAAGGAAGCTTCTTCCGGTGGAAATTACTACAACACAATGGAAACCTTAGAAGATTTGGATCGAATTTTGGACAAGGTAAATGAGGACATCATTACCTATAAAGTACGGAATGGTTTGATCGTAGATGAAGAAGATTTTCCGGCTCGGGTAAAATACGGAGATTTGTCGGAGGTTCAGATAAAAGTAATCAATTCGGCAACCGGTACGGAAGAAAGCCATACCATCAAAAAATCATGGGTAGAAGATTTTAGCCAGTTTCACTTTAGCGGTATTTATCTAAAACCGGGACAAAAGCTGATTATCACCTATCCGGCAGAGCTGTTGCCGCAGTATCGTGACGGCGGTATGTGGCCGGTAGGTAACGAATACTCTTATTTTAAGCTTAATGCCAATATTAAAGAGGACATGAAGTTGCCGACACCAATGGTAAGTGATACGATTAGCGGAAGTGTTACCGTTATTAAGACTTGGTCGGAAGAGCCGAGTCAAGACATTCAGGAAGTCGATGTTGTTGTAACCGGTAAAATTATGGGTAATACATTTTATCAGGAAACACTAAAGGTAAAAAAATCGGGAACGGAATGGCGGGGAATTTTGGACGGACTAACCGTGTACTTTAATAGTAACAAAATCGAATATGACATTAAAGAAGTGGATGTGCCCGGCTATCAGGCAAACTACACCGCTTCGACGGAAACAGAAACCGGAAAGTATGTATTTCAAATTCATAATCAGAAGGTAGGTACGACACCTACTGAGGATTTGACCGTCAAAGTACAAAAGACTTGGCTCGGCGAAATGCCGAATCAGTTGGAAGTAGAGTTACATCAGAACGGAGTAAAAATAGATAGCCTTGTTCTTGATAAGCCAAGCGATACGCAAACGGTATGGCAGGGCGAATTTGCCAATAAGGTCAAAAAACTGGATGACGGCGGAACACCATATGAGTACAAGATTGTCGAAAAAATGGTTGGTACCAATTATTCCGCCGACAATACCGAAGTAATCTTAAAAGAAATTGGGGGCGGTATACTGTTTGGAGCTTTTACCAATCGAAATATTGCCAGAGTCAATATTCCGGTTGAGAAAAAATGGGTAAATACACCGACGGCAGAGCAAACACCGGTTAAAGTGTCCTTATATCGGACAATCGATGCCGGTCAGCCGCCGGTTAAAGTTGCAATTGAGCCGATTACTTTAGACAGTGATAACGGATTTAAGAATGTTTTTGATTTCATGCCGGTCTTTGACAGTATCGGAGAACATGCTACCGGAAAACGCTTTATTTATTCGGTTAAGGAAGAAACGGATAGCAGTCAGTTTGAAGTTTCTATTTCCGGCGACGGCATAGATGAAAGCCCATTTATCATTACCAATACCAAAAAGCAAATCGGGCCAACGACCAAAGATATTGAAGTAGCCAAAATCTGGAAAGGTCAAACAGCCAATCAGGCGATACTGGCTCTTTATGAGGTGGAGAATCCGAGCAATACCGATAAACCGATTCGAGTCATGACTCTTCCGACGGCAAATGGCGAATGGACAGCAAAATTTGAAAATTTACCAATTCGCAGAGATACCGGCGAAGAAATTAAGTACAGTGTCAAGGAAGTGATTCGGAATCAAACCGATACGGATTATGTCATTATTCAAAATGGCGAAATATTCCCGATTTATGATCGCAAGTATCAATTGATAGAAAGCAATGAAAATGGAAAATGGATTTTTACCAATATAGACCATTTTGATTTGCAGATGTCAAAAGAATGGGTAGGATTTCCGAATGATTCCAGTAAAAACGCTAAATTTACTTTGTATGTTAAGGGAACCGGAGATGCCGACTTTACAAAGCTGGAAGAGTTTTTACTAAACAGCACGAATAATTGGAATGCAGTCAAGCAGAATCTTCCGGTGTGGAAAGATGGAAAAGAATTGACGTATCGTGTTATGGAAACGGAAATCAATGGAGAAACCGTATTGTTGCCGAATGATTTTTCATATCCATATCAACATAAGAATATAAAAATCTTCAACAATCATTTAGATATTACTTCAGCAGCTCACATTACAATTACCAATGAAGTGGAACAAGTCCCAAATCCGAATGATGAAATCATTCATTTAATTGTAACAAAGAATTGGAGTAATACCGAAGAAGGCTTTAAAAAAGAAGTTGAGATTACTCTGTATGAAAAAGTTGTGAATCAGGATATGGCGATTACGGACAAAAAATTATTCTTAAATAAGGACAACAATTGGACAGGTAAATTCGAGAACTTACCAAAGATAGATAAAGAATATTTTGTTTTCGAAACGAAGATTGGGGACGAAACAATCAATGTAACACCGGAGGAAGGTCTAACTAACTATAAGATTGGAGATTATCAAGTTAAAATTGAAAGACAAGAGAATAATATCTTTGTAACCAATACCCATGCCGACAATCCGACGGTTCTCTTGCCGTACAATCCGGGTGGCGAAGAGGAAGATGAAGATGAGAAGGAAGTGAATGAGGATGAAATTCCGCAAGGCAATACAACGGATAAGCCGAAGGATAAGGATGAGCCAAAAGATAAAGACAAACCAAAACAGCCGGAGCAAGGTTCGGATACTGCCAATAAACCAAATACCGAAAAACCCGACACTCCAAAGGATACTTCAGATAAGGAAGAAAAAATTGAAGATGCTCAAGTGCCGCAGGACAAACCGGAATTACCAAAAACAGGCAGTCTTGGGGGAGAAATGTATGGGCTGCTTGGCACGGGATTGATTGGTCTTGGTAAATGGATGAAAAAAAAGAAAGCAAAGTAAAAAAGGAAGATTAAGGTTCAGAAGTAATCAGGTGACTCACAGCAAAAATATTTTGTGAAGTTTGTTACTGATGTATCGAAAAGACTCCCCTTAATTAGTGTTGCTAGCAGTGAAACTATTTAAGGGGATATTTTTGAAGTATAAAAATGAGGATTTAATTATAGTTTCGTTAAAAATAAGTCAAAAGTGCTTTTTAACCCATTTTTATGATATACTAATTATACCAGAAGAATAAAAGGGAAAATAAAAATCAAAAAGACAAAAGGAGGGATAATGCATGAAACAAAAAAAATATTGGTTGACAATGTTGATGATTTGCCTGACAATTATGCTGACCTTTACCGGCTGCGGTAGTGGTAATAAGTACGATTCCAGTCAATCAAATGATGGCTATAATGAAATGACACAAGAAGAGCCAAGGATAGACGATACTGTGATGGAAGAATATCCGGATGTCACCAGTGGTAAGTTTGAGCTGCCAAGTACGGAAAAGTTTATTGTAAGAACGGGACTGACGGTAGAAACAAAAACTTTTGATGAATCAGTCAAAAAGATTGAAAAAATGACTGCAGACTTAAAAGGCTATATCGAAAGCGTCGAGGCAAACTATGGCACAACGTATGATCGCAATCGCAATCGTGCCGTTAGCTATATGCTTCGTATTCCCAAGGGCTCTACCTTGACTGCTGTAAATACGATTAAATCGGAAGTTGGTCTTGTCGTAGATGAGCGTATGACCACCGAAAATGTGACCAAGCGTATCCGAGATACCAAACGAGATATTGAGCTTTTAAAGGCAAAAGAAGACCGTTTGATTGATTTATCCAAAAGAACGGAAGATATTGAATCATTAATTCGTATTGAAACAGAACTGGCGGAAATTATTTCTATGAGAGAGGCCAATCAAGCGGCACTGCAAAACTTAGAATATGATGTGCAGTATGATTTTCTATCTATTTATTTGCAGGAAGTAAGGGAAACCAAGGTCGTGGAAGAAAACAATTTCATAGGTGATGTAAAGACAGCATTTCGTGACTCCATTGACGGAATGGTAAGCTTCTTCCAAGGATTGGTAATCCTCTTGGTACGTTTCTGGTTTACCTTCTTAATGATGATTTTGATTGTATTAATCATTATTCTTCTGATAAAAAGAGCCGAAAAACGGGCTGCCAAAAGACGTTTGGAAAGAGGCATGAATCCTGCTCCACACGGATATTCGATGCCTTATTCACCGGAAAATTTAAATGGCAATGCCAATCAAACAGAAGAACAAAAACCAAATGAAAATAAAGAATAAGAATAAGATGTGAAATGACCTTACGTGTTTGGTAAGGTCATTTTTATTGCGTATAAAACTAAAAAATGATACAATGAAGATAAGTTTGCAGAATATGATAAAAAGTGCAAAGAATTATAGGAAAATTAAGGGCGGACAATCGTTACAGTCTACATCAGTGAATATGTGAAGTTTGATTACTGCGAAAAATAAAGGCTTAATAGTATGAATCTGTTAGGCAAACGGAGGATTGAAAAAGCATGCGGAAAACATTTCGATTATCAAAAATAGGCAGGAAATGGGCGGTTTCTTTGGCAGCAGGTTTTTTAGCATTATTTGTATTGCTTTCCTTTGTTCAATTACGAGCAATTTGGTTGATAAAAAAGGATAAGATGGAGGAATCCAATTATGCAATCTCCATGCTGCAAAAAGCTGTAGACAGACAATTGCAGAATTTGAAAGAACTAGCGGTGACTTTGATGCTCAATAAATGGAATTTGTCTTTACAAACTTCACAATCCAAGGAAGATTTTACTTCTTCCTCCGCATACGAATTTTCTGAATTACTATACAATATTAAAATGGCAAATACTTTGGTGGAAGATATCTATTTTTATTATCCGACGGTAGATTATATTGTTGGAACGAAAGGAAGTTACACATCCAAGCAGTATTTCTTATTGAATCACTCTGTGCAGGAAGAAAGATATTCTTACTGGAATGAAAAGATATTGTCCACGGATACGGTTGATTTTTTCTTTGTGCAGGAAAAAGAAAAACTTAAATTGTATTTTCGCCAGAAAATGCCTGTCAATTCGGAAATGACACTATCTATCATGATTTTTAGCATTAATGGGGAAGAGTTTGCCCATTTGCTGGATTTGAATTCTCCTTATGAAAAAGGAGGAGCTACCGCTGTGGTTTCTGCTGAAGGAAAGTTATTTCAAATTGGAGAGGAAAGAGAGCGACAGATTTTGAATGAAGTATTTCAATCCGGAATTTCAGAAATGGAACTTACCCGGAATTTTCAAAACCAAAACTATATTGGTTGGACCGCAGAATCGCAGTATCGCACATTTTCTTATTTAATGGTGAGTGATAAGCGTTTTTTTCTTTCGCCGATTATGAAAATACAGACTTTGCTTTTGATAGGAATCATTCTGTGTACGGGTGTTGGATTTTTCATTTCTGTATATTTGAGCTGGAAACATTATGCTCCGATTGAAAATACAGTTCAGTGCTTAAAGCTTTCCCGTGGCATGAAACAAATGGATTATTGCGAATTTGAGAAAAGAGTTAAAGAATTGGTTCCTCTTTATGAACAGACATTAATCTTAGCAGAAGATGTGAATGCAAAACAAGAAGGAAAAAATAGCAGTTCATTTTGGGATAGATGGAAGAAACATTTGCTCTTAAGAGAATACGCAACAGCTTGCGAGGAATTGCCGGATGTGTTTGGCAGCTACATTGCAGCGACGGACGATTCCTATATTCGCTTAAGTCGCTATTATGCAGTGATTCATTTGATATTACAAAGTGTTGAACTGGAAGACAAAAGGTGTAATACCAGTCTTTTAAAGGATTTTCTTTTCAATTTGAAGAACAATTCGGCACCTCATTTATTACTCTATTTACAAGAAATACTGTTGAAATTGGAAAAGCATAAAAATATTCATGTCATGGAAGACAGTGAAAAACCGGCCTTAAAAGTAAAGAAAATAATTGAGCAAACATATTCAGAGCCCAATTTGGGACTGGAATATATTTCAGAACAAATCAACATCAGTACTTCTTATATTTCTAAGGTCTTTAAAGAAGAGTATGGAATGGGAGTCAGTGAATATATCAATCGGTTTAGGATTGAAAAAGCGAAAGAGTATATGAATACAAACCGTGTGACGGTCAAAGAGTTGGCCGAGAAGGTCGGTTATTCCAGTGATATTCATTTCATTCGAATTTTTAAACAGATGGAACAGGTTACACCGGGTGCCTTCCAGAAAAAAATGAAGGAAAATGTTCTTTCGGATACATAAACTAAATGAAAATTATTTTCAATTATAAAAAAGGAGTAAGAATATAATAAAAATCATTGATGAAATTCAAAAAACAAAAAATGTTAGGAATCAAAAAAAGTAAATTTAAGGGAAAAATAGAGCAAAAAGTGAAAAGTGATTGTATAAAAAGCATGAAAATAGCAGCTCTCATTTGTTGGAAATTACGAAAAATAAAGGGGATGGGGAGCAAAGCAATTTATTTCATTTTAGAACAACATTTGTTTATAGGCAAATGTTGTTTCTTTTTGTAGAATAAAATCATACCAATTCATTGAAGAATGTAAAGATAATTAATTCATTATTTTTGCGGAAAGGGGTAATTTATGAAAAAAAGTATTTCCTTATTTTTAACACTGGTCTTGATGGTATTATTGATTGCCGGATGTAAACAAAGCCCGACAACAGAAACGTATGAGAAAAAGCCTGAAACAAGTAAGACAGAAACAGAAAAAGAAGAAAGTAAGCCTGCTAACACAGAGAATACGGAAAAGATTTCTTTGGACGTTTGGCTACCACCATTAAGTGCCAATCAAGATGACAAAGAAGTATGGCAAAATATTATGAAACCTTTTGAAGAAAAGCACAATGTCACAGTCAATGTGGAAATCATTCCTTGGGGAAACTATGAAGAAAAATATCTGACAGGAATTACCTCCGGACAAGGACCGGATGTAGGATATATGTATATGGAAATGATTACAGATTTTATTGATATGGGTGCTTTGGAGCCGCTTGACAATTATTTGACACCGCAAGATAAGGACAATTTTTTATATTTGTCAAATGGCGTGATAAAAGGCAAACAGTATTGTCTGCCAATTATAGTCGGCAATGCGGTAATTATGTGCTATAACAAGGATATACTGGCGGCAAACGGAATTGATGAAGTTCCGGAAAATTGCAACTGGGAACAATTTGTGGAATTGTGCAAGAAGATTAAGGTCGGTGCGGATGGAAAATCCGAAGTCTATCCATTTATTCAAAAATGGGGAAATCCTGCTATCAGCACATTGAATACTTCTTTTTATCCTTATGTATGGCAGGGTAAGGGAGCTTTGTTCAATGAAGAAGGAACAGCCATGGTAATTGATAGTCAAACAGGAAAAGATGCAGTACAATTTCTATATGATTTAAGATTCACTCACAAAGTATTGCCGGAAATTGTCACCAGCCTGACAGAAGATGACTGTATTAGCTATTTCAGCGAAGGAAAAACTGCCTTTGTAGAAATGGAAACGACAAATACTGTCAATTTTGATAATGCCGGTATAAATTGGGGATTTATCACCAGTTTGACCAATGAAACCAAGGGAACATTTGTGGCTTCGGATTCTTTGGTGCTGTTGTCGAATGCAGAAAATAAAGATTTATGCTACCAATTAATTCAGCACATGCTGAGCGGTCCTTCTATGACGGAATACCATAAATCAGCCAAATTTGCACCGATTGGCAAGGACGAAGAGTACAATGATAATCCGGCCTTTGAAAAAGTTTATTCCGAAGATGGCGGTGCATTACACAGTTTACCGGCAGTGAGAGGTAGCTCGAAGATTTATGATACTCTTTACAAGAATTTACAATTGATGATGATGGGAGAAATGAAACCGGAAGACGTGATCAAAGAAACCGTATCCTATGCTTCTACAATATTAAATGAAAAATAATACCGGAAAGGGGTGAGATTTGTGAATAAGCAAAAATCTCTGAAAAACATAATGTGGGCATATCTTTTTATACTTCCCAGTTTTGTTTTATTAATTATTTTTCATGTTATTCCTATCTTTATGACTTTCCAATATAGTGTAACCAATTATAATGTAATTCAAGCCCCTGATTATGTAGGGGCTCTGAATTACCGGAAACTTTTTAAGGACACCTTTGTCATAGGTTCTTTGTGGAATACGGCAATCTATACTTTCATTGTTGTTCCCCTCCAAACTTTGTGTTCCATGTTGATTGCTTATTTGCTTTCAAGAAAGTTCAATAATAAGTTTGGCGGTTTTGTCAGAAGTGCTTTATTTATTCCGGTGATTACCTCGATGATACTGACTTCGGCAGTATGGAGGCTCCTGCTATCCGGAAATGCGGAAGGAGTCGTAAATTCTGTTATTGGACTTTTTGGGATAGCACCGATTAATTGGCTGGGCAGGAGTTGGCCGGCATTGATTGCGGTATGTATGATTGCTATTTGGAAAAACACAGGGTATTTTTTGGTAATATTTTATGCCGGCATGATGGATATCCCGATTTCCTTGTATGAGGCTGCCACGGTGGATGGTGCAGGAGGAATTCGACAATTTTTTTACATCACCCTACCGTCTTTAAAGCCTGTTACCTATTTAGTAGTTACTTTGGGAACAATATGGTCTTTCCAGGTCTTTGATTTGGTCTATACCTTAACCGGAGGTGGTCCGGGAAGAGCGACGACTACATTGGTTTTAAGTATTTACAACTCCGCTTTTAAAGATTATAAAATGGGATATGCCAGCGCAATATCCGTAATTCTTCTAATAATTGTACTGGCGGTATCACTATTGCAAAAAATGGCCTTTCGTGGAGAAAGAGCAAAAAGGAGGAGTGGTGTATGAGTCGTAGTCAGAGAAGAAAGGCTGCCCGTGGAGCCAAGTTTATATATGCTATTCAAATTATTATTTTAGTTTTGCTGATTCTTATCAGTTTATATCCATTTGTATTTATGTTTTTAACGTCCTTAACACAAAAAAGAATTATGTCTGCCACTTTTGATTTCAAGGCAATGGATTTGCGCAATTATTCCAATTTGCTGTCAAATTTTAATTTGTTGATGTATGTTAAAAACAGCCTGATTGTCGTAAGTTGTGCTTGCTTTTTTAATGTAGTGATTGCTTCGTTATCCGGCTATGCCTTTGCCAAAAAAAAATTTCCGTTGAAAGAATCCATTTTTTGGATTTATTTGGCCACTTTAATGATGCCGGGACAAGTGATTTTGGTTCCGATTTTTACCATTATGAAAGAATTTCAACTTCTAAATACCTATCCGGCCTTATTTCTTGTAATTTTGGATGCCTTTGGTGTCTTTTTGATGAGGCAGTTTATGATGGGAATTCCGGATGATTTGATAGAAAGTGCCAGAATCGACGGATGTGGAGAATTGAGGATTTTTACCAGAATCATTTTGCCGTTATCCAAACCGGTTATCATTTCTCTTGTTGTTTTTACCTTTATTACTTCTTGGAATGATTTTATTTGGCCTTTGATTTTAGTGACCAAAGAACATAGAAAAACATTGACTTTGGCACTTTCCATGCTGCAAAGCAATTATGGTACCAATTATGGTTTGGTGATGGCCGGAGCAACTATGGCATTTGCGTTTCCTTTCGTTTTATACTGCTTCCTGCAAAAAGAATTCGTTGAAGGAATTGCTTTAAGCGGTATCAAGGGATAAGGCTTTGAAAATAGAGTATGGAGAAAGGAGAAATCAAGATGAGTTATGACTTATTTTTCATCAGCTCTTTAGAAAAAGTATTTCCGGAAGGAGGAATCCTTCCTGCGGAGCGAATTAGCAATGTAGTGGGTTATTTAGGGCAAAGAATTTCTTTTCAAGCGGCATATTGTTTTCACGGAGAATACTATGTGGATCAGACTTTGATTCAAGCTACAAGAGTTCCGTATGTCAATTTCAAAGTACAAACCGACTTTGAAGGTGAGCTCCAAATTCGAAAAGTAGAGTGTGTTCCGGTCAAATTTCCGTGCTACCAGGAACACGATTTTGCCTATTTACGGGATAGTGCGGGTCTTTATCCGGACTTGCTGCTACCGGTAGAGAAGGGATTGCATATCGGGATAGAGCAATGGAGAGCACTCTGGATAGATTGTTTTATTCCGGAAGGGGCGAAAGGTGGCGATAGAAAGATAGAATTAATCTTCATAACGGAGAATGGAGAAGAAGTGGTCAGAGCAGACATAAATCTTCATATTGTTCCAACGGCCTTGCCAAAGCAAAAACTTATCCATACTGAATGGTTTTATGCGGATTGTCTAGCAGATTATTATCAGTGTGAAGTTTTTTCTGAAAAACACTGGGAAATCATAGAAGAGTTTATGAAAACGGCTGTAAAAAACGGGATTAATATGATATTTACCCCTTTATTTACTCCGGCTCTGGATACACTAATCGGCGGGGAAAGAACGACGACACAATTAATTCAAATTGAGTGCAAAGAAGGAGAATATCACTTTGATTTCTCTTTGCTCCATCGATGGCTGGAATTGGCTAAGAAAATTGGCTATGAATATTTTGAAATGTCACATCTTTTTTCACAGTGGGGTGCCAAGTATCCGCCGAAAGTGGTGGCGAGGATGAATGGAAAAGAAGAAAAAATCTATGGTTGGCATACTACCGTTGAAGAGAGTAATTATGCGGAATTTTTAAATAAATTTTTACCTGAGCTGGTAGAGGAATTGAAAAAAAGCGGTGTAGAGAAAAAGACCTTTTTTCATATTTCGGATGAACCGACAAAGTACAATGCAGAAACCTATCAAAAGGCTTACAATATAGTAATATCTCATATTCAGGACTTTCCGATTATTGATGCATTAAGTCATTTGGAGCTATATCAAAATGGAATTGTGCAAAAGCCGATACCGTCCAATGACCACGTACATTCCTTTTTGGATGCCGGATTAAAAGATGGCTGGACTTACTATTGCTGCGGCCAACCCGATGCAGTCAGCAACCGCTTTATGGCAATGCCGCTATGGCGTACCAGAATCTTGGGAGCACAGCTTTATAAGTACCAAATGGAAGGGTTTTTACATTGGGGATATAATTTCTATAATTCACAATATTCCATTCATAAAATCAATCCGTTTTTGGTCAATGATGCAGAGGATGCCTTTCCGGCCGGCGATGCCTTTTTAGTATATCCCGGTGTAGACGGGAAACCGCTTGAATCAATTCGGCTGCTTGCTATGGCGGATGCAATGAGGGATGTGCAAGCCTATCAACTTTTGGAGACTTATACAGATAGAGAGTTTGTAATGAATATCTTGGAAGAAAACGGAAAGAAAAAATTGCGCTTTGACAAATTTCCATCAGAGCCGAACTTCTTGCTAAAAATATGGCAAAAGATTGCGGATGAAATAGAGAAAAGATTGCAATAAGGCACTTCACTGTTAGAAAAGTACAATATTTTGTTGTGGTATTTTATATTTGCTGGTAAAATACCACAATTTTTATAACAGGATATGAAACGAAGTTACACATTGGGCTATATAAATTGACAAAAAAGTTTTATCGCATATAATAAAAAGAAAAGGGAAAATTTATGAAAAGTTTATTGTCGTTTCTACAAAGTTACTATCGTCATGCAACGGATGCGGAAAAGGAAATTATTACGTATTGGTTGCAGTACCCGGAAAGAAGCAGCCATTTAAATATACGGGAGTTGGCAAGTGAAACCTATACTTCTACTGCTTCTATTATCCGCCTTTGCCAAAAACTAGACTTTGAAGGTTATAAGGAGTTTCGCTCAACTTTAATTTATGAAGTGGCAGTCAGAGAAAGGGAAAATCATAGACAAATAGAGGATTTGAAGAAAGAAGATAATATAGAAAGTATTATTGAAAAGGTCACATTTCGTAATATTACTTCCTTAAAAAGTACAGCGGAAAGTTTAAGCCCTAAGTTGATTTCGGATTGCTTGGAATTGATGCAACAGGCAAGAGCGATTCACTTATTCGGAATGGGAAGTTCTTTATTGGCTGCCAGAGATTTGTATTTAAAAATGATGAGAATCAACAAATTGTGCTTGATTCATGATGAATGGCATGTGCAGTTTTTGATGGCAAAGAATATTGGCCCTCAGGACTTGGCTATTTTATTCAGCTATTCTGGTATGACACATGAAATGATACGCTGTGCCCAAACGATAAAGGAATCCGGTGGAAGGCTTATCAGTGTTTGCGGTTTTGAAAAATCTACAATTGCAAAACTTGCAGACTATAATTTGGGAGTTGTCACCAATGAACACATTTTCCGGAGCGGTGCAATGAGTTCCAGAATTGCTCAACTCAATGTTGTGGATATTTTATTCAATGGCTTTATCAACAAGAATTATGAATCTTCATTGAAGCAGGTAAGTAAAACGCATATTTCAAAGGAGGATGAAGTGGAAAATGGAATTATCGTAGAGCAAAACGAAAGAAGAAAGGAGAGAGGAGAATGATTGATTTATCGCAAATGACAACCGAGCAACAAAATGAAAAATCACAAAATTTAGATGAAATGTCTGCTCTGGAAATGGTAACGTTAATGAATCGGGAAGATGAGCAAGCCATCACAGCAGTTCGTCGGATTCTTCCTCAAATTGCAAAAACAATTGAAGCAACGACAGAGTGTCTGAAACATGGCGGAAGGCTTATCTATCTGGGAGCTGGTACCAGTGGACGTTTGGGGGTGTTGGATGCAGTGGAGTGTCCGCCTACATTCGGAACAAATCCGGGCTTGGTTGTTGGATTGATTGCCGGTGGAGATAGTGCCTTTGTGACCGCAATAGAGGGTGCGGAGGACAGTCAAACACTGGCAGAAGAAGAGCTGCGTAGATTAAGTGTGAATGAAAAAGACATAGTTATTGGTTTGGCGGCCAGTGGGCGGACTCCCTATGTCATACATGGCTTGCGTTATGCACGAGGTATTGGTTGTAAAACCGGGGCAATTGTTTGTAATGAAGGTTCACAGGTAGCAATGGAAGCAGAATTGGTTATGGAAGCAATTGTTGGTCCGGAAGTGTTGACCGGCTCCACCAGATTGAAAGCCGGCACAGCTCAAAAGATGATTTTAAATATGATTTCCACCTGCTCCATGGTTGGAATCGGTAAGGTATACCAAAATTATATGGTTGATTTGAAGCGAAGCAATGAAAAACTGATTACACGTTCGGAAAATATAGTAATGGTGACAACGGGATGTGAACGTTCGGAGGCAAAACTGGCACTGGATGAAGCGGACGGAAGTGTCAAGCTTGCCATTACCCAAATTCTCTCCAGCCTGCCTACAGAGGCTGCGGCAGCCTTTTTAGAAAAAGCAGAAGGAAAGATTCGGCTTGCCTTACAACTTGCAGAAAAGGAAACAAAGAATCAAAAAATATAGATAAGCTTAAAGGAGGAAAAAGTATGAGTAACAAAGATTTAGCGGTACAAATCGTGGAACTTGTGGGTGGAGCAAATAATATTGCTTCTATAACCAATTGCATGACACGAATGAGAGTAACGGTAAAAGACAGCTCAAGAGTAACTCTAGACCAAATGAAAAAACTGGATGGAGTCCTCGGCGTGGTATCGGAAGGGAATTACTATCAAGTCGTTCTGGGACCGGGAAAAGCGAAAAAAGTAACCGACGAAGCAGCGGAAAGTTTCTCTTTAAAGCGAGATGCAGAAGTAACGGATGTGACAGAAAACTGGCAAGCAAATAAAGATGCTGTGAAACAAGCGCAAAAAACCGGAGGATTTCGTAAAGCAATTACAACGATTGCCAATATTTTTATTCCTTTGATTCCGGCCATTATTGCTGCAGGTTTGTTTCATGGCCTTGGTACATTAATCGGAACTTTAAACAAAGACGGCAATCAAACTCTGGAAGCGGTTCGCTTATTCTTTACCTTAATTAGCGGTGCATTCCTGCCATATCTTGTTATTTTTACCGGTATCAATGCCGCAAAACAGTTCGGTGCAACCGAAGGACTTGGCGGTATGATTGGTGCAATTACCATTGGTGCCAATATTCCGGCTCTTTCCAAAATGATGGGACTTTTTGATGAAGAAGTACCTTTGAATTCTATCCTAACTACCGGTAAAGGCGGTATCATCGGTGTCATTATCGGTGTATGGCTATTATCGAAAGTAGAAAAATGGCTTCGTAAAAAGATGCCGGATGTACTTGACTTGATTTTAACTCCGGTGTTGGCACTTTTAATTACCGGACTTATCTATGTATTTGCGGTTATGCCTTTGGCTGGTTTCTTGTCGGATGGCTTGGTATCTGTGTTAAGCTTGATTATTAATTCGACCAATCCTGTTGTTAGCATTATCAGCGGTTATGTATTGGCAGCGGTTTTCTTACCGATGGTGTTACTGGGTTTACACCATGGATTAATTCCGATTTATGCTGTGCAGTTAGAGCAAATGGGCGGAGTATCCTTATTCCCTGTACTGGCTATGGCAGGAGCAGGTCAAGTCGGTGCAGCCATTGCCATTTATTTAAAAGCAAGAAAATTAGGAAACAAGAGACTGCAAAAGGTGATTACCGGTGCATTACCGGCGGGATTTTTGGGTGTGGGTGAGCCATTGATTTACGGTGTTACCTTGCCGATGTTTAAGCCGTTCTTTACAGCAGGTTTAGGTGCAGGCTTTGGTGGTGCTTATGTTATGCTTAGTGGCGTTATGGCCGGTTCCTGGGGGCCATCCGGATTGGTTGCGACCGCAGTAATGAAACCGGAAAGCATGCTAAACTATGTTATCGGTCTTGTGATTTCCTACATCTTTGGCTTTTTGATTACTTACTTTGTGATTAAAGATTCAGATGTGCAGAATGTATAATATATTGTAGTATAAAAGAAAATGAATCAATAAAAGGAAAGCCGGTTGGGACACTGGCTTTCCTTTTCCTTTATTTATGGAATCCACTATGTGACGTTTTCCTTTCCGCTCGTTTCACCAAAAACAGCGACACCACCATCATTACCAGCTCCGATGTGGGAACGGATAGCCAGACGCCATCCAAGCCCAGAAACGGTGGAAAAACGAGTAGGAGCATAATCAGTAATATTATCGGTTCCCCGTATATTAAAAGCGAGGCGGAAAAGCTTTGGTTAATTGCATATAAGTAAGAAATACATACTCTCAAAATCGAAACAAATAGGATTCCGGCTAAAAAGTAGAGAATGGATGTTTCGTAGAGCCTTGCTACCGATGGAGAGGAGCCGAATAAATAAGGAATTTGGCTGCGGCTGAAATAAAGAACCACAGATGAGATAAGTCCGACGAAAAAGGACATAGAATAACTTAAAAATCGTATTTTCTTCAGGGCTTCATGGTTATCCGCTCCATAATAACGACTGACCAATGGCTGTGAGCCATCTCCGACACCCTGTAAAAAAAGCTGGACAATATATACAACATAGCTGATAATTGCATAAGTGGAAACAGCCGTTACTCCACCATGATAAATACTGCTTTTATTTAAAATCACAACAATCAAATTGGGAATTAATGTCATGCCAAATGGGGAGCGTGCGACAGGTAAGATTTGTTTGATAATTGTATATTTCGGCTTTAAATCTTTCCATGACAGCAAACGTTTGGAAACAAAAAAAGGACAAAGAAAAAGGAATGTAACCGCTTGCCCCAGTACGGTTGCAGCAGCAGCACCGGCAGTTCCCCAAGGAAACACTATGATAAAGACATAGTCCAGTACAGTATTGGTAATTAATCCCAAAATCATGGCAATCATGGCTTTAACTGCTCCGTTATAGTTTCTGACAAGTGGGATAAAACCGGTAGCAAGTGCTTGAAAAACGGTTCCGTAAATAATGATTTTCAAATATGCTTCCGAAGGAGCCAATAACTCTCCGTTTGCCCCCAATAATACTAAAATATGAGGGTAGCATAGAAGGAGAAGAATCATCAATAATATCGAGCTGCTAAAAAGTAGAAACAAAGAGTTTCCTAGATAGACAGGCTCTTCATTGGAATCCTTTTTTCCACGCTTTATAGAAATCCAAATTCCTCCTGCCATACCGATACCGGTTCCGAGAGCTTGAATCAAAGCGGCAATGGGGTAGTTGATATTGACAGCAGCAAGCCCGATATCGCCGGTACTTTGGCCGACAAAGATACCGTCAATAATTACGTAGATTCCCGAAAAGGCAAAAGCCAACATAGATGGAATTACGTTTTTAAAAAATTTCTTGGTAATCATGATGACACCTATTACAAATGTAAAAATAACCTTTCTTTTATTTATAAACTTAACTTTCCCACGTTCCTTGGAACAGTCTTTTTTAGGCACGTTAAATGGGTGGGAACGAAAGCAATCTTGCGAAGCAAGTTGCGAAAGTGTAACCCATGTGCCCGCTCTCCAGAGCGGGATAGGGCCAAAAAAGACTGTGGGAAAGTTGAGTTATAAACTTAACTTTCCCACGTTCCTTGGAACAGTCTTTTTTAGGCACGTTAAATGGGTGGGAAAGTTGTATTATAAATATTGCGTTGTGTTCTTTCATACATTTATGAAGAAAAAATCATATGCGAAAATGCTCAATCTACGGATATTTGCCGGCAAGTCGTATTTCGGATTTCCCTGTATGAAAGATATACTGTATTTCACAGTCGTGACAAAAAAAATGTTTTTTTTGACCTGTCACTTAGTTACTATGACATTATATCTGATTATTTTACCTTTTTCCATTGGGAGAAGGTAGAAAAAAAGGAAATAAATATAAAAATATTGAACGATATATCAAATAATAAAAACTAAAGTCGAATTTTACATTGGCATTTATGTCTAAGTTTTATGAGAAAGGCACAAGGGCTTTTTACGATATTAGTTTTGTCAAAATAAAATAGAGTCGGAGGAGGGCATTGCATGATTAATTTTTCTTACAAAAGTAAAAATGATTTCTCTATTCGAACATTGAAAGGAAATATTTTCTTTTTTCTGTTTCTCTTGCAAAATTTACAGATTATAAAAGGAAATTATTTGCTTTTTGTTTGATTCTAACAACAAAAGAGTCGCAGAATAATTTTTTTGATAAAAAAGACATATAAATTGACAAAACAATATGAAAATGTTATATTGGACTTCGTGAAAAAATAACATTTGCGTAAAAACGCAAAAACGGGGGTACTATGAACAAACAATTTTTTACTAAAGACCTGGCTCAAAAAAAGAGCAAACAATGTTTTCAAAAAAATATGGCGATTTTGCTGTGTATTGTAATGATAGTAGGTGTGTTTACACCTTTATCATCCGTACCGATTATGGCTGCGGAAAGGTATATCCATGCTGCTTTTGACATAGACAGGAATGCTTATGAGTTCCGTGTGAAGGCGGATGGGGCAACCCATGGTTATATTATGGGTGAATTCAACAATTGGCTGGATTCTGAAACTTATAAATTGGTTCGAGATGAAAATGACCACAGTAGAACCGGAGAAATGGTCCTAACGGTATCAGCAGATACCATTGAAAAAAAAGGAACCGGTTACAAAGCGAAGGTGTATTATGATAATTCGAGTCAAAGTTGGATGTCTGCCAACGGACAAGATGGCAACAATGAAAATCTGAATCACATTCGTGCGGTCAAGACAGAGTATCACCCTTCGCAAAATGGCCAAGAAGACAGAGTGACCTTTACAGTCAAAGCGAACGGTGCATTGCATGGCTATATCAGAAGCCATGGAGCCGGCTGGTCAACGGATAATATCGAAGAAAAATTTAAGTTTACCAGGGATGCGGCAGACGATCATAAAGTACAAACAATGTCACTGACAGTAGACTACAAAGATTTAATTCAAGCAGGAAAAGAATCTGAATATAAGATTATTTTGAAATACGAAGGAAATGATAATTATATTTGGATTAATCATGAAGGAAAAGAAAATACCGGCAACTCGTTACTACCGGAAAGAACAGGAGCACCACAAGGCAACACGGAACCGGATAATCCCGGTGTAAATCCCGTTCGTAGTGTAAGAACCGTGTTTCATCCTGCTACGGATGATAGGGAAAGTCAGGTGGAATTTGTTATTCGTGCAGACGGACTTTCGGAAGTCTATGTTATGACACAAAGCAACAACTGGGATAAAAAGAATTTGGCAGCGTTGCATGATTTCAAAGCAACTCGAGCAAGCACTGATATCTCCGGTACCGAGGAATTGACAGTGACAATTCCATATAGTAAGTTGGTGCATTGGTACAAAAAATATCAATATAAGATTTATGCGAAAAAAGAGAATCAGGATATTTGGTTTAATGCGGAAGGAAAGGATGCCGAAAATTCCTTTTTCCCAACCGAAACGGGAGAGGAATATGACAATATTCTGGAAGCCGTGGTAATGGATGAGCAGAACACCGTAAAAGCCGCCTTGAAAGATGGCTATGGCAATTTGACGGAAGAGTATGAAATTTTTGTGGACGGTGTCAGCAAAGGTATTTTTAGTCCGCAAAAAAATAATATGGAATTACAATTTGATATCAGCAGTATTTGGAATCAGGATTTTGATATCCGAAATGTGATGAAAATTGTCAGAAAAGATGGAAAAACTAAGAAAAATATCGTCAAACGTCATATTTTAGACCAATATCAGTATTTGGGCGATGATATGGGTGTGACACATACTCCTCAGGGAATCAACCTGAAATTGTGGGCACCGACTGCCAAAAAAGTAGAAGTGCTTTTATATGATACCTATACCAATGTCGGATTTGAAGAGGAAAAGAAACAACCTGACCACAGTTTTGATATGATGTATGACGGTACTTCCGGTATTTATAGTATTACTTTGGATAAGCAATACACCGATAAATTTTATCTGTATCGTCTGACCTTTGGAGAAGAACAAAAATATGCCGTAGATCCTTATGCGGTAGCGGTGGGTGTCAATGGTAAGATGGGAGCACTTGTTGATATCAATAGTCCGGAGACTATGCCGGATGGTTTTGCAGCGGATCAAAAGCCGACGCTTGCCAAGATAGAAGACAGTATTTTATACGAGATGCATGTGCGGGATTTCACTATCAATAGTCAGTGGGGAGGCCCGCAGGCGAAAGCCGGAAAATATTTAGGCATAATTGAAAAAGGAACTTTTTATCAAGATTCGGTTTCCGGAAAAAAAGTAAAAACAGGGCTTGACCATTTGGTTGAGCTGGGAGTTACCCATGTGCATTTATTGCCAACTTATGATTTTGCTACCATTGATGAAAGTGCACCGGCTCCTTATGACAGTACTTCTGCCAATGAAAAGGCAAATCAAAGAAACTGGGGATATGATCCGAAGAACTACAATGCACCGGACGGCAGTTATTCCATGGAGCCGGAAAATCCGAAAACAAGAATCAAAGAATACCGCCAAATGGTGATGGGACTCCATCAGGCAGGTATTCGGGTGGTCAATGATGTGGTTTATAACCACATGTATGATATGGAAAATATGAATAATATTGTAGAAGGCTATTATTTCAGAAGTTTTCCAAATGGTGTATATTCGAATGAATCCGGTGTAGGAAATGCTTTGGCCTCGGAAAGGCCGATGGTCAGAAAGTTTATTCTGGATTCTTGCAATCACTGGGTAGATAATTACAAAATTGATGGCTTGCGTTTTGATTTAATGGCTATTTTGGATGCCGATACGATGAAACTGGTCAAAGAAGGGATGGACTCCAAAAATCAAAATATCATTGTCTATGGCGAGCCTTGGATGGCCTTAGGTTCACCATTGCCGGAAGAAAAACAAACCAAAAAAGATAAAAATATCGGTTTCTTCAATGATACCTATCGGGATGCATTGAGAGGCAATAATAATCCGTCCAAAGGCTATATTACCGGAATATACAGTAATGTAAACCGGGTGCAGGATGGCCTTAATGCAGTCGATGCCTCCGACCCGGAATACATTATCAACTATGTCGAAGCTCATGACAATTATGCGATTTGGGATCAAGTGGAAAAATCCGAAAGCGGTACTGCTGACGGAAGATTTCGGGAAAATATTCCGCAAAATGCCTTGGATGATTGGAGAGTAGATAAGGCCCTTTTAGGAAATGCCTTTGTGCTGTTATCTCAAGGAATTCCTTTTTTCCAAGGTGGAAGTGAAATCCTCAGAACCAAACAAGGTGACCACAACAGTTATCGCAGCAATGACGTGATTAATGACTATGATTGGCGAGATAAAGTCGAATTTGAAGAAGTATTTGATTATTATAGGGGCTTAATTCAAATTCGAAAGTCCCAAAGTCTGTTTCGCTTAAATACCAAAGAGGCAATCCGTAACCATCAAGAAGTAGGAAAATTGAATTTTAAAAACGATATGATTTATCAGTATTTAAAGAACAATCCGAAAGAAGAGGAATGGGAGAATATTGTCGTTCTCTACAATGTTTCCAATGAGCAAAGAGAAATTACCTGGTTACCCGGCGACCATGATGAGTGGAAGGTAGTTGCCGATGACAAAGGAGTTTATCTCGACTTAGAGGAAAGCAGTCGCAGAACAGTGCGTAGAGAAAATGGCAATTATAATTTTAAAATTGCTCAAAACAGCTTGATGATTTTGTACAATGATAAGGAAAAGCCAAAAGCGGATATCCATTGGCACTATCTTTTTGCAGACCAAAGTACGGATTATATGGAGCCCCTGGAACCGAGTGTTTCGGAGGAAGTAACGGTACGTCTGAGAGCAAAAGCCGGAGAATTAACGGGGGCAGAAGTTCATTACTATGTAGAGGGTGAGTCTGAAGCGAAGATTCTATCTATGACCGAAGTAGCAGATCTTTTTTATGAACAAAGGGGCTATGATAAGAATGAAGTGACTTTTTATGAAGCCAAGATTCCTGCAAGTGATAAGAAAAAATATTATCACTTCAAGGCAATGAATCACAAGCTGCCGGGTCAGGAAAAAGAAGCCTGGATAAGTGCCGGAAAAGGCGAAGATGGCAGAGGTGTGCGAAATTCCAAAGGTGCAAACGGATTTTCGATAGTACCGGGCTATCAAACTTCGAACTGGAGCAAAGAAAGCATTTTCTATCAAATTATGGTTGACCGTTTTCGAGATGGTGACAATAGTAATAATAAAAAGAAATATGACTTTGCCGAGAATGGAGATAAGCCGGAGTTGAGCCCATGGGGATCGGAAATTTTCAAAGGCACGGAAAGTGACGGTATTTGGAATAATCAATTTTTCGGTGGCGATTTAATCGGTGTCAAAGAGGCGATTCCATATTTGAAAAATACTCTGGGAGTCGATGCTCTTTACTTTATGCCGATTTTCCAATCCGACAGTGATCATAAATATGATAATAGCACCTATGAGCTGGTTGATGATACCTTTGGCGGCAATAAAGGATTGGCTGACTTGGGACAAGCATTAAAAAGCAGCAATATGCACTATATTTTGGACGGTGCTTTCAATCACAGCTCTTCCAGCGGTCAGCTATTTAAAGAACATCGTGATTTCTTCTTCAAAGGGGTTTATTATGATGATAACGGAAAACAATATGATCATTTTCCATGGCATCAAAAATATTTCAATTTTGCCAAATTGGACTACAGCAAAGATGCGACAAAGGACTATATCTACCGAGGAGAAAAGGCAATTGCCAAACGTTATCTGACGGCACCTTACTTTGCAGGTGGATGGAGATTGGATGCGGCAGAAGATGTAAGTGAAATTGCCAGAGATTATAAGGTAAATGAACAGACAGATACAGCACAAATGGCCTCAAATTTAAAGATTTGGCAGGAATTTAAAAGTGAAATTCATAAAGTTAATCCGAATAGCTTTATTCTGGGTGAATATTGGGGCAATGAAAATCACTGGTATTATGGCAATGCCTGGGATGGTAAAATGAATTATGGCGGTTTTTATCTGCCGTATATTGAAAATCGTAGTGACAATCAATGGCTTGGCAATCAAAGTCTTGACAATAAAGGAAATATGTCGGTTGCCGGTATTATTCGTTTTGCCAAAGATTACAATGCAAATTTCCCATATTCGACCATTTTAAATTCGACCAATTCCTTATCGACTCATGACAAACCGAGATTTTCCAATGTGGACTATGTAGGAAAAAATAATGCCGGAATGATGAAATTGGCTCAAGCCCTGCAAATGACCATGCCGGGAATTCCTATGATTTATTATGGAGATGAAATTGGCAGTCATGGCAAAGGAAATGGAGCTGACCCATACAATCGTCAAAGCTTTGACTGGAATGATGACAATTGGAATTATGAAATGCTCAATCACTACCGAAAGTTGATTGATGTTCGCAAAAAACATAAAGATGCCTTTGTATATGGGGCATTGGAGGAGCTGACAGCAAATTATGACGAAAAATATGTCGTCTTTGCTCGTTATGCCAAAAATGACAGGGCAATTATTGTACTCAATAACAATGGTGCAAATAATAGTCGTAGAATCACCTTGGAAGATGTATCACGGCTTGGCTTAAAAGACGGTGACAGCTTGGTAGATGTACTAAGCGGCAACAAAGCGGTGGTACAAGATGGAGCACTGGATATTATCAGTAAAGATATGTCGGCTGCTTGTTTTGTGCCGGAAAATGGCACTGTATTGCTGGATGATTTGAATGGGGCTGATTATGATGTCAATCAAATTCTGACTTCCGAAAGTGATACTAGAGGAAGCTTAGCGGCCCCTACAGAGGTAACATACGAAAAACAGGCAAATGGGAACTTGCTTCTCAGCTATCAGCTTCCGTTGGAGGAAGAAGTGAAAGGTGCACTCATTCGGGTGCTTAGCACGGATGAAAGTCGGGAAATAAAGAAAATAGAGCAGGCAAAGGATAAGCTGTCTCTTATTTTGGAAAGGGTACCGGCAGAATATAAGATTGTGGTAAAGACAGTGGCTAAAAAGGAGGTAGAAGAAACGGAGTCGATTCTTCGTGAGAAAAAAGACAGCGATTATGTGACAGCAACGGAGAAAGTTGTTGTGCCACAGCCTCAACCACAGCCGCAGCCACAAAGTCCGGGCAGCAGCAACTCAAGTGAAAATACCGAAAAGATAGAGCCACAAACTTCAAATATGCCTAAGGTGGTAATTGAGCAAAAAGAGGATAAAAAGTATGCCAGAGTCCTTTTGGTAGATAAAAAGAATGAAAAAACATCCGTTTTGTTGTCCGAAAAAGACACAGCACAACTTTTGTCACAAGGAATCAGCAGTTTGGAAGTAAAATCGGAAACGATGGAATCCGTGATACCGAAAGCATTACTCACCGAGCTTACATCTCAAACTACCGAAATAGCACTTGAGAAGTTTTCTAAAGAAAAAGAGGCAATAAAAGAAGGGGTCGAACCGGTAAGTGACTGGCTTATGCTCAGTCTGAAAAAGAAAGACAGCCGGCAAGAACTGATGACCGATAAAGCTTTGCAAATAGCAATTCCGTATGCGATAAAGCAAGCAGAAAAACAAGGAAACAAAAAGCTAGCAGCCTTCTTTATTGATGAGAATGGAGTTGTCAAGGAGATTGCTCATTCCGTATATGATGAAAAACATCAGAAAATGCGTTTTATAGCAAAACCGAATGTGAAAGTTTCCCTTGGATATAAAGAAGTAGAAGAATCGTTTCAGGATATTTCCGGACACTATGCCAAAGAGGCTATTGATTTTGTGACTTCTAAGGGTATCATGAACGGTATTTCCAAAGAAAAGTTCTCAGCGGATGGCAGTATGAATCGAGCTATGTTGATTACTATTTTGGGAAGACTATCGCAGGTAAACGCACAGAACTATTCAAACATCGTATTTAAAGATGTTAGTGAAAACAGCTATTATGCTCCTTATGTTGCTTGGGGGTATGAAAATGGCTTGATAAAAGGAGTTTCCGATAAGGAATATGCACCCGAATCCAAGCTCACCAGAGAACAGGTAGCAACGATTTTGGCCAGATACATTCAGGCTCGAAATCTGGAGCTTTCCATACAAGCAAAAGAGGAGTTTCTGGACAGTCATTCCTTTAGTGATTACGCAAAGGAATCCATTGCCATTTTGCAAGAAACGGGAATTTTGCAAGGAGCTGACGGCTCATTCCGTCCACAGGCATTGATTAAGCGTGGAGAAATGAGTTTGATTTTAAAACGTTTGATTGAATACAGCTTGCAACGATAAAATAGCTATGAAAAAGCCGCAGACGGTACAAAAAGGTCTGCGGCTTTTCCTTATTCATAAATGAAGGAACAAAGTAACGGAAAGAGGGGTATCGAAAATGTCATTACTTCATTTCCATAAAACGGTGGAAAATAGCAGCAATTTCAGCACGAGTGATATTGCTTTTCGGTAATAGGAGATGTGTTGTTGTGCCTCGAATAATATCATGCTGCACTGCCCATTTCATAGGGATTTCGGCATATGCATTGAGTTGATGTGAATCGGAAAATGCATTCAAATTGTCAGCCACTGTCAAATCCATTTGACTGAGCTTGGCATAACGGTATAAAAGTGTAACCATTTGCTCCCTTGTCAGTTCCGCTTCCGGGAAGAAATTTTCCGTAGTAAAATCAGAAGCGATATTTGTTTGAGATACCCAACTCAAAGCCTCGGTATACCAAGTGCCGGCAAGATTATCCATATAACCGGCAATATCTTGTGGGGCAGGAGTTCCGGCAAGTCGGTGAAGCATAGTGGCAATCATGTTACGTTTCATAGGAAGTCTTGGACGGAACATTTGATTTCCGGTACCTTTCATAATTCCTCTTCGTGCCACATATTGCACATCCTCATAAAACCAATCTTTGTCTGTTACGTCTTTAAAGAAAACAGGTGGTAAGATTTCTTCCGGAGGAATGTTCGGAATGCCTGGAAGGACAGAACCGGTTTCAGATTCTGAACCATTTTCCGGATTGTACGGCAAAGTAGGGTCAATTGTCAAAGTAGGATAACTTTTTACAATGGTAGCAGCCACTTCAGATAAACGGGCAACTTCGGCCGGCTTTCGATTGATTGTCGCATAAAACTTACTTTGATCAGTATTCAGAAGGTAAGGTCTTACGGTAGAGATGTCGACTTGCACCTGGTAAGAATGACCGGCTTGAAAAGCAGATTTTTCTTTCAAAATAGTGTTGGTGTTTAGGTCCTTCCATCTTATTTCTGTGATATTTAAGTGAGAGTTGATTGTTAATTTGTTGATGTCGGTTTGGATGATTGCATTGACGACCGGCTCTGAGATTCCGTTTATATTGGCAAATGAAATCAAGTTGTTTGTCAATGGAGGAAAGTCCAGAGTAATCGTCGCACCGAGAATCGATAGACGAGAGATTCTGGCGATTTTATCATTTATGATTGCCTTGATTTCATTTGCCACCGATGGGAAGTAGTAGCCTTTTTTCAAAATGATTTCCATTTGTACCCGATAGCTGTGGCCGGCAAGGAAGGTTTGTGAAGGTTTTACATGATTACCGGTGGTCAAATCAATCCATTTTATAGACTGAATGGCCAATGGTTCATTGATACTGAGGTGAGGAGATTCCTGATTTACCGGTACACCGACTACAGGTTCCATCAAGCCGTTTACTTCAATTGTATTGATGATAGGTTTGACAGTGTCACTTGGTCTTGTAGCATAAACGTTGCCTGAAAGAAACAGAGTAATTAATACGACGGATAACAATAAACTTATGGTTCGATTAAAAGTTTTCATAATGTCCTCCTTTGTGCAATGGATGGTAAACTATCCGTATCTCATGCGGATACATCAAAATAGAATGAGTAATAGGTCTTGTAGCAGCTGCAAGGCATATGAATAGATATCTGTTATTTATTTGTTTGTTTTATTATACTCTGAAAAAATGAAAAAGTATATAAATGTAACAGAATATTAAAATAGTAATCATTTTTTAATACGATTAATTGCAAATTATGAGATAATTATAATTTTCATTCATCAATTTATAAACTTGTAAAAGGCTATGGATATTATGTAAATAAAGAGATGTAATAAATTAGAAATAATTATGAAATAAATAAGAAATAATTTTGTAAATAATTAGAAATATATAAAATGTATAATAAAATAAGTAGAAAAACAAAAAATATATATTGCCGATTTGAAAAGCCATAGACCCATTGGGATATGGCTTTTTCAAAATATCCAGGTATGGAGGAAAAGGAGAGATTATGCACATCAGCAGAGAAACAAAAATAGCAGATATTGCTTGTTTGATACTTGTCATATTTAGTGCAGCTTTCCATTTGCTAATGCACGAAATAGAGGTTCCCTTTTCGGATAATAATGTCATTTTCTTAATTTATGTTTTTATCATTTTGATTTGGGTAAGGCAAATCAAAAGGCGTGTACTTCAAAAGCAAGTGCGTAATTACTTGACTTGGTCGGGATTTATGATGATTTTTTGGATGTCAATTCGGACTTTGAAGTATATTCACATTCCTTCCGGAGTTGTCATGGCGAGATATATTTGGTATCTGTATTATTGCAGTATTGCATTTATTGCGCTTTTTCTATTCCTTTCGGTATCGTATATCGGGAAGAAGGCCGGGGAAGGTATTGCGAAAAAGTGGAATTTATTGTATATTCCTACCATTTTATTTTCCATTCTGATATTGACAAATGATTGGCATCAAGGTGCCTACTTTTTTCACACTGGGGTTGAAAACTGGTCGGCTATCAAAATGACCTATGGTTTGGTTTATTATTTGGCGATGATTTATGTCGGTCTCTTATTATCTGCTGCATTGATTACCGTTTTTTTACGTTGTTCGGTACCGGAAATGAGAAAAAATATTTGGATACCGGCAATTCCTCCAATCTTGGGGCTTTTATACTGTATTGTATATTTGGCAATGCCAAGAAATAATTGGATATTGATTGCTTTCAAAGCGCCGGAGGTAGGATGTGCTATTTTTATTGCCTTTATGGAATGTTTGATTTTGACACGCTTTTTTCCTTCCAATGACAATTATAAGGAATTTTGGAAATTATCTTCTTTAAAAGCCGGTATTATCGATTCGTATGGACAAGAAACTATTATTTCTACCAAGAGTATTTCTGTAGAAATGGAGGAAATACAGAAAGCCTTGAAATCTGCCGTAATGTTAGATGAAAAAACAGTACTACGAAGTCTTCCTGTAACGGGCGGATTCTGTTTTTGGGCAAAGGATATTTCGGAGTTGAATCGTTTAAATAAAGAACTCACAGAATTGGGTGATATTTTGGCGGAAGAAAATGAAATTCTCAAAGCCGAAAGCCAAATGGTAGCAGAAAAAAGTCAAGTCGAAAAACAATCCGAATTATACCATGAAATCAGTATTCGTCTGAAACCGCAATTACAAAAATTGGACGAGCTATTAAAAGATTTGCCGATAGACGAAGAAAGTTTTCGGAAACAAATGAAGATTGCGTGTATTTATAATGCATTTATCAAACGGTATTCCAATTTGTTCATTATGTCACAAACTATGAATACGATTTCCATGGATGAATTAAAGCTGGCATTCATAGAATCGTGTGAATATATTGAGCTGTTTGGTGTGGAATGCTTTTTAAGCTGGAAAGGACAAAGCAATCTACTGATTTCACAGGCCAATTTTTTGTATGAAGTTTTTGAGGCTGTAATCGAGAAGGCCTTACCGGAGGTAACGGCTGTTCTTATTCATGTTATGCATATAGACGATAAGCTCGTTCTTAGTATACAAATGAATCAGCCCTCTGAATTACTTTCCAAAGAGGAATGGAAAGTTAAATTGGAAAAGGAGTCTGCAGAATTACAAATAGAATATATTGCGGATGAAAGAACGGAGTATATTACACTTCAAGTTCAGACAGGGGGGCTGAGATGATGTTTGGAGATATAACGCATTTCTGGATTACTTTTTTCGGTGGATGCAGTATTGTCCTTGCAGTGAGCGGTATTTCTTTGCTGCTGAGGACGGTTGAAATAAGAAAATATAGAATTGTACTTGCACTGGTAGTATCGGTTATGGGACTCTCTGTTTTTTTAAATCAATTTATTGCAGATATTGTAGGAAATCAGGGAATTATCATGCAATTGAATAATTTAAATTCTGAGGAGAGATTTCAAATCATAATTGCCACAAGTATTTTTATGTTCATCTTGGCAGTAGCGGAGTATATTTTACATCAAATTGTAAAAAAAAGGAAACAAAATATGGTTACAGCCAATACCATAAAAGAAAGTCTGGATGCTTTGCCGGACGGAATCTGTTTTTCTATGCCGGATGGTACTCCGCTTTTGGTTAATGATAAGATGCATGCTATCAGTCATGAGCTTTTCGGACATGTAGTGATGAATGCCAATCTTTGTGATAGGAAACTTCATCATTTAGACAGCAAAGATAATATATTGCTGCTATCCAATCGTTCGGGTTACCTTGTTCAAACGAACAAGGAGGTTTGGAATATCCAGCAGTATCTTCATGATAAAATTCGAGAAACGGTTTCAGTCAATGTAACAGAAGAATATCGTCTGACACAAGAAATCAAAAATCGAAATCTTCGCCTGGAAGAAGTCAACAGAAAATTGAAAGAATATATCAGTAAGGTAGATGAGCTGACAAGAGAAAAAGAAATTCTGGCAGCAAAAATAAAGGTTCATGATGATATAGGACGAGCGTTGCTAAGTTTTCGCAATTATTTAAGTTCTGACACGAAAAACAGAGAGGACTTAATAGCGCATTGGAAACAGAATATTGCTATAATGAAAGGGGAAGCGGAGCAAAACGCCGATCCTAGCGATTGGGAAAATTTGATGAATGCTGCAAAAAGTGTGGGGGTTCGAATTGTATTAAAAGGAAAATTGCCGAGAGAGAAGCAAATTCGAAATACCGTCATCCATGTGATTCATGAGTGTCTAAATAATGCGGTTCGTCATGCCAATGGAAGTCTTTTGAAAGTAGACATAGAAGATAAAAAAGATATATTCCGAATGGAAATCAGCAATGATGGCAGACCACCCAAAGGGAAAATAAAAGAAAGCGGTGGCTTGGCAAATTTGCGGAAAAGTATTGAAATGGCCGGTGGAACCATGAAAATAGAAAGCTTACCAAGATTTTTATTAAAAGTTCGTATGCCAAAAGGGGTGAGATAGATGGAAAAAATCAGAGTAATGGTGGTGGATGACCAGTATGTTCCAAGACAGATGTTTGAGTTGCTTATTGAAAACAGCGAAAAATATGAGCTAAGTTGCAGTATCAGCTCGGCTGCTTTTGCAGATACTTATATTTTAAAACATCCTGTTGATTTGATTCTGATGGATGTATTGATGAATGATGGCTCCAGTGGTCTGGAAGCTGCGGAGAAGATTAAGCGTAAGTGGCCGAAAATAAAAATAATCATAGTAACCAGTATGCCGGAAGTTTCTTGGATTAAAAAGGCTCAATCTATTGGTGTAGAAAGCTTTTGGTACAAAGAGGCCTCCAAGGAAACGATTTTATCGGTAATGGATAGGACGATGGCAGGAG
>JAUMXK010000017.1 GCA_030535295.1 Eubacteriales bacterium | reverse complement strand
TAAGTTCCAGTCAGACCTTAAACCTAGAACTTACTTTGGGAATTAACTAAATTAACAGAAGAGCGAAGAAAATTAGAAAATTCTCTTTTCAATTCCTATAAAGTATGATAGAATAACTATTGGGAGATTGTAAACTTAGTATTTTAAAGCATTGAAGGTGATTGACTCAACTTTTCCATGCACATCCCGAAAGTCATACTTTGTCGGATTGTTCGATTGAGCAAAACAGTGTAAGGCTTTTAAATAGCCGGAAAAGAGCACAATCTTATCAAACGGATTGTAAAAATCATAGCGATAAGTTTACTTTTCAAACAATGCGTGTTAGTTGTTTAAGTAGATGAAAAAAAGTGAGGTTTAGTTATGGATGAGATGAAAAACACAATGCAGGAAACAATTGAAACAACCGAATCTGTCCAAGAAGAAGTGGTTGCACCGACGGAATCAATGGCAGATTATGAAGCAGAGATTACAGCATCTTTGAAAAAAGTCAAAAACGGCGATTTAGTCGAGGGCGAAATCATTGGTGTGAACGACAAAGAAGTTCTTGTCAATTTCGGCTATATTTCCGATGGCATTATTCCTGCAAGTGAAATGCCTTTAGAACCGGAGCAAAAGCCAAATGAAAAATATCATGTCGGTGATAAAATCAAAGCTGAAATTTTAAGAACAGACGACGGTTCGGGTAATGTTGAATTATCCATTACAAAAGCATCCAGTTTAGAAGGATGGATGTTGATTGAAAAAGCACATACCGATAAAACGCCTCTTCATGTAAAAGTCGTACAGGCTATTAAGGGTGGGGTTTTATGTGACTTTATGGGAGTAAAAGGCTTTATGCCTGCATCCTTATCTTCTGCATACTATATTGAAGATTTGAATGACTTGGTCAATCAAACCTTCCCTGTTCTCGTCTTGGAACTGGATAAGAGCAGCAACCGTGTTGTTTTCTCTCGTAAAGAATTAGAAAGAGAACAAATTCAAGAAGAAAAAGAAAAAATGTTCCAAACAGTCAGTGTTGGCGATGAATTTACCGGTGTTGTAAAGAAAATTATGGACTTCGGTGTCTTTGTCAATATCGGAGCCGTAGATGGATTGATTCGTCTGGAAGATTTAAGCTGGGAGCATGTCAGCAAAGCGGAAGAAGTGGTCAGCGAAGGACAAGAGGTTTCCGTATATGTTCTGGAAGTAGACCGTGCCAAAAAGAAAATCCGTTTGGGTATGAAAGACCGTTCCAAAGACCCTTGGAATACAGTAGATACTGATTATGTTGCCGGAGAAATGTACGACGGAAAAGTAATGAGAATCAAAGATTTCGGTGCATTTGTAGCATTGCCTACCGGTGTGGAGGGCTTGATACATTTATCTCAAATTTCGGATAAGCACATCAAGTCTGCCGAAGATGTCTTAAAAGTCGGTGAAGAAGTTCAAGTGCGTGTACTGGAAGTAAATAAGGCGGAAAAAAGAATCCGTCTGAGTATGAAGAGTGGAGAAACCGCTCCAACTACTCCAAGACAACCTAAAAAGCAACATACTCCTCAAAAGAAGGAAAATGATGCATTGGCAGGTGCTACCAGTACAGAAGCAATGACTTCATTACAATCCGCATTTGATAATATTGACTTAAAAGATTTTAAATAATATAAAACTGGAAATAAAAGAAACAAAACGCTCTTGTTAATATGAAAGTTGATATTAGCGGGAGCGTTTTATTTATATTGTTATGTCTTTGGAATAGGAGTATGTATGACAGAGCAAACACAAAATAAGAACGACCAAAATAATTCAGCTGTTTCTGCCGAAGAAATAGCTCCTATTATAATAGAAGAAAAAAAATCAGAGTCGTCCTACTCAAAAATAAAAAAATATCAAAAACCCAAAACAGTATGTGCAAGTAAATCCGATAAAAGCATAAATAAAAATCACGGCTTTTCTTCCTCGAAACTTGGGCTTGCCGTCCTTTTATGTGTTATCTTTTTAATAGTAGGCATATTATGGATTACCGGAGTGTTTCGCCCCAAAAGCAATCCCGAAAGACTTCTGCAAGCCATCCTAAAGACTTCGGAACTTTCCAAAATGGATTTATACCATGAGGTTCATTCCGACTCCATCTCCATTGTCGATGATTTTAACCCGTTTTTATCATCCTACAAAGACTTTCTAAATAATTCCGGCTTTAAGTTACACAGTAAGCTGGATGCAAAAAACAGCAAATCCGAACTGGATTTACGCCTGAATATCAAGGGCATTGAAAGCATCGATATCAATGTGCTGCAACAAAATCAGGAACAAATTATTGCCATTCCAAAATTGTTGAGTCAACCGCTTTACTTATCCAAAGACGGGATTTTGAGCTTAAGCGAGGAAACCTCTTTTGCCAGTGCTGATGCATTGGAGGCTGCTTTGGAAACCTTGTCAATTGAAAGCATTGAAAAAGCCAAAAAATATTTTAAACCGGCTCTTAATCCACTGAAACTGTCCAGTTTTAAAAAGCTGAACGAAAAGAAATACTTACAAAGAATTCTGGAATACTATGATAAGCACATGGTCGTGGAGAAAGGAAGTTCTCGCAAACTCGATGTAAATGGAGAAGAGTATGAAATCAAAGGGGACATCTATCTTGTCACCGAGAATTTGGGAGATTTCGCTGAATTTTACAATCAACTCCTTTTGGATTTGGTGCGGGATGAAAACTTCAAACCCTTTGTCGAAGAATACCTGGAAAGAATCATTTCGGTTGCCGAAAAGAACAAAGATTTGGTTTTATACAACGGCATTGCCTTGGCAAGCGGTAAAGACAGCCTGAAATTGGCTTGGGATGAGGAAGTAAAAGGCGATTTGGTCTTCTGGAAAGAATTCATTTTGGATAAAATTGATAAATTACAGGAAGAAATGCAAAAACCTCATTATTCTGATTTATCCGGCAAATGGATAAATGCCTTAAAAGAATCGGATGCCAATATTGAAAATGTCTTTGTGGTTGATGGATTTGTCAAATATACCAATACTGCTGTCAAAATGAATCCTCAACTAACCGGAGATGTTAGCCAGCTAAAGGAAGTCAACCCTAAGAACTTGATGCAATTTCATATCAGCTCGGCACTATTATCCCATGGGGAAACCGTGCAATTTACTCCATTCCAAAAAGAAAAGAGTCTTGATTATTCCAATGCCAATCAGGATGAAATCCGTAAGTTCTTCCTTGAATTGGAAAGCAATGTACTGAAATTAGTGGATTCCATAAAAAAATAAACCTTTACACAATCAAAATATGAAAGGAATTGCTATGAAAAACACGCTTTTACTCATGAAATATGATTTAATTCTTCATGGTAAATCTTTATGGCGTGTAAAATGGCAATTCCTTTTTTTGTTTGCATTTTTAGGGTTTCTGCTTTTTTTCGCAGAAAAGCAGCCACCGAAATTATTCCAAATCCATTATTACAATGCAGATGAATCCTTTTCGTCCAAAATTGTAATAGATAATTTCATAAAAGCTATCCGACCGATTGCAGAAATTGCGGAAGTGGAATCTACAGATAATATACCGCAGGGAGATGTTTTTCTTTATTTTCCGGATAACTTTGCCGAAATGTGGCAATCTTTCCAAAAAGCACCGGCTCTGATAAGAATTCAAAGCCGAAATCCACTTTATCAAAGCCTTTTAAAAGAAAGCTTTCTTGCCTACGAAAACATTCTTTTATCCTCTGAGGCAGTGATTTCTACATACAATAACGAAATGGTTCGCCTGAATCTGCCGGAAGAAATCTTTTATCAGCGAAACACGGAAATTTCTTTGGATTTTTTAGCTCTTGCATTTCAACGCAATGATTTATTACAGAAAAATCCCTTACCGACATTTCCTGCCGCATTTACAAAAGCCTATTATTTTTATTCTTTTTCCTTGCTCCTGGTAATTTTACTTGTTATTTACCAAAATGCACTGGAGATTGACCGGCACAAAAGCTACCGGAGAATTTTTATCACATCAATTCGAAAAACCGATTATTTCATACATAGTATTTTAATGGGAATCCTTGGATGCAGCCTATTTCTTTTGCTCCTTTGGCTCTTGGCAAAATATCTCTTGCACATGGAGATTCGCTCAAGCTATTGGTTGCATTTTTTCATCCTGCAATTGGCCCTATATTTATTTTTTCGAATTATCAGTACTTTTTTTCAAAGAGTGGAGTCCTACTATACACTTTGCCTACCTGCCGCTTTATTGACGGCTCTATCCGGTGGCGGATTTGTGCCGCTTTCTTTCTTTCCGGATACATGGCTGAAGTTATCCAAGTTTTCTCCCTTTTATCAGGGAATGCAATATCTCTTATCCAAAATAAACGGAAGTACCGATTATCTTCCGCTCATCTGCCTCAATCTATGTTTGCTTGTTTTCTATTTCCATAAGTTACGGAGGGCAAGGTATGCGTAAGATAATTTTACTTTGGCAATTAAAACAAAAAATAATATATCAAGGATGGGGAAGTAAATTACTCATCTGTTTCACAATTCTAATCATTTGTGCCATCTTTTCCCTTTCCCCTTCAAAGACAGATGAAAAAGTGAGAGTGGTGGTATGCGATTATGACAACAGCCTGCTCTCAAAAGCAATTTTACAGCATTCCGGTGATAATATAGAAATTGTAGAGCTGGATGATTCCGCCGGCCTTGCTGCCATTGAAAGCTACCGTGCAGAACTCCTCTTTATCATTCCAAAGGGAGCCGCACAAAGCTTTTATGAGGGGCAGACCCAAAAGCTCTTTCCTATTTATTATTATCAGGGAAATGAATTGGCACTCAGTTTGGCTGAGAGGCTGGTCAGTGCTGCCTTTTATGAATTGTATTATTTGCGTGGAAAAACTTTTGCTACAGAATTGTACTCCTGGTATCGCCCGCAAACAGTACAATCCGAGCTTTCGTATTTTGAAGACAGTCTTCGGGCTTTGCGTCAAAGCCTCGACAACGGATTTTATTTTCAGATTTCTTATGCCGATAATCTATCTCCTCAAAGAAATACGGAGCAATCTCGCAAAACAACTTTACGCTCTTTGGTACTTCCTATCTTGGCATACAGTATAAATTTTATTTTTTTACTATATTATGGATTAAAATTATTGTGCCAACAGAATAAAAATGGTAGAATGAAAACAGCAGGATTTCACAAAGGGCACCATATTATCGCTGATTTTTTGACTTTACTGGTTCCACAAGGCTTATTGTGCTTATGTCTTCTCGCATTGAGCCTTCTATATCAGCAAATTCATTTGTTTTTGTGGCACACGGCCATCGGCTTTTTGGTTCTGCTTTGCAATCTGGCTTTACTACACTCAGTAAAAGAGCGAAGACAATTTTTCCCTATCGGTATCATTGTCAACATTATTCTTATATTATTGGTAACTCAACTTTCCCACGTTCTTTAGAACAGTCTTATTGCGTTATTTTAAATAAGCGTGAATGAAAGTAATCCGCCAAGGCAAATTTTTCAATTTCTGTAATAGTGAGGTAACCATGGCAATTATTTGGGCAATTTTATTAGGTATCTTAAAATGGATTGGAATTCTGCTCCTAAGCGTTATCGGGATTCTGATTATTTTGTTGTTGCTGATTTTATTGGTGCCGATTCGCTATGAAATCTCATTAAATAAAGAAATTGCTTTTTTGTATGGCGGTAAAGTCAGTTGGCTCCTACGATTCCTGCAATTTTCCTATCAGCATTTAGAAAAAGAAAATGTCATAGAAGTCCGAATCTTGGGCTTTCGAGTCAAGAAAATGACCACTCCGGTGGAAGAAAAGAAAAAGAAAAGTCCGGAAAAAATGAAACAGGCGGAAGAAGATTTATGGCAAAGTAATTGGCAAGAAATCGAAGAAGAGGAGTTTAAGAAAAAACTTTTTGATTATTTGTCCAATGAGGAAGAGCCGGCAGATATCTCCACTAAATCCGATGATATCGTGCAAAGCAAAATCGAAAATGCTCCCACGGCAGAATCCCCATCCGCAACGGATAAATACGAAATAGAAAGTCCCGAAAAAGCAAACCCGGAAACCACTGTCATAAAGACAGAAGAAATCTCGGAAACCAAAGCACATTCTGAAACTACATCCGTTAAAAACCGCTCCCGGCAAAATTACACTGACTATGATGACCGGGAAGAAGAATGGATGGTGGAGTTAGATAAAGTCGAGCAAGAGCAAAGTAGAGATACGGATTCTTCCAAGCTTTCCGGTATGCAAAAGCTTAAGACCAAAGTGGATATGATTTGGACTGTTTTTCAAGTAGTCCGAGACTATTTTCAAAGGAATCCCGACATAATTCGGCATATTTTTCGCTGGATATTCAAAATAATACTCTCTATTTTACCCCGCAAGATAGACGGCAAGTTAGAGTTTGGCCTAAATGATCCCTCTCATACAGGCTATGTCCTTTCCATTTTCTATTTGTTTTATCCGGAAAATCGTGGTAAAATACTGATAGATGCCAATTTTGAGCAAATGATATTTAGCGGAACTCTGCAACTCAAAGGTAGAGTGTGGCTGGCACAATTATTGTACTATGCGCTGCGTTTGGTAATTAACATTCGAATTTGGCGCTTATACAAAATGATTATGAAAGTAAAATCCATACTGCAAGGGGAGAGCCCCCAAGCAGAGCAAGATACCGAACCAATCACGGAATAAATATAGGAGGATACAATGGCAGATAATATGAAAAATAATGCAGCAACCTTAATTTCCGGCATGAGCCAGTTTTTAAACAGTAAAACCGTTGTCGGCGAGCCAATTATTATTAAGGATACTACCATCATCCCTTTGATGGATGTTGCTTTCGGCTCCGGAGCCAATACCAGTGCCGCAGGCATGGGGGCTAAAATTAGTCCGAAGGCTATTTTGGTTATCAAAGACGGACACACACGTCTTGTCAATATCAATAGTAAGGATAATATCAGTAAGATTCTGGATATGGTGCCTGATATGATGGATCGCTTTGTACCGATGCCGAAGAAAGATATCGTAGAATGATTGCCGGAATGGAGATTCTACAAAAAATGAATCTATTTTCCGGTATCCATCCGGAAGAAATCCTTTCCATTCTAAATAGTGCCCGATATCAGCGCTACTTAAAAGGAGAATGCATTGCTTTGGAAGGCGAAGATTGTTCGGCTTTCGGGATTGTGGAAAGCGGCTCAATTGTTATTCTCAAAGAAAACTCCTCCGGAGAAAGCCAAATTTTAGCAAAAATGGATGCCGGTAAAATCTTTGGAGAAATTTTGGTATATTCTAGCAAAAAGAAATGGCCGGCCAGTATTTGGGCAACGGATAATTGTGGGATTTATTTTTTGGATTTGACCAAAATCAGTCTTAGCCAAACAGAATTTCCACATTTGCATAGCAGACTCATGCAAAACTTCATGCGTGAACTTTCGGACAAGGCACTCGGTCTAAACAAAAAACTGGAATATCTAACTTTAAAGAAAATCCGTGGTAAGATTTCCAAATACTTATTGGAGCAGTCCTACGGTAAAGAAAATCAATATTTCACCATTCCTTTCAATCGTAAAGAAATGGCAGATTATCTTTCCATATCTCGCCCTACAATGTCAAGAGAAATGGCAAAAATGAAAGAAGAAGGGCTTTTAGATTACTACAAAAATAGTTTCAAAATTCTAAATAAAATCGCCCTAGAAAAATCCATTCATTAAAATGACATGCATAGAGAGTATAAATTTTCTTTTACTCAAGGCATATCATTAAAATGACTTATGGAATCCATTTTAGGAATATTATGATAAAAAAGTAGCTATGGCTACTTTTCTTTTTTTTGCTTTTTGCTATACTGTCTAAAACAAGAACCATTCTCATTAACAAGAGGAGTCAGCTTATGAATTTATTAAATAAAACATTATACGAATTGGTCACCCAAAATGAAAAAATTGCTCAATTTTTATATGATAAGCAGGTCATAAAAGAAGACAACACGATGATAAATACTTTGGGAAAAAAATTGACCCTAGGCATTACTCTCCAATCCAAGAAAATCAACAAAGAGATTTTTATAAAGGAATTGGAAACATATCTAAATCAGTCCGATTTCGATTTGACTTTAGTCCAAGCCAAAGAAGAAGATAAAAACATCAAAATAAAAGGGGTCCTTCCATGTCCGGTACGGATTCAAATGTTGGAAAAAGTAGAGGAGTTTAAGCAAAAAAACGATTGTGATGACTTCTCGATTGAACTTCAAGCCGCTTCCATGGGACTTACCTGGCTTAAGGACAGTGTAAAGAACGCCAACTCCTCCGACGATATTGCAGATTTATATTTATCTGCAGGATTTGAGCTTTTTTTTGATAAAGATTTAATCGGAAAATTTCGAGATGAAAATATTTTTGAGAATTATTCCGGTATTGCGAAATACAATTCGGATTTTGAAAATGACACCATTTCATTACGAGATCCCAAAGGCCTATATTCTGTGCTGGCTGTAGTTCCTGCCGTATTTTTGGTCAATGAAAATGAACTCGGTGGCAGGCCGATTCCGACTTCTTGGGAAGAAATCCTGTCGGAAGAGTGGGAGAACAGCGTCAGTATCTCTGTGGGGGATTTTGATATGTTTAATGCCCTTTTACTCAATATGTACAAGCTATACGGCTTTGACGGCATAAAAAAACTTGCTCGAAGTTTTCACAAATCAATGCATCCTTCGGAAATGGTCACTTCCAATCGCAAAAACGATAAGCCGGCTGTCAGCATTATGCCGTTTTTCTTTAGTAAAATGGCCAAAAAACCTATGACCATTGTTTGGCCGAAAGAAGGTGCCGTTCTTTCCCCGATTTTTATGTTGTCCAAAAAAGATAAGAAAAAAGAATTAAAACCGGTTGTCGACTTTTTCAGTGGGAAAGAAATCGGCGAAATTCTAAGTCACCAAGGCAGGTTCCCATCCGTGCACCCTGAAGTGGACAATATGTTATCCTCGGATTATCGCTTTGTCTGGGTAGGCTGGGACATGATACACAACGAAGATATCAGTGCCTTAATTCAAAGCTGTAAAGAAATTTTCGAGGCAAATACAATCTAAAAGGAGACATTATGAATTTAGTCACATTTTCCGGACCACCATCATCAGGAAAAACCTCAGTAATCCTAAAGACTATTAAAGCCTTGCAGGATAGAAATCTCAGGGTTGCCGTTGTCAAATTTGACTGTCTTTATACCGATGATGATGAATTATACCAAAAATACAATATACCCGTAAAAAAAGGGCTTTCCGGCGGTCTTTGTCCCGACCATTATTTTGTTGCCAATATTGAAGAAGTGGTGCAATGGGGCTTGTCCATTCAAGCAGATGTTTTAATCAGCGAAAGTGCCGGTCTATGCAACCGTTGTTCTCCCTATATTGAAGACATCCTTTCCATTTGTGTAATTGACAACCTAAGCGGAATCAATACCCCAAAGAAAATTGGGCCAATGCTCAAATCTGCTGATATTGTGGTTATTACCAAAGGAGATATTGTTTCGCAAGCGGAAAGAGAAGTATTTGCATCCAGAGTGCGCTCTGTCAACCCCAAAGCCATTACCATGAACATCAATGGCCTGACCGGTCAGGGAGCTTATGAACTGAGTACCTTGCTTTTTGATGATAAGGAACATGTCCAAACCCTAGAAGGTAAAAAACTTCGCTTTTCTATGCCGGCAGCTTTATGTTCCTACTGTCTGGGCGAGAGAAGAATCGGTGCCGCCTATCAGCTTGGCAATGTGCGCAAAATCAATTTGGAGGAAAAGCAATGAAACAACTCAATTTATTAGAGCAACCGATTATGGATTTGATAGATAAATACCCTTTTGTAGAAGATTTTTTTATGGAAAACAATCTACAAAGCCGTATCAGGGAAAATGAAAGTTTCTCACAAATGCTTGCCCAGATTACCGAAGAAGAGCAGGAAGAATGGGCGATTGATATACCACGACTAAAAGAATCCTTTGAAGAATTTTTTCATTCTATGCTGGAATTTCTCGGATTGGAAAATGATGAAGAAGTTTATGAAATGAGTATTTTAGCCGGTTATGATAAATCCGGAAATAAAGAGACTTTCGGTGAATTGACCATTCATCGTGGTGAAGTGGTGGCCATTGTCGGCCCTACCGGCTCAGGAAAAAGTAGACTGCTGGCAGATATCGAATGGACTGCCGACAAAGATACTCCTACCCATCGCCAGATTCTGATTAACGGCAAAAGTGCTGATAAAAAGTGGCGGCTCTCTACCAGTAATAATTTAGTGGCACAGCTTTCCCAGAATATGAATTTTGTGATGGATTTGAGTGTTCGTGAATTCATTGAAATGCATGCGGCCAGTCGTATGGCAGAAAACATAGAAGAAATTACCGAAAAAATCTTCCAAAAAGCCAATCAACTGGCAGGAGAGCAGTTTACAATGGATACACCGATTACCGGCTTATCCGGCGGTCAATCCAGAGCATTGATGATTGCCGATACCGCAATCCTTTCCAAATCTCCGATTGTTTTGATTGATGAGATCGAAAATGCAGGTATCGACCGCAAAAAGGCTTTGGAACTTCTAGTCGGCGAGGAAAAAATCGTCCTCATGGCCACCCATGATCCGATTTTAGCATTAATGGCAAAGAAAAGGGTAATCATTTCTAATGGCGGAATTGCTAAGGTACTTACCACCGAAGAAAATGAAAAAGCATTGCTCGAAAAGCTGCAAAAACTGGATTCATTAATTTATAGTAAAAGAGAAGAGCTGCGTTACGGAAAGCGCCTTCAGGATTTTGATATTTAATAAATTTAATAAAAGAGGCTGTTTGAATAACAGCCTTTTTTTACGCATCTTTCTCGATTATCTTTTGTGTTGTTTATTTTTAATCATTTTTTAACATTCAGTACCTTGCATAAAAAGGTAGCGTGTGATATTATGTATCTAACAAAAACAGATATTTATTTTTACATAATAATGACACAATAAAGGAGAGGAAAACATTATGCAAAAAAAATTATATCGTTCCAATACTGACAAAATCCTGGGTGGTGTATGTGGTGGTGTAGCAGAGTACATCGAAATTGACTCTACGATTGTACGACTTTTATGGGTGCTTGCCTGCTTTACTTCTGTAGGTGTGATTGGTTATATCGTTGCACTTGTAATCATGCCGTTACCGCCGGTAGATTATTATCATCCAAATTACAATTCCGGCTACAACCCAAATTATAATCCGAATTATCAACAAAATTATAATCCTCAAAACAACCAAGGTTTTTACCAAAATAACAATAACCAAGGCTCTTATCAAAACCAAAACAACTATAATGGTAATTCCGTAAATCAGTCTTCCTATCAAGCAGAAGAAAACGCCGGACAAGGTTATTACGAAGCGGAAAGTTCATATCGGGAAGAAAATACAAAAGAAAACGAATAAAGAAAGGATTGTTATGAATACGCAATTTAAAAAAGGAGTTCTTGAAATCTGCGTACTTTCATATCTGGCGGAAAAAGACTTTTACGGTTATGAATTGGTTGAATCGCTCTCGGCACATATTCACATGTCCGAAGGAACCATTTATCCGTTACTTCGACGCTTTAGCAATGACGGATTGGTTGAAACCTATCTGATGGAATCCCAATCCGGCCCGCCTAGAAAGTACTATCGTCTTACCCAAAGAGGTCAGTTTTATTACAATGAGCAGTTGAATGATTGGATGGCTTTTTCCAATAGTGTCAACGGTATATTGAGGAGGAACATAAATGAATAAAAGAGAATTTCTGGATTTATTACGATATTATTTGCGAAGTTATCCCGGTAATATTGTCAATGATATCATCTCAGATTATGAAGAACATTTTCGAATTGGCCTGGAGCACGGGAAAAGTGAAACCGAAATTGCTTCCGAGCTCGGTAGCCCAAAAGATATTGCAGATGAGTTCTTATCTCATGAAATACCGCCAAGGCCAAATGCCAATCCGATACCGCCAATGGGTGGTGCTCCGGGACAAATGCCTTTTAATCAGCCGGCAAAGAAACCGACTTCCATTTGGTTGGTACTTTTGATTATTGCTGCTGTCATCTTGCTTTCACCACCGGTACTGGGTATTATCCTTTCGCTTTTTGTTGCTATGGTAGCTCTTTTAGCCGGTTTATTTGCAACGGTTCTGGCTCTGGGAGTCTCCGGATTTCTATCCCTTTTCAGCTGGGTGGTGCCGAGTAAAGCCATTGTAACAGTGATGGGAATGACCTTACATCCCGTTACTTCTGTCTTCCTTGGTATCTTTTTAATTTGCCTGGCAATATTAATTTGCTATCTGACCGTTATGCTGTTTTTGGTTTGCCTAAAAGGCATTAAAAACTTATACTTATCCATTCGTTGGAATCTTGCAAGAAGGAGGGGACAATAATGAAAAAATTAATCGGTGCAGTATTTATTATTGCCATGATTTCCATGGTAGGAGCCATTGTTTCCTTTTTTATTTTTGATTTTTCCAATTTTATGCTAGCAAAATCACGTGGTTTCTATCATATCGAAAAAGAATTAGAGAAAAATGTTGAATCTATTTTCGAATCATTCGACACAACAATTAGTGAAGACATACAAAATTATCCTGACAGCTTTGAAAATAAAATTGAAGAATTTTCTATGAGCATTGTAGAAAATATCATAGAAAAGGGATTGAGTTTTATAGAGGTCGGAAGCGAGGCTTTTGATTCCCTTCTATTGGATGCCGGAATCGAAGATGGCTATATTACCGAAGACAGCATCGAAAATATTCTTCAAAAGATTCAGCATGAGTGGCAAGTAAATCATAGTGAAAATCAACTGCAAAGAATTCATCTGGATATCTCCAATGCCAATTTGGTTGTCGGTAAAACCAAAGAAAGAAATGTAAAGTTTTATTTGACCACACACCAAAAAAATGATGTCCATGGGCGAATTCCGATTTACCATGAAGAAATGATTAATACCAAACATTACAATCTTTCATTTAATCCGGGAAACAATAAGCCTTATCACATTGCCGGTTTTACAATCTATATGTTGATTCCCGATAATTACAGCGGCAGTATCAATATTGATATGAAAAACGGTAACTTAGTCAGCATCGCCCAGAAAAATGACATGGACATGGATGTCAAAAATGGAAACATTATTATCGGGCAATACAAAGAGCAAAATTTAGATGTTGAATTAAAAAACGGAAATTATATCATGAATTATGAAAACCAACTGGAAAATGTAGCCGTAAATGCCAAGGTGAAAAACGGCATAATCCTGGGCCTGGCTCCACAGGAAGATGATATGCACATAACAGTCCAAAATTTAAAATATACTTTTGGCGAAGGCGATTATAGGCTCAACATAGATGTACATAACGGAAACATCATTTCAAAATAACTCACATACAAATTTAGGTATACAATATTTACAGCAAAAGGGAGATTCCGAATAAAATCTCCCTTTTGTAGTATTTGGTTTTGTTTGATTAGAATAATTCTTCTGATAATTCCACCAATTCATCAATCAATGAGCCGATATAGGCAATGGTATCTTTGAGAGGCTCATCTGTGGTGATATCCACACCGGCAATCTTTGCCAATTCTTCCGAGCTGAGACTGCCGCCCGAGCGAAGGACTTTGAGCCAATTTTCCGCCACTTCCGGACTATCCATAATCTTTCTTGCCACCTGTGTACCAATGGTTAAACCGGCAGAATAAGTATAGGAGTAGAGCCCCATATAATAGTGTGGCTGACGCATCCAAGTAAGTTCGGCACCCTCGGTAAGCTCCACGCTATCTCCCCAGAAATCTTCCAATACCTTTCTGTAAATTTCATTCAAAGTATCCGCTTGTACTGAGCCGCCTTGGTCTATAATTTTATAAACTTCTCTTTGATAAGCTGCTTCCAGTAAATGTGTCACAAAATTATGATAATAGGTTTTGGAAATCATTTGCGAAAGTACCCAGCGTTTCATTCTCTTATTTTTTGCATGTTTCAGCAAATAGTTCTCCATGATGATTTCATTGGCTGTAGATGGTGCCTCTACAAAGTAAAGAGAGCAGTCCGCGTTCAAAATATTCTGATGGCTATTCGCCAATTGAAAATGACCGGCATGACCAAGCTCATGAGCCAAAGTCAGCACTTCATTCATCTTATCGTTAAAGCTTAGCAGGATATAGGATTGATGTCCATAAGGGCTGGCACAAAAAGCCCCCGTACTTTTGCCCAGATTCTCCGCATAATCAATCCAGCGATTCTCAAACGCCGTCTCCAACATTTTCGAATAATCTTCCCCCAAAATGGATAAACCATCCAAAATATAAGATTTCGCTTGCTCATAGCTGACACTTGGAGCATAGTCGGCATCGACATCAATCTTAAGGTCTGCATATGTCATCTTTTTCAATTTATGTACCTTTTTCAACAACTTGGCATATTTACGCATATGGGGTGCCAATTCCGTCATTATCGTATCGATTTGGCGATCATAAAGCTCTCTGGTACTTTCCTGCTTATCCAGTAAGTAATCAAAAACGCTCTCATAGCCACGCATGGTAGCAATGGTTTTTTCATTGGTTACTTGAGCATTGTATAAGCCGGCTGTCGTATGTTGATACTTTGCCAGTCCCTTGGAAAATCTCTTAAATGCCTTACGGCGCAGCTTCGTATCCGGCTCCATCTCCAGGTGTCCTTCAAAGCTATTATACGTAAGAGGATATCTTTTTCCCTTATACTCGATATCCTTAAAATGAATATCCCCAAATTTAACCGTTTCATACATACGGTAAGGCAGAGCAGTGGCATTTCCCAAACTACTGATAGCAGCCTCTGCATCTTTACTGAGAATATGAGCCTTCTTTTTGAGCAATTTTGTCAAATACAATGCGTGCTCCGAATTTTGCTTTGCACGATTTAAGACCTCTTCGCTTTGCATCAAAATCTCCGTATCCACAAAGCTAAGCTTTGCTTCTATCTCTGCAAGGAAAGCATTGGATTTCTGATATAGCTTAATTTGCTCTACATTCGTTTGGTCGACGGTAATCCCTAATTCCGCATAGTGAGAGATATCCGAAATTTGTTTCAGGATATGTCTATATTCATCCAAACAGGCATTAATGGTAATCGGATCCAACAGCCAATTTTCATATCTTTGCTTAAAATCATCGACAATTGCCTTTAAATTACTTTTGGCATTTTCAAAATTTTCAACATTGGAGTACAACTCGTCCAAATTCCAAGTTTGTTCAAGCGGAACATCACTGCGTTTTAACACTTTATTCATTTTTCTCTCCTTATTTTATGTCTGTATTTGTGTAATTCATTCTATATCACTGTAGTATACCATATATCATATGAAAAGGCAAAATCACAAAATATTAATCCAACTTAAATTGTATCTTTCCAGCGTCTATGATATGATTACCAATAAAGGACTATCATTAAAATGATTTGCACTATTTTTTGCCTTTCGCTTCAGACAAAGGCTACACCATCAAAAAGCATTTGAAAGGAGATAAATATGGATGCCTTTTTTGAATTGATACTGGATTTCTTATTTGATTTTTTAGGTAGCCTCGCTAGTAGCAGGAGAATTCCTAAGATTATTCGGCTTTTCTTTGCACTCATTCCGGTTTTGTTTTTTATTTTTCTCTCCATAGCCATGATTATCGTCGGTATCGGTTTCGGCTTTTCCGAAAAAGAACTTATTTCCTTTATCGGCTATTGGCTTTTGACCCTTGTGGTAATTCTATTTACCCTATATTTTATTTTTCGTTTTCTGAGAAAATTGGGGGCAAGATAGGCAATTGTGCCATCCTTGCAAAGAAGTTTACCGCACAAACAAAGGATATTTGATGGAATCCGTATGTTTAAATACCAAAAAAGAGGGGAGCCCTCTCTTTTTTTGCTAATATCCTTAGAAAATCGGAATTTCATCATATTTTCCGTCGGATATGGCTTTATAGGATTTGTCATATTCCAAAATATAGTAGCAGCTGGTACGAATCTCTCCATCCAGAAAGACCATTTCTTTTTCCATGCTACCGACATAGCGAAAGCCACATTTTTCTATCACTCGTCCCGAAGCAGGATTATCTTTGCTGTGAGCTACAACCAAAAAATCCAACTTCAAATCATGAAAGGCATAATAAATAATTGCCGCCACCGCCTGTGACATAAAGCCACGGTTCCAATAGGCAGAGTGGAGCACGTAACCGATTTCTCGAAAACTTTTTTGCGAGTAAACTGCAAGCATTTCAGGCAACATTCTCTCGTGTATGCCGATACTGCCAATTACCTTGTTTTCTTCTTTTAGGACAATGGCATAGACCTCATTATTCTTGATAAAAGACTGCAAAATTTTGGCTGAAAATTCTTTATTGGGATGAGGTTTCCAGCCGGCTTTGGGGCCGATTTCCTCCCTTTGAGCATATTCATAAAAATCATTTAAGTCACTCATGCGAAATGGACGCAGGAGTAAATCCTTTGTTTCTAAAATTTTTAACTTCATATTCTTTTCCTCATATCAAAATTCAGGGAAAGTATCTTGCTGCGTGTCCATGATAAAGCAGGGTAGCAAGATAGAAATATCACTTCGTTCCTATGTTTCATTATACTTAGTTCCGATTAGCAATGCAATACCAAAATGAAAAAGGAGCCTTTTCATAGAAAAGACTCCCGTTGTTATCCTTTTTATTTTGCACCAAGTGCTGCCATAGTGATATAATTGTATGGCTTGTTGAAGTGAGGCAAGAAGAAGATATCCAATAACTTTAAGCGGTCAATGGTAACTTGTTCCTGAATGGCAAGAGAGAACATGTGAATTCCCATGGATACATCATAATGAGAAGCAATTTGTGCGCCAAGTACCACACGTGTTTTCTTGTCGTATACAATACGAATAGAAACTTCCGGATTGTTGTGTTTTGCCGGATCCATAAATTCCGGTTTTTGTAAATCTTTGAAATCGGTATGTTCTACTTCCATGCCAAGCATTTCTGCTTTTCTGAGAGAAAGACCGGTAGATACCATGTTCAATCCATAGATAGAAATACCATTGGAACCTTGAACACCAATGCTTTCCACATCAACACCGGAGATGTTGTAAGCAGCCACCAAACCGGAACGAACAGAGTTGGTTGCAAGCGCAATGTAGTTCGGGCTTTGAATTGCATTGTCAAATACCGTTGCACAGTCACCAATTGCATATACATCCGGAGCAGAGGTTTCCTGCTTTTTATTTACAACATAAGCACCATTGCGGAATACTTCCAATTTGTCTTTCGCAAGGTCGGTATTCGGACGGAAACCGATGCAAAGAACTACCATATCGGTTGCAATTTCTCTCTTATCGGTAACTACGCTTTGTACTTTGCCTTCTCCCTTGATTTCAACTACCTTTTCACCAAGTGCCAATTCAATGCCATGGTTTTTCAGGTTTTCATCCATAAGGGTAGTGAACTCCTTATCATAATAGGTTCCCAAAGTACTATCCAGTACGTCAATTAAAGTTACTTTTTTGTTGTGACGTTCAAACGCTTCGGCAAGTTCTACACCGATATATCCGGCACCGACAACAGTTACATGTTTGATTTCAGGATTTTGTAATTTATCAATTACGGTTTGAGCATTTTGGTAGAGTTTTACTTGTTGTACATTCTCCAAGTCTTTTCCAGGAATATTTGGAATAATTGGCAAAGAACCGGTTGCCAAGATTAATTTATCATAGCTTTCCTCAAATTTTTCGCCATTTTTTCCGGTAGCATATACTATTTTTTTCTCAAAATCAATATTATCTACCGGTGTTTCCATGTGAACAGTTGCTCCCATACTTTCCAATTCCGCTTTATTGGAATAGAAAAGACCGTCACCACTGTCAATTTGTCCACCAATCCAAAGTGCCATTCCACAGCCTAAAAAGCTGATGTTTGAATTTTGGTCAAAAACCACCACCTTATTTTCTTTGTTTAAGGTCAACATGGTACGGATTGCAGCGGTACCGGCATGATTGGCACCAACAACGACTACTTTACTCATAATTTCCTCCTTCGTGTAGGGCAGAGCCCACGTTTAATATTTTTTAGAATCCATTTTAGAATGGATTTTTTGCACTTCATCAATAATCTGTGCATATGATTCTATCTTTGTTATTATACTATACAAATAACCACAGTGTAAACAGAATTTAAAGTTGATTTTTTACCAAAATCGGCAAAAATAAGTAAGTCTTTAACAATCTTTTCCGTTTTGACAAATGGTTAGAGGAGACGAATATCATGTTCCGCCAATTCTTCCAGCATACTGTCCGGCCAAATTCCTGCCTGCACTTCACCAATATGAGCCTTTCGCAAAAAGAACATACAAATTCTGGATTGGCCGATACCGCCGCCCATGGTTTGAGGCAATTCATTATTTACTAATTTCTTATGGAAATCCAGTTCCAGCCTTTCCTCACAACCGGCTTTCTTTAGCTGTTCTTTAAGTTTATCCGGATTGACTCGAATCCCCATGGAAGAGAGTTCTACTGCCATATTGATAATTGGCGACCATAGCAGAATATCGCCGTTTAATGACCAGTCATCGTAGTCCGGAGCTCTTCCGTCATGTTTTTCACCCGAAGCCAGCACATCCCCGATTTGGTGCACAAAAACCGCTCCATATTTTTTACAAATTGCATTTTCTCTTTCTTTTCCCGATAAGTCCGGATATTTATCTTCCAATTCCTGAGTCGATACAAAGTGAATTTTTTCCGGTAGAATCGGTTTAATCTTCGGGTAGCGGTGGGAAACAAACAATTCGGTATCCTTAAAGACATCATAAATGGTTTCTACCGTTTTTTTCAAAAACTTAAAATTGCAATCTTTCGGCTCAATAATTTTCTCCCAGTCCCATTGGTCTACATAGACGGAATGTAAATTATCCAAATCTTCAAAAGTACGCAATGCATTCATATCCGTATAAAGGCCTTCTCCGACTTCATAGTGATAGCGTTTCAAAGCCATGCGTTTCCATTTGGCAAGGGAGTGAATGATTTCCATGGATTTGCCGGGAATACTTTTGATTTCAAAACTAATGGCTTTTTCCGAGCCGCTCAAATTGTCATTTAACCCACTCTCGACCGGTACAAAAAGAGGAGCGGAAACTCTCTGCAGATTCAACTTATATGCCAAAGTGTTTTCAAAATAGTCTTTTACCGCTTTGATAGCATTCTCTGTACTTTTCAAATCGATATAAGACGAATAATTTTCGGGAATAATTAACTGTGCCATAATACATCCTTTCCAAACATTGATAATACTCTTATCGAAAAATTTCAAGAGTACTTTAATGAAACAAGTATAAAGATTCTTAGAAGTATTGTCAAGTAAAATGACCTGCCAAGCAAGCTCCGACCTATATTAATTTCAAGCCATATCATTAAAATGATTTGCCGGCCGGGTTTCGACCTATATCGATTTAAGGCAAATCTTTAAAAAGACTTCCGGTAAGTTTCTCTACTAAAATAAGCCTTTTCTAGCAAAGAATCAAAATAAAATTTGAAAAGCTATTGTAATATCCTTTCATTTCTTTATAATAGAAATGAATCTTACAATAGCTTTTTTGTGCTTTTCCTGATAAAATAAAACATAGTTCCCATTTGGAAACTAGGAAAACCTAAAATACAAAGAGTAGAGTAGCGCAAAGAACATTTGTTCGTTTTTCGAACAGTTTTGTATAATATTTGAACAGAAATTATCATGTATTTGGAGTCGATTATGAAAATTGAAGTCAACAATCAACAAATAGCTTATCATGAAAGCGGTCAGGGGCAACCCTTAGTTATCTTACATGGATGGGGTTGCAACAAAGAACTGTTTTCTTTTTTGCATGAACATTATGATAAATCCTTTCGAGTTATCAGCATTGACCTGCCTGGTTTTGGCGAAAGCGAAGAACCGAAAAGTGTTTGGGGCAGCTATGACTATGCGGCGTCCATTGCCGAATTCCTGAAAAAAATCAAGGCAGAAAACCCTGTCGTATTCGGGCACTCTTTTGGAGGACGGGTTCTACTTGCAATGGCCAAACAGGTAAAATATGATAAAATGATTTTAACCGGCAGTGCAGGACTTGTTCCAAAACGGCCACTATCTTATTACTTCAAAGTCTATCGTTATAAACTTGCGAAATGGCTATATTTACACAGTCCTTTGAAAAAGTGGTATCCTCACTGGCTGGAAAACAAGCAAAAAAAATCCGGTTCGGAAGATTATCGCAATGCCAGTGAACAAATGAAAAAAATAATGGTCAAAGTAGTCAATGAAGATTTGGCGGCTGACATTGCCCAAATCAGTACTCCGACCATTTTGCTTTGGGGCACCAATGATACCGCCACCACGATTTCTGACGGCAGACGTATGGAAAGCCTCTTGCAAGACGGTGCTCTCATTCCGCTGGAAGGCGGCACTCATTATGCAATTCTGGAGCAAAAAGCCAGATGCCTTGCTATTATTGATGCATTTATAGGAGGAAAATAAATGAATGACATTATACTATATATTCTTTTCGGCTTAATTTTCGCCTTTCTCGTGTATTATTTCTACCATGTTGTTTTGGGAGATTTTCGCCATTATTTACATATGTTTCAGCTGAATTCCTATTTCCCGGACCGCTTTGCCAATTGGAAAAAGAAAAAACAATATGTCTTCGGCAAGGCCTCTTTCTGGGTAAATATATTCTTTTTTATTGCCCTTACAGCGGTTTTCGTCCTTTCCCGTAAAGACTTTATATTGGCCTTTGGTGTTTGGATGTCGGTACTGCTCAGCACTCGCAAGAAAAACAGTGAACCCGTCAAGAAACCTTTGGTTTATACCGCCAGAATTAAAAGGATGATTGGTGTTTATATTGCCGGTTTTATCCTGTTTACTGCTGCTTTGACAATCCTTATGCTTCCGTTCTTTGAGCCTCTGTATGCTATTATGTACGGGCTATGCTTTTCCATTTATTTTTATGCTGTTGCCAACTATCAGGAAGTATACATTATCTATTATCTGTTGAATCCGTTTGAAAAATCTCTGACTCGGAAATTTTACAAGGAAGCGGAAACCATTTTGGATGGCCGTTCCGATTTAATCAAAATCGGCATTACCGGAAGCTATGGCAAAACCAGTACCAAGTTTATTCTGGAAAATGTTCTCAGTACCAAATATCTGACTCTTGTAACTCCTCATAGCTTTAATACCACTCTGGGAGTTGTCCGAACAGTGAGAGAGCATTTTCAGGGCGGTCTGGAAGCTTTTGTAGCGGAAATGGGTGCAAAACAAACCGGAGACATCAAAGAAATTTGCGATTTAGTCAAGCCAAAAATCGGCATCATTACTGCCGTCGGCCCTCAACATTTGGAAACTTTCGGTAGCCTTGACAATGTCATTGCCACCAAATTTGAGCTGGCAAGAGCCATAGGGCAAGACGGAGTCGTCATTGTCAATGCCGATGACAGCAATATTTTGACAGGCATGAAACGCTATTCTACCGTCAACTATATGACCTATGGGGAATATACCGATGCCGATGTACGTATTTCCAAAATTGAAGTATCAGAAAAAGGCTCGACCTTTCAGGTTACTTACCAAGGCAATACCCATGAATATCAAACCCGCCTGCTTGGCAAACACAATATTTCCAATTTGACAGCCGGAATTGCTCTAGGTCTTTATCTTGGAATCCGTCCGGAAAAAATCGCCCTCGGTATTCGGGAAACCAAGGCGGTCGAGCACCGATTAGAGCTGAAAATGCAAGGCAATTATTATATTCTGGATGATGCATTCAATTCCAATCCCGTGGGTGCAAACAATGCTTTGGAAGTCCTAAAAAGCTTTCCAAACGGCAACAAAATTGTTATGACACCGGGAATGGTGGAGCTGGGTAGTGAAGACGAAGCCATCCACTATGAATTCGGAAAACACATGGCCGAATGTGTAGACTACGCTATTTTAGTAGGCGAAAGCAAAACCAAAGACATCAAACGTGGTCTGGAAGCGGCTGCTTTTCCCGCTGAAAAAATTCATGTTGTAAAAGATGTCTTTGCCGGATTTGCCAAAGCCAAAGAGCTTATTCAAGACGGAGATATTCTGCTCATTGAAAATGACTTGCCGGATAATTATTAGGAATAAGATTTCAATGCCTCGACCATATTGATTTTACCCAGACGGAAATGGACAAAAATCATCACCACCAGGGAGAAAATCAAAGTCATCACTGCTGAAATCACATAGGTACTCCAAAATATCTTAGGATAAAGCTGGAAGGCATCCGGAACGATAAACTGCAAAATCATCTTATGCAAAGCACCGCCGAATCCATAGCCCAGACCGATGCCAATAAAGCTCAAAAACAAAGTTTCCCGGTAGACATACGCCGTCACTTCCTTGGGATAAAAGCCCAAGACTTTGATGGTCGATAGCTCTCTGGTTCTCTCGGAAATATTGATATTGGTCAAATTATAAAGTACAACAAAAGCCAGAAGAGAGGACACGAAAATCATAATACCGACTACGATATCCAAGGAATCCAAAGTATGAATCGCTGAGTCAATCCGGGTCTGACTGACAGACAGGACAATATCAAAATCCAGCAAATCCGAAACCAGTTGCTGTGTACTGATACTGCCTTTTGGATTAAGAATCAAAGCTTTGCTGTTCATGACCGGATTTTTCCCGAAGTAACGATGATATCCCTTGGTAGAAAAATACAGAAAATGTCCAATATAGTTTTCTGCTACAGCATTGATTTTTATCTTGATTTTTTTATTGTCTACATCCTTGATTTCAATATAGTCACCGGCTTGCACACCTGCCAGTTTGGCAAGTTTTTCAGAAATAACGGCTGCATCGTCGCTAAGCTCCAGATGGCTATCCGAAAGCAGCGGTTTCCTCAAATGGTGAATCGCTGCCAAGTCCCGGCTGACTTTGGGGGTCAAAATCTGGACAGTTTGCATGGAGTAGCCGATTTCCTTCCAAGTGGCCAGCTCAAGAGCCATATCAACCGACTTCTCAATCATGTCCGTTTGACTTAAATATTCCTTGAAACGTTTGGCTTCTTTTTCGCTTAAGTCTTCATCATAGATGACAAGATACTGATATTTCATCAACTCATTGTATTGCACCGGCAGGAGATGAGAAACTGAATCCCGTAAGGAAAAGCCCAAAAAGACCAATCCGGTGCAACCGGCAATGCCAAGAATTGTCATAGACATACGAATTTTGTAGCGAAACATATTTCTGGCGGTTACTTTTTGCAGGAAAGACATTCGTTTCCAAAGAAAAGTGATTCTTTCCAAAGCAATCTTGGTACCGCCCTTTGGTGCTTTTGGCCGCATCAAAGCAGAGGCATGTTGACGTAAGTGTTTGGTCACAACCAAAAAGGCAACCACAGCCGTACATGCAATACCAATCAACATGGAGTAAATATTATATCTCCATGCCATATTAAAAAGCGGCTCTTTTATGACAAAAGTAGAGCTGTAAGCACCAAAAACCACTTTACTCAAAATCGGCTGTCCTGTGTAAATACCGATAATCCCACCCAAGGTACTTGAGATTAGACCATAATAAAAATATTTCTTGGCTACATCCCAGTTGCCATATCCCAATGCTTTTAAAGTACCGATTTGTCCTCTTTGTTCTTCGGCCATTCTGGTCATCGTTGATAGACAAACCAACATGGCAATCAAAAAGAAAAAGACCGGAAAGATATTGGAAAGTAATTCAATTCTGATTGCCGAATCATAATAAATAAAGTAATATTCAAAATCCTCTCTGGTCAGCACTTTATAGGAGGATTCTTTTAATACCCGAATGACACGCTTGGCATCTCTGATTTTTTCTTTTCCGTCTGCAATCTCAATTTCGGCTTCGGCCTTCTTTTCGTCATATTCTTCTTTACTCTTATCATAAGCTTTTCTAGCTTTTTTTAATTCCTCTTCTGTCGAAAGAATCTTGGAATTCGCCTTAGTTTCACGGTCGAAGAGAGAATCCCGTGCTTCTTTGAGTTTAATAATTCCCTCATCATAATCCTTCCTTGCTTTCTTTAATGTTTGCTCTGCAAGATTCAGTTCACCCTTTCCGCTATTCAGGCGGGTAGCAAAGGCCTGCAATTCCTGCTCGGCATCCATCATTTTATCCTTTTCTTTCTGAATATACTTCATAGCTTTTTCCAGCGTTTCTCTTTGTGCGGTGAGTTCTGTTTTCTTGATTCGTAAAGCCTCTTGCTTTTCAAGAATATCCGCATATTGCATTGCCGGAGGGCCCATTTTTTCCAAAATATGAAACTGCTTTTGTTGCAATAAGGAAAGAATCCTTTCTTTATATATATCCGGCGAAATAGAGAGCAATTTCAAGTTTTCCCGTATCAAATTTTCGGCATGGCGAAGCTCCAGAAGGCCTTTTTCCACTTTTTGTAAGCCGTCTTCCAAAGCCGCCGAATTCTTCTTCCATCTTTCTTCTTCCTGATTCAACCGTTGTTTTCCTTGATTGAATTCCCGATGAGCTTTTTCATACTCCTTTTGAGCCTGTTCCAATTGGGCACTTTGTAGGGCAAGAGAGTGCTGCCCCTCAAGAATTCTCCTATTGGCAGAGCTTAAGTCCGAATCGGCATTATGCAATCTATTTTTTGCCTTCTGAATTTGCACCTCAAAATCTCGTTTGGCGATGGCAAGCTTTTCTTCGCCATCCGTGATATCTTTATTGGCTTTATCCAGCAAAATCGAAGCATCGTCCAATTTCCGTCTGGCTTGTTCTAATTTATGTTCATTTTCCAGAATCTTATTTTGAGCTTCCTGCCTGATATCACGAAGTCTTATTTTCGGTCTTTTTTCCAGTAGAGCTTCCATTTCATTTTTAAAACTCACACTTTTTTCTTTGTAAGTATAGTCATCGCTGTTTAGACCATCCATATCCTTTAGGCGAAGTCGGGCAGCCTGATAGTTTTCGTCTGTAAAATTCTCATCCCGAACAAATGCAAAGCCTTTCAATTGTCCAAGCCCGCCATTGGCTTCTCCCTTTAAACTTGGATGGATAAATTCAGGATGATGGCAAAAACCGACAATTCGATATTGATAACGTCTCAGAGCATTTTTCTTTTCGTCACTGTTTAAGTTGAATTTGCTGATTTCTTTTTTTAGGTGAATGATTTCACCAATTTCATAGCCTTTTTCTTCCAATCCGGCATCGAGCAGAATTTCATCCGACTCTATCGGCAAACGTCCTTTTACCAGATAGGGGACACTCAGCTTTTCCGGTAAAGACTGGATTTGAATGAGCAAATCCGATTTTCGGGTATTCAAATCAACCGAATGTATCCATTCGGCATATTTTATTTGAGAATGCGAATTAATAATGGAGATATCCTTTCGATTTAGGCCAATTGCCGCTTCCACCTTAATATCCGCCATGTTGGTCTGAGCGGTAAAATCATTGACAGTGTTTATCATCAGCGGAGCAGCTCCCTTTAAGCCGGTATAAACAAATACCCCCAAAGAAATCATCAGCATAATGGAAAAAAAGCGGGGAAGAGTATGCTTTATTTCACGAAAGATATCTTTCAGAAGTGCTGTTTTCATAATGACCTACCATTCTATGTCATCAATCGACATCGGATTTTCATTGATATGAACGGAACGAACTTTGGCATCATTTATTTCTATGACACGATTGGCAATAGGTGCAATCGCCGTGTTATGGGTAATTACAATGACGGTTGTCCCTGTCAGCTTACAGGTATCCTGCAGCAATTTAAGAATGGATTTTCCTGTTTTGTAGTCCAAAGCACCGGTCGGCTCATCACAAAGAAGTAGCTTCGGCCTTTTGGCCAAGGCTCTGGCAATTGCCACTCTTTGTTGTTCTCCACCGGAAAGCTGTGCCGGAAAATTGTTGCGTCGGCTCTCCAGGCCGACCATTTTCAGGACTTCGTCAGCATTTAAGGCATTGCGAACAATCTGAGCAGCCAATTCCACATTTTCCTTGCTGGTCAGATTGGGAATCAAATTATAAAATTGAAAGACAAAACCGATATCAAAGCGTCGATATCTCGTCAATTGATAGGAATTCATTTTGGCAATATCCTTACCGTCTACCATAATACTACCTTCATCGCAGGTATCCATCCCTCCCAAGATATTCAAAACCGTAGATTTTCCGGCACCGCTCGGACCGAGAATCACCACAAATTCTCCCTTTTCCATGGAAAAATCAATGCCGTTATTGGCGGTAATAATGGTTTGTCCCATTTTATAACGCTTATACATATCTTTTACTTCCACAAATGCCATAATTTCCCTCCTAAATGTATATATTCAGTATAACACAAAATGTTTTGGACTTCACTATTAAAATCAGAAGATACATCCTTTTCTACAAAATATATCGAAATGATACAAGCTTTTCTTTCAACTTCCATAGAACTTTTTCTATATCCTTCCAATTCCAAAACACTTTTTCAAATCGAAAAGAAAAACGCTTTAAATCCTCTAGGAAAAGCAAATTGACATTCTTTTAGGAAAGAGTTAAAATGAATTACAATACTTCACACCATAAAACAAACTTCTGATACCGTCTATTTTTATAGAAAGGAGCCTCCTTTGAAATCTTCGCACAATTTCAGCCAAAGTCATCAACGCATTTATTTATCAGCAGAAAGCCCTTCTTCGGATAGTGGCAAAGGCAACTTTCTTCCCATTATAAATGATAGGCCGAACCAATCCTACGGCGGCAATCAAAATTGGTGGCTAAATATAGAGGGTGGAGAAAGAAAAGCCCAAAAAGGCTGCGGAGTCGTGGCTGCCTGCAATTTTCTTGCGTATTTGGCACTGAAAACCAATCCCGGAAAATACAGAAAGCTCCTGCCGGACTTTCTTACTTCTTTTCCGATTCCACAAACAGCTTATCTACAGTTTATGGAGCAAATGTGGCCGTTTATTCAAATGATCCCCTTGATTCAAGGCACGACACAGCTTTTGATGATTTATAGTCTGAAAAAATATGCCAAGCGGAAGGGGATTTCATGGAAAGCTCATTACAGCCGAGTCGGCAGCAGGCAGGAAAAAGTCAGAAGCCTGATTCAAGCAGCACTTTCCAAAGATATTCCGGTCTTAATGTTGACCAATTTTCTTTCCGGAGATGTCTGGGAAGGCTATGGCAGCAATCACAATATGCATGTCATGACCATTACCGAATGGTTTCAAAATGAAGATGGCAGAGAATTTCTGGCTGTTTCCACTTGGGGAAAACGACATGTTGTAGCTTTTTCCCATTTTGTTAAATGGGGCAGAGTCATAGGATTCAATGCTTTTTATCTGGACTGATTTCCCACATCATTCCTTGACAGAAGGTCATTAAAATGCTATTCTAATAAAGAATACATAGAATGATATCAGATTATTTTAAGACAAAATTTTAATAAAGGAGGACAAATGGAAAAGATAATTAAGGAAGGTGTAACATTTGATGACGTACTTCTCGTACCTGCCTATTCGGAAGTTTTACCGCATCAAGTGGATATTACAACATGGCTAACCAAAAAAATTAAATTAAATATTCCTTTGATGAGTGCAGGAATGGATACCGTAACCGAAGCCAGAATGGCTATTGCAATGGCACGACAAGGCGGCATCGGTATCATTCACAAAAATATGAGCATTGAAAAGCAGGTGGAAGAAGTCGATAAAGCAAAGCGCTCAGAAAACGGAGTCATTATTGATCCTTTTTATCTCTCTCCGGAGCATTATGTCTATGAAGCCAATGACTTAATGGCAAAATATCGCATTTCCGGTGTACCGATTGTCAAAGCCGGAAGCAAGAAGCTGGTCGGTATTTTAACCAATCGTGACCTGCGTTTCGAAACCGATTTCAACAAAAAAATCTCGGAAGTAATGACCACGGAAAAATTAATCACCGGCCCTATCGGTACCACTCTTGAGCAAGCCAAAGAAATCATGGCAAAATACCGTATTGAAAAATTGCCTTTGGTAGATGAAGACAACAATCTAGCAGGCTTAATTACCATCAAAGATATTGAAAAAACTATCTTATATCCAAATGCTGCCAAAGACGAACACGGTCGCTTGCTGGTCGGTGCGGCACTTGGTGTTACAGGTGATATGCTGGACAGAGCGGAGGCCCTAATTAAAGCAGGTGTGGATGTACTGGTGATTGACACCGCTCACGGTCATTCCAAGGGTGTTATCGAAGCGGTAAAGAAAATCAAAGCGGTCTATCCTGAGGTGCAAATCATTGCCGGAAATGTGGCCACAGCGGAAGCTACGGTTGCACTGATTGAAGCCGGTGCAGATGCTGTCAAAGTCGGTATTGGGCCGGGTTCCATTTGTACCACCAGAATCGTGGCCGGTGTCGGCATTCCTCAAATCACTGCAATTTGTGACTGTGCAGAAGCCGCCAAACCTTACGGTATTCCGATTATTGCCGATGGCGGCATCAAATATTCCGGAGATATTGTAAAAGCAATTATTGCCGGTGGCTATGTCTGTATGCTTGGCGGTCTTTTTGCCGGAACGGAAGAAAGTCCGGGAGAAACCGAATTATACCAAGGCAGAAAATACAAAGTGTATCGTGGCATGGGCTCACTCGGTGCCATGGAAAAAGGTAGTAAAGACCGTTATTTCCAAGCCGGTGAAAGCGATGTATCCAAACTTGTTCCGGAAGGTGTAGAAGGTAGAGTGGCATACAAAGGAAAACTGGAGGATACCGTTTACCAAATGATTGGTGGACTTCGCGCCGGTATGGGATATGCCGGATGTGCAACCATTGAAGAACTCCGTACCAATGCCCGTTTGATCAAGATTACCGCCGCTTCTTTACAAGAAAGCCATCCGCATGACATTCAAATTACCAAAGAAGCACCTAACTATTCGGTCAGAGGCTAAAAAGTACGTAAGTGAAACACATTGTAAAATAACAAAAGACAAAAAGCTGTCAATCTAATGTGGCGGACTGCCTGTCATTCCGCCGCTTCTATCAAGAAAGGAGATAATACAGTTACTGTATTAGATAAATTGTTATGATGAATATTCCAACCCCTCATATTGAGATTACAGACCCATCCCTTTTGGCGAAAACCGTTTTGATGCCGGGTGATCCGCTTAGAGCCAAATTCATCGCCGAAACCTTTTTGAAAAATGTCAGACAAATCAACGCTGTTAGAAATATGTTCGGCTACAGCGGAGAATACCAAGGAAAGAAAATCACTGTCATGGGCTCCGGTATGGGAATGCCTAGTATCGGTATTTATTCTTATGAATTATTCTCTTTCTACGGTGTTGATAATATCATCCGTATCGGCTCTGCCGGTGCCTACACCGAAGATTTGAACGTATATGATGTGGTTTTGGCAAGTGATGCCTGGTCCGAGTCCACCTATGCCAAAACGCAAGACGGCTTTGAAGGCCAAGTACTGGAAGCTTCTCCGGCATTGAATCAAAAATTGACTGCAGCGGCAAATAAACTCGGTATTACCATGTCAACCGGCAGAATCCATTCCTCTGATGTATTCTATCGCTCGGCAAATGCACAAAGCTTTACCGAAATCCGAGATCAATACGGCTGTGTAGCAGTCGAAATGGAATCCTTTGCATTGTTCTCCAATGCCCGAGTAACCGGCAAAAATGCAGCTTGCCTTGTTACCATTTCCGATTCCTTAGTGAAAAACCAAATTACCACCAGCGAAGAAAGGCAAACCGCATTCCAAAACATGATGAAAATTGCTTTGGAAGCAGCAGAATAATATGGCAAAAAGAGTAATTTTAGGCCTAAGCGGAGGAGTTGACTCCTCCGTTGCGGCTATTTTATTAAAAGAACAAGGCTATGATGTCATCGGCTTATTTATGAAAAATTGGGATGAAACCGACGAAAACGGTGTCTGTACCGCAGAAGAAGATGCCAAAGATGCCATGAAAGTGGCAGGACAGTTGGGGATTCCCTTTTATACCGTCAATTTTGAAAAAGAGTACTGGGACACTGTCTTTCAGTATTTTTTAAATGAATACAAATTGGGAAGAACCCCCAATCCCGATGTTATGTGCAATCAGGAAATTAAGTTCAACGCATTTCTGGATTACGCTATGAAACTGGAATCCGACTATATCGCTATGGGGCATTATGCACAAGTAGAGGAACGTGACGGCAAATTCCATTTGCTGCGAGGGGCAGATAGCAACAAAGACCAAAGCTATTTTCTCTCCCGAATTGGACAAAAGGCTCTCAGCAAATCTCTCTTTCCGATTGGACATTTGGATAAAAAGGAAGTTCGAGCAATTGCCGAAAAATACGAGCTGGAAACCGCCAAAAAAAAGGATTCTACCGGTGTATGCTTTATCGGCGAACGCAATTTCAACCGCTTTTTAGATCATTTTCTAAAGCCAAATCCGGGTGAGATGAGAGAGGTCAGCGGTAAAGTTGTAGGGCAACATACCGGCTTAATCCACTATACCCTCGGCCAGAGAAAAGGTATCGGTCTAGGTGGTCTTGGAGATGGAAGACCATGGTTTGTGGCAGGCAAAGATTTGGAGAAAAATATTTTATATGTAGCACAAGGAGAAGATCATCCTGCACTATACAGCACTGCATTGACCGGTACCGATATGTCTTGGGTACTCGAAAAAGAGCCAAATTTTCCTTTACATTGCACTGCTAAATTCCGATATCGTCAACAGGACATCCCTGTCATTGTCAGCAAGCGGAATAACGAAATCTATATAGAATATACCGACACCCCGACCAAAGGAGTAACACCGGGACAAGCTGCTGTACTTTACCAAGGAGACGTATGTCTGGGTTCTTGCCTTATCAAATCGACAGTGCCGCTTCATCCGGATTATCAATTTTTACATTAAATTATGTTATCCGGTCAAAACAAGATCCGGATTTTAAATATTTACTCAACAAGGAGTCACACATGGAACAATTTCAATTAATACAGGAAAAAGATTTGCTTGATATCGAAAGCAAAGGCTTTCTTTATGAACACGTTAAAACCAAAGCCAGAGTACTTTTCCTAAAAAATAATGATGAAAATCGTGTATTTTGTATCGGCTTTCGCACGCCACCTCACAAAGATCATGGGGTAGCCCATATTTTAGAGCATTCTGTACTGAACGGGTCTGAAAAATTTCCGATTAAAGACCCTTTTATACAACTGGGTAAGACCTCTTTAAACACCTTTTTGAATGCTATGACATATCCGGATAAGACGCTATATCCGGTTGCCAGTTGCAATCTGAAAGACTTGCACAACTTGATGGATGTCTATATGGATGCCGTGTTTCATCCAAATATTTATACCAATCCAAAAATCTTTGAACAAGAAGGCTGGCATTATGAGTTATTTGATAAAAAAGAAGCCATCAACATCAAAGGTGTGGTTTACAATGAAATGAAAGGTGCTTTCTCCACACCGGAGCAACTTTTAAATCGTAATATCCGCAAGGCGATGTTTCCGAATCATCCCTATGGCTTTGATTCCGGTGGTATTCCGGAAAACATTCCGGAGCTGAGCTATGAAGAATTTTTGGACTTCCATAAATCTCACTATCATCCGTCCAATAGCTATATCTATTATTATGGCGATATTGACATTGAATCTGAATTAGAGCGTTTGGAAGGATATCTGGAAGGCTTTGAATTCCAAAGCCCTCAATCGGATTTACCGGAAATCACACCTTGGAGCGAGCCGAAAGAATATCGCATGAATTATCCTTTGATGGAAGAAGAAAATATCGAAGAAAAAAACTTTTTCAGCTTAAGTTATGCCTTTGGCAATCTTACTATGAAAGAGCAACTTGTGATGTCAATTTTGGAATATATCTTACTGGATGCACCGGGAGCTCTTTTGAAAGAAAGACTTTTGGAACTCGGACTGGGTGAGGATATTTACGGATTTTTCGACAACGGTATTCGGGAACACAGTTTTTGTGTCATTTCCAAAAATGTTCACAAAGATAGAGAAGCTGAATTCTTCCGTTGTATTCAAGACACCTTATCAGAAATCGTCCAAAACGGAATCGAAGAAAAGAAGATTCAAGCTGCCATCAATGTTTATGAGTTTTTGCTCAGAGAAGGCGATTATGGCAGTACTCCAAAGGGAATTGTCTTTGTTTCCGGGATTTTAAAAAATTGGCTTTATGATAAGGATTTATTTGAATCCTTTGAATACGATGAATTATTCCGTTGGCTGCGTCAAGTCAGTAGCGAAAGATATCTGGAACTTTGCATTGAAAAATATTTCTTAAACAATCCTTATCGTTGCTCCATTATCATGAGCCCTTCTCTTACTTACAACGAAGAAAAGGAAGCGGAACTTAGCGAAAAATTAAGACAATTAAAAGCATCTATGAGCGAAGCGGAAATCGATGCCTTAATTCAACGTAGCCAAGAACTTTTAGCCTATCAAAACACAGCGGACAGCAAGGAAAACCTTGCTAAAATACCGACTTTGCAAATAGAAGATATTGACCGTGAAAAGCCGGAAATTGACTACGAAGTAGAATACAAAAACGGCGGTCATATTTTGTACCGCAAGGCAAATACATCCGGTATTGTCTATGTCAGAGTCTTCTTTGAATGCAACTGGTTGCCAAATGAGCAACTGCAAATTGCCAACTTGCTCTCCGGATATTTGACCTTGGTCAGCTCGGAAAATTATCATTATTCGGAGCTTGCCGATGAAATCAATGACCAAACCGGCGGAATTTCAAGTAATCTCTCTGCCTATCCTTACAAGGATGATAGCGACCATTTTCGTTTGGGATTGGAAGTGAAAGGAAAATCCTTTGCCAAGTCCTTGCCTAAATTGCTTGGATTAATCGAAGAAATTCTCAAAAATCCGAAATTTGAAGACAACAAACGACTTTCTGATTTAATCAAAGAGCAGGCATCCGGTATGCAAATGAGTTTGATCAGCGGCGGCCATATTTCGGCAATCACACGTGCTTTAAGTTATTTTTCCAAAAACGGCAATTACAACGAAACGGTCAGCGGAATTTCCTACTATGATTTTATTCAGCACTGGAAACAAGCCAAAGAAGAAGACCTTGTGGATTTTGGAATGCTGATGAAAAAGACTTTGCAGGAAATCTTGCAAAAAGCCAAAATCACTATCTCCGTCACCTATTCCGCAGCGGATGATGAAATTGTCAGAAAAGAACTGTCCGAATTTATGGACAAGCATCAGTATGATTTTGATTATATTCCGGAAACGGAGAGAGTGGTGCTCGGCAACCAAAAAGAGGCCTTTATTACCAGCGGTAATATCAATTTTGTTGCCAAGGCAAGCAATTATAAAAAATACGGCTATACTTATTCCGGCAGCTATTTGGTGGCCAATCAGTTACTGAATACCGATTACCTTTGGAATAAAGTCAGAGTCGAAGGCGGTGCTTACGGCGGAATGTCGTCTATTCGTCGAAACGGTACTGTTTTGTTGATGTCTTATCGTGACCCGAATATTGCCGAAACCTACAAAACCTTCGAAGGAATTCCTGCCTACTTTGAGCAGCTGGATATGACGGAAGAAGATGTCAAAAATGCGGTTATCGGAACACTTTCCGGCTCAGAAACCCCACTGACTCCGTCTATGCAAAACTCCGAAGTCATGACCATGTATTTGACCGAGCTTTCCCATGCCGACAAAATGCAAACCCGACATGAGATTTTGGATACCAAATTGGAAGATCTTCAAAAAATGAGTAAACTTTTTGAAAATGTATTGGAATCCGACTATCATTGTACTGTCGGCTCAAAACAAAGCATTGAAAAAAATGCGGAGCTCTTCTTAAAAGTAAAAGAAATCAATTAAGTAAATCTATAACCCCCTGAACAGGCGTTTCTCCGAGAGAATTCGCCTGTTCTTATCTATCCATAACCGTCATGGCTATCTTTTCAACATTTTAAAAGCCGTTTTCCTTCTTTACCAATACGGTTCAGTGTATGAACTTTGGCTTTTTGCCAACTTTATACATTCAAGGGATTGACAGTCTTTTCACATAATTATATAACCTGACTTCCGTCGTTTCGCTTAAAACATAGTACTTTAGGTATCGAG
>JAUMXK010000111.1 GCA_030535295.1 Eubacteriales bacterium | reverse complement strand
TATGAGAGCTTACATATTTGATGTAATACTCTTCTCCCGTTAATACATTTCGTAGTAATGGGCTTACTCGGTTTTTATCCCATTCGTTTTCCAACGGATTGGCCACGGAGCCGTTCACCGCTTGATAGATGCCGTTTCCATACATACAACTAAACAGCAAATCCTTTGTCCGGAAGCGTTCCCATGATTTCATTCACTTTCTCCTCACTTCTTAGAATTTCTCGTCACTAACTTTTTTTACCGAAAAACTTTTGCAAAAATCCGGCTGCCTCTTTTCCCCTTTCCGCTCCCTCGGGCTCTGGTTCTCCTTTTCGGAAGGCAGACAGCCATTTTTTTACCACTCGGAATTCTTTGCCTTTTTCTTCCACATATATATTTGCCTCTTCTTGAAAGCTTTCTTCTTTCAGACATTCGCTCTCTGAAACAACTTGTTTTTTATCCGCTTCCAGAATAAAAGCCGTATGATAATCAAATACTCGAAAAGCGTTGCCGTATCGCACTTTCCCTAAAATCAACCAAGTATCCAGAGATATCGGCTGATTTTTATCATCTTTTTCAGCAAAAAATGAAAGAAAAATACCGCTTATCTCTTGGATATCTTTCCTGCTTTCCTCTTTTTCTTCGACTTGCTTCCAATACCTTCGAAAAGCGGACATTATCTTTGCTTCCTCTTTGCTTTGGTACATCTGAAAGACATTACATAATTCCTCAAAAGCCTTTTGTTCTTTTGTTTCGAAAAAGATTTTGCACCACTTGTCAAAGTATTTATCCGGTTTTGTCAAATATTTTTTGGCTGCTTCCTTCAGTTTGTGTTGAACCGCTTCCTGTTTCGCTTCTTCAGAAATGTCCTTTCGATTGAAAAACAGATTCGCCTTTCCCAAGAAAAGCATTGCTCTATCATTTTTTGCCGGCGTAATCAGGTCACAATACATCAACATTTCTTCGCATTTGGTATGCTTGAATTCCATTTTTTTGTATTCCGATAAATGGTCAAAGCATAAATTGTCGTAATTCACCAAATCCCAAAAAGCTTCTTTTGCAGCTATTTCACATTTCTCAGCACCTGCCTTACCCATACGTTCCTGCAACACCGCCATATACTGAGTATATTCTGTGACCGCCTCCTCAATTCGCCCTGTCTCGACCGCTTTCAGTCCCTTGTCGTAGAGATTCCGCGCAATTTCATCTATTTTGTCCATCAAGCGATTTTCCGGAAATCTCTTGGCTTTCGCCACAACATCCTGCAACTTATCCCAAGAATCAAGCTCCTGCATTGCCTCGTCTATCGACAACTTGCAAAGCCTATGCAGCTGATATTTCTCTGCCGCTTCCCGTATGGCCTGTGAAGAGGATTGTTTCACTCTGTCCAAGAGCATTGCCACGCTTTCCTCTGTCAAAATCATCTCATTTTCTATGATGTTTTCCAATAAGCCGGCAATATAATCATCCATTCGCTCATTTTTTAGAGATTTGGAGCGCAAAGCATCACTGATTCTTACCGCTAATTCTTCTTTGGAGACGGTAGAAGTCGGTCTGAGTTCATTCCATATCTGAATATCTGAAATCTTCAGGATAAGCTCATTCATCGCCGCTGCATCCCCAAGCTGAATAGCCCTTGTTTCCAAACGCTTGAAATAGTTCTGAACCTCCGGATTTTCATAATAATTTACTGTAAAATCCAGAAAGTTCAGCTGAGAAAAACGGCGTTTGAGTCTATCGGTCAGCACATTGTTCTCGCCGCTGGACGGCTCCAGAAATCTGGCCTGACTACTTGCCTCTTTTGAAAAGACAATGGTCTTTCCACCTGTATTATCCGTTTTGGCAGATGCTGCCGACAACCTTTTGCGCAAGGAAAAAGGCAAGGCAAAATAAATACAGTACAAAATAGCCCGTAAGGTCATTTCATCTCCGTCGTATTGCAGATATAAAGGACTCGTAATATTCTTATCCGTCATTTGTGCATAAACGCATTGAATCAAGGTCTTATAGGTGCTCTTATTCAATTTCGCCTGCTGTAATGCAGAATAAATTGTAAAATCTTCCAGTCTTTCCGGCTCTTCTATTTCTTTTTCCGCCTCTTCCTCACTTGTCTTAAAATTGCTATTAGCAAGGGTGAGAAAGAGATTTGGATTTTCCACTGAGGAGCTGTCTTGGCAAGGAAGGACATAAGCATGAGAAAACATATTCGGCCTTCCCAAGCGGTCATGTAAACCGTATTGTGTCCTGATAATATAAAGGTAAGAGCCATCTCCGCTAATATCGAGTAAATTCAGGATATTTCCCGTTTCATCCAGCATAGCTCCCTGAATAAAGGAGTGTGAGTTCTGAATTTTGGTACATGCCCGGTAAGCCTCCGCCGGAATATCGGGCGAAACCGCTACCGCCTGCCAACCGGACGAAATGGTACCGCCTGCTTCTCTCGTCGCATTGGTATAGCAGCATTGCCATATCTTCTTTATCATTTTTCCTCCTTTAGGCTTTCGCACCCTCTCTGTCATCCCATTTATGACCGCAGCACTTGCAGTGGCGATTGACATATCTTTCTTTGGACATAAACAGCCACTTCACATCTTTTATCACTCGCTCTGCTTCCGGTAATTCATAATTATCATTGCTGTCACACTCCGGGCAATAAATTTCACCCGGAAGATGTGCATTTCTTCGGATATATCCCAGCTTATAAAACATCCAATATAGCGGCTCTTCAATTCTTTTGGGAAGTACCGGTCCCACCGGAAACTGAATCATCGCTCCATTTTCCATTTTTTCCATGACATCACAGCCCAGTGCCGTAAAAGCGAAATAGGCATACGACGAATAATTCGTTCTCAGCATTTGTGCCAGAACAGGCTCGTGGTTTTGAATAAATGTCCCTAAATCACCTGCAATTCCCATATAATCTTTGACATTGAAAATCGTATCGAAGTTCCCCCGACTATCTTTAATCCCTACAATATCTTGCAATAAAACGCTTCTCATATTATCCGGCAATGCACTTTGCACTTCTTTAGTATCTGCCTTGGAAAGACAAATGGCAAAAGGGATATTACATTTTTCATTGATTTCACCACGAGAAACAATATTGTGAATCGTCTGCAATACGGTAGTAGGATCATCGAGCTGCGTCGCCTCCCTATCTATTTCACTGATAACACCGAATTGCATCGGATCAATCAACACAATCGCCGCATCCGCATGTTCAATAAATGGAGCAAAACGATATACCAGATTGGAATCTTTGAAGACTTCTCCTGCTACATCATAGAGCACAAAAGTTTCTGTTATCCGTTCATTTCCTTGGGCTTTCACCATTTCGTAGGTGAGAGGTTGCTGCAATCTGGTGGCCGGAGTCGAGCTTGGCAGAGACTTGCCCGCCTCTACTTCATTATTATCCACAAACTGCCGAATCCCGGGATTTTTTACAATGGCACTAAGACCTACTTTGACTGCATAAGTTGACATTTTTTTCAAAAGCTGAGAAAGATAAACCGTTTTTCCGGCACCTGTGATTCCGATGATGGTAGCAAACTTGACCGGATGCTTGCCATAATTATCCGGAAGGGGATTATGGCAATTCCTGCATACACGGCGATTGCAACGCTCTCCGTTCCATAATTCGATTTGCGAGACCATGCCATGCTCATCCCGAATAAAGCCCGTGCCATCGGGCTGTCTTTTGATATACTGCTGATGTTCCGCCTTCATTGGGTCGAGCACTTTTCTATGATAGGCTTTTACTTTAAATAGATTGTCTGCCGGATTATCCTCGGTTGTTCCATTGAACTTTTTCCAAAATTCTTCATAGACGGCATCTTCCCTTGGTACAAAAAAGTCCCAGTTTTTGTATTTGCGCAAGGTTTCTTCTTTGTTCGGGCCACTATATCTGGCTTTATAATCCTCGATATCATCGTAATCATCCGGAATGATATTATTCTCCCCATGATTGACAAACTCGGAGCGAAACAGAACTTCATCGTCCTGCATTTTATGAAAGCAATAGGGACAAGTAATCGTATAAGTTTTTAGATTCATTTTGATTGACCTCTTTCCTGCTGATACCCTTTAAACAAGCTTCACACCACTACTTTTGGCACGTAAATCCGGTTTCATGACAGTCTGAACATATATGTTTCTCCACTCCAGCATCTCTGCCGTAATCGGTATTTCCATACCACTGACCTGATAGACTATGCTGCCATCTTGATAGCCTTGCGGTAAACCATCCGGAAATTCTATCCGGTAAAAGCCGCTGTCACTCGTATCACTTTTTCCAAACTTAAAAAATGACAAGCCGCCTTTCTTTTGCTCCACCTTCTGCACTTCTCCTCGTATTTCGAGCGGCACATGACAACTCGGTGAAATCATACTTTGGCTCATAGGCTCATAAATTCGAAAGTGTTCCCCTTCCATTTCACAGCTAAACACAGTATAGGTACACGCAATATCATGAAGCGAACAGCCCATGTTTTTGGCTTTCTCTATTGCCGATACATGGCATAGCCAAATATTTTCCAATACTTCAACATATCCGGAAAGCTTTGGTTGACGCTGATTCAGTGCCGCACAAAGCTCATCCAGATGATTTTTGGCTTCCACTCCAAAAGGAGTTTGCACGATAACGGCATCCTGCCCTGCGGCACTATCCCATACCAGCATTTGAGAGCGGTCATCCTTTCGTAGTGCCGTAGCATACCGTTCTTTATCATAAGGTAACCATTCATACTTCACTCTTGCTCTCCTCCTTATACAATAAATTGGATTCCGACACAGCATAAAAATACAATGCTTCGGCAGAATTGCTGTTGCCTATGCTGTAATAATATGTGTCCCTCAGATGCTCTTGCA